>NZ_MDSK01000001.1 GCF_002940205.1 Xanthomonas arboricola pv. guizotiae
CCAAAGCGCACTAGGGATCTCGTTGCGACGTGTCATGCCGGCAATGTTGTCGCCGACTCAACAGAATTCAAGGGTTTTGTTAGCCGCTCTTAGTGACCGCTCGACCCGCCTCCTGGCAACCTCTGGCACGACATACCCTGCAACAACACACCAACTATCGCTCCTCGTCGCCGGAACGAAGCTGCCGGACTCGTCAACATAGATGAACATGCGGCCCCTTCCATGGACACACCGGCGACAGCAACGCCAATCCGTGCGCGTCTAACGCGTGAACTTCCGGAGCCAAGCCAGAGCCTTTGCCCGGTCCTCGGCTGACATTTTCCCCATTGCCAATATCGCTTCAGCCGTTTGATCGTCCTCAGCAACTAGGTAGGCCATCGGCACCCCGAGCGTCTCGGCCAGCTTCCCCAGCCCATCCAAGTCAATTCCACTGGTCTCGTTCTCGTAGCGGTTGACCCGGCTGCTGGCCAACTTCTTATCGAGCCCCATCAGCACCCCCAAAGCCCGCTGGCTTGGGATGCCTTGCAGTTCCCGAGCCTGTTTTAGGCGGGCAGCAAAGAGAGCTCGGGGAGAAGCTTTCGGCACGTGAACAGATGTTGAAAAGTTGGCCGAACAGCATGACTTGCTCCTCCACTGCATGGCAGACTCTTCATGAAATGTAGCACCCTCTACCAACACACGGGGATTTCATGGACATCGCAAGGATCGCAGGCGCAGCCCTGCTCGCATTGACCGTGGCCGGCGCCGCCCAGGCCCAGGACGCACAAGAACAGAAGCCCGGCTTCTTCCGTCAACTCGGAAAGGGGTTGGCCGACACGGGCAAGCAGATGGTCGGCCTCAAGCCGAACGCCGGCACCAAGGCCGGCAGCCAGGGGACGGGCTCGATCTATGAGCCTGTCAGTGGTCCTGGGAAGCTGCCCGGGCTCTTCAAGGGCGACAACCATCAGCAAGCCCAGCTCGGGAAGCTGGACTGGCCCCGGGTGGCGCTCACTTTTACTGAGTGGGGCGCCTCCTTGCCCTGTTGGACGACCGAAGCCCGCATCTGGACCAGCTCTACTGCCTCGAGCGTCGAGACCTTCCGCACCTGCTTCGATGCTGCCGTGACGGAAACGGACGACCTGGGCGAGACGGCGGAGCTCAACAGCGCAGCGCTGTGGAAAGGCCGCGACTCGCTCAACGGCATCCGCGTGCCGCCCAGCAACCCCAACACAGGCGCCCAGCGCTCCACCGGTCCCAACCCACCAGCTCAGCCCTTTGTGGTCAACGTGAGCCGCCCTGGCGTCGCTGACCGCGCTGTGGACGTGGCACTGCGTGTGGCGTGGGTCAGCGGCTTCATCCAGACCGCCGACCTGCACCCGGGCCCCTCCGGAATGCTGACGCCCTTCAAGGACAACAGGGTCTGGATTGCTGGCTTCAAGCCGGACGGCAACCGAGACAAGTAAGGCCCCTCTTCGGCCTCCTTCCCATTACCCAGCAAAAGGAACGACATGAAACACGCATGGATTGGCTTGGTCTCGTTGACCATGGTCCTCGGCCTGACCGCCTGCAGCGACAAGCCCCCCTCTGAGAACGCCAAGGACGCCCTTGTCCGGCTGCTGAAAGACAGCGGCGCCGGCCAAGTCACCGGCGTCAAAAACTTCGAACTGACCGGCTGCGTGGAAGCGGAAGGCGCCGACGGCTATCGCTGCGACACGCGCGGCCAGGTGGTCCTGGAGATTGCCGGTCGGCAGGTCCCCGTGCCGGTCAACAAGAACTTGCGCTATGCGAAGGCCGACGGCAACTGGAGGGCCTACGCCAAATGAGCACGAAGACCGATTCGATGGTTGGAACGTCCGCTGGCACCGTGGGTGGGCTTGGTGGGGACGGCGTGCAGCGCGCTGCTCTCAAGAAAGTCATGACGCCCCACAACCGCTTCTTTTGGTGGTTCTCGCTCAGCCTGCTGTTCCTGGGCCCCTTCGGCTTCATCATTGGGCCCCTGATGGCTCGCCGAAGCCTGCGGAAGGCGGAGCGCCTTTACGCTTTCGAGGCTCATATGGCACGTCAACGTGATCGCGGCTTCAGCTGGTGGCAGTGGTGGGTCATGACCCCGCTGACCGTCATGGGGGCTTTTTGGGTCACCTCGGTGCTCAGCGGGCTGCCCATGTTTCTGTTTGTTCTGTATGCGCAACTGACGCGCTAGACAGCAAACACTACTCAGGAATGCGACGTTGGCTTGCTGCGGCGCTCCACGCCGCAATACAGCTTCCATCAAGGACAAGGAACGCCCAAGGTGAAGCACCCGCCCTGCCCCGGCTTTGACTCCACATCGACGAAGCCGTTGGCGACGGATCGTGCCATAGACCTGACAGAGGCTTGGCCCACCCTTTTCCTTGCCGACTTGTTGGTAACCGATTCCTAGGAGCAAGCTCACCCAAGGTATGCGGATTTTTAGAATATAAATGATGTATTTGAGAGGACCTCTGACTGCTTCAAATTCAGGGCCGTTCATCCTTGGGTGGACACTTTATTTATGAAGTCAGGGAACTCAATAACGCTCACTTACTTCACCTCTGCCACCGCTATCTAGCTGAAAGCGCTTTTCCGAAAAATAACATCATTAGAAAGACATTGGCTTGGGGCTTTCCCCGAACAGCGGCCCACTTTTTAAAAGCAGCTTCCGCCAAGCTGACCTGCGCTACCGCATGTAATCTATCAAATGTTCTATTTATGTCGTAATCAGCAGCATGTCGCTCTTCTTGAAGAGTGACAAAATGACGCGCCACGTCAGCCAGTTCAGGCAGGACTGCTGTTGATATTAACGCTGAATACGGCCTACCTAAGTTAGGCTGAGAAATACCCTTGGCCGCACTTTTCATGTCGCCATGAGTAAGTGCCCTTTGGATGTGTCGTCCGATCCCCGCGGGCTTGGCGGGGCTCACGAGGCTTGCGGCCTCTGACGACAAAAGGTGAAATAGGGCGTAGTAGGCGGTTGAAATCGCTCGCCTGAGACTAGCCTGTTGCGGCCTTCTCTTTTCTTTCGTCGCCAAATGCCTTGCTTGACGCAGGAGGTCTTGAGGAAGCGCCATTAACGCTTTTTACCCATCCCACTAACTAGCTCGACATAAGGCCAGCGGGAAACGCCCCGGCTCAGCGCAACCTTCTGCACCTCGTCAGCGAAACTTCTCAACTCCTTAAATCTCTTTGAACTAGAAGCTACGGACTTTTCGTTCACCTTCAGTTTGACAAACAACGAAGAATCCCCGCTTGAGTCATCTCCAACCTTGATGTCGTAAGACAACACAGTGTTAGGAATCCTCATTGCCTTTATAAGACTATCAAGGACTTTGCGGTCTTCGGACTCGGAGTGGATGATTAGATCGGCCATGAAGAACAATTACCACAGATCCATAAATCTTGCAACAGCAGTGGCGTGTAAGACCTTTGATGCGATAGCCGAACCCATCACAATCGCCAATGCTGCTAGAAGGCAAAGCGCCTCCGGGAGCAATCCAGAACACCAGATTAGCAGCGCCTTCGCGCGGGCCCCTCCCCTACCGTTCTTTACGATCTAGCCTGAATGTCGGCAAAGTGCCCGACCGGCGGATCGCAACTAGCAGGCGTCTCCGCTTTATCGGACAAGCTACCGCGATCAATGTAGAAGTTCTCCAAGATCACCTGCCCAGCACCTTGTCACTGAGGGTCTCTTCACGGAAGCCGCCACTCCCGCTTCGCCGAGCCCAGTATCCAACTGCCGTTGAGTTGGATAGGTTTAGGAACAGTCGCTTTCCTCCAGGTAGAGAGGAGCCCAGCCTCAATGACCGCCTATACGCTACTTCCTCTTGGTGCCGCAAGGCGACTGATTGAAGGCTTCGGGGATGTCCCCTGCTTACGGGAATGAGTGGTGGTGATTGATCTTGGAGTCCGTCCCATCTTCAACCAATGATGCGGATTCGGGTATCACCACCTCCGCGCGCCCTCCCGTGACCGACGGAAAGCCGATCACCGAGACTAGCAACATGCATGAGCAAGCCGCTACAATGGCAGACCACAAAGCAGGACACCTTCCTGGTTTGCGTGGCTGTAGGAGAGTCAGGAAGTTGGATCGGGATCAGTACCTCCCCCTCTCTCCGCCAGTTTCATGATCCTGCAACGCGATTGCATGGATCCAGGGTCACGCCAGTGGCCCACGTCTTATGGTGGCCCCGTCGGTCCCTCGCGACGCTAGATCGAAAATCCCGCCAGGGCCGGAAGGCAGCAACGGTATCGATTGATGCGGGCGCCGAGGTCAACCGGCGGGGACACCACCCCAATCCCAGACAGATGCCGCACGCATTCGAGTGCAATGTAGACGGTATGCAAGCACTACTGCGACTCGGCACTTTGCGGCCATGCTCAAAGCCGACCAGTGATTTGCACCGGCCGCGGCGACGGCTTTGAGATACGCGCAACGTCAGACGTTCCCCGGCGCGGTCAACCGGCGGGACACCAACCTGATCTCTTGATGTTCCCGCAGCGCCTGAATGTTCCCGCAGCGCCTGACCTGCGAGACGCGCTACTGCGTCTGCGATTGCGATTGCGGATGCAGCCAGCCCGCATCGCCTTCCAGGTAATGCTCGTGCTTCCAGATCGGCACGCGCGCCTTGACCTCGTCGATGATGAAGCGGCAGGCATCGAATGCGGCGCCGCGATGCGCCGCGCTGACGCCTACCCATACCGCCATGTCGCCGATGCGCAGCTCGTCCACGCGGTGCACGCAGTAGGCGTTGACGATGGCAAACCGACTCATTGCCTCGTCGAGCACGCGCTGGCCTTCGGCCTGCGCCAGCGCGGCGTAGGCCTCGTAGCGCAGCCCGGCCACGCTGCGGCCCTCATTGTGATTGCGTACCCAGCCTTCGAAACTGGCGAATGCGCCGGCATGCGGGTGTTCCAGCGCAGCGCGCAAGCTGTCGACCGGCAAAGGCACGTCGGAAAGCGCAAACAGGGCGGAAGTCTGCTCGCTCATGCTCAACCTCCCGATACCGGCGGAATAAACACGATTTCGCTGCCATCGCGCACGCCGTCCTCCCAGCGTGCGAACGCGCCATCCACCGCCACGCGCAGCTGCGCCGGCGTCCAGCGCAGGCCATGGCGTGTATCGAGTTCGGCATAGAGCGCGCGCAGGTCCTGCGCCTGCGATTGCACCTGCTCGCTGGCAATGCCCGCTGCCTCACGCAGGCTGGCGAAATACAGCACCGTCACTGTCGTGCTCATTGTCCTGCTCCGATATCGCGCTTGCCACCGCGTTTGGACACCAGCCTGGTCGGGCCGATGCTCATGCCGTGCGACAACGCCTTGCACATGTCGTAGACCGTCAGGGCCGCCACGCTGGCACCGGTGAGCGCTTCCATTTCCACACCGGTGCGATGCACGCAGCGCACCGTGCAACGGATGTCCAGCAGCTGATCGCCCGCCCAGTCGATCTCGAACCGGCACACATCGATCGGCAGCGGGTGGCAGAACGGAATCAACTCGTGCGTGCGCTTGACCGCCATGGTGCCGGCGATCACCGCGGTCTCCACGATGCCGCCCTTGGCGCTGCGCAAGCCGTTGGCACGCAACTGTGCGGCGACGGCGGCCGGAAAACGCACCCGGCTCTGGGCGGTGGCGCTGCGCGCAGTGACCGCCTTGTCCGAGACATCCACCATCGTGGGCAGTCCGGAATCGTCCAGGTGGGTCAGGCGTGCGGAACGGGATTTTGCAGGCATGGGAAACGACACGATGACAGGCGCTCAGGATGCGACATTCTCGGTGAACGGGGCGCCTGGATGGAACAGCAGTGCCTTACCCGCCGATCAGGAACATCTCCACCGGCTTGCCACGGCGCGGTGTCGATGCGCGCACCTCGCTGTAGCGGTCGCCACGCACGCTCCAGCGCGCACGCAGATGCTCGGACAATCCATGCTCGCCCGCAGCCAAGGCTGGCTTGAGGTCATGGCCCTGGCTGGCGAACAGGCAGGTGTAGAGCTGTCCGTCGGCCGACACGCGTGCGCGCTGGCAATCGCCGCAGAACGGCACGCTGACCGAACTGACAAAACCCACCTCGCCGGCGCCATCGGCAAATGCATGCCGCTGCGCCACTTCGCCGGTGTAATTGGCATCCAGCGGCACCAGTGGCCAGCGCGCGTGGATGCGCGCGTGCAGTTGCGCCGAGGTCACCACCGCATCGGCCGTCCAGCCATTGCAGCTGCCCACATCCATGAACTCGATGAAGCGCAGCACGTGGCCGCTGCCACGGAAGTGCTCCACCAGGGGCAGCACCTGATCTTCGTTGACGCCACGCTGCACCACGCAGTTGATCTTCAGGCGCTGGAAGCCGGCCGGCTCGGCCGCGGCGATACCGGCCAGCACCTGCGCGATCTCGCCGCGGTTGCCGCTCATGCGCCTGAACAGCTCCGGATCCAGCGCATCCATGCTGACGGTAATCCGGCGCAGCCCGGCCTGGCGCAGCGCCACCGCCTGACGCGCGAGCAAGGTGCCGTTGGTGGTCAACGCCAGATCCTCGATGCCTTCGATCGTGGTCAGGCGCGCGATCAGGCTGGGCAGATCGCGACGCAACAGCGGCTCGCCACCGGTCAGGCGCACCTTGGTGACGCCGACCGAGACGAAAGCACGCACCAGCGTTTCCAGCTGATCGAAACTCAGGCGCTGCTGCGCATCGAATCCGTAGTCGTCGGGCACGCGATCGGCCGGCATGCAGTAACCGCAGCGGAAATTGCAGGCCTCGATGACCGACAGACGCAGGTCGCGCAGCGGCCGGCCATAGCGGTCCTGCATCGGCGCGGCGGTCAAATTCGGCGACAGCAGGGCGCCCATCAGGGCACCATGGCCGCGGTCGGCTCCGCCAGCGGCAGATGTTGTCCAGGCACGGCCACGCGATGGCCGCGTGCGCGGAGCACGTCGCCGTCGGCGTCGCTGGCGTAGTGGTACAGCAGCATGCGGCTCAACAGGTCCTGCGGGTATTCCCGCTCCAAATCGTCCACCCCAGTATGCGACGGGTTGCCGTGAACGCCGCAGTCATGCGCGATGAGCTCGCTGTCATCGGCGTAGCGGGCCAGCATTTCCGGGATCGGCCGGGTGTCGCCGCTCCAGACCAGCGCCCCCTTCAGCCGCAGCCCGTAGGCGGTCTCCGGCCAGTGGTGGCGCGCCGGGAACACTTCCAGCCGCACACCGTCGTGCCAGAACGCGTCGCCGACCGGCACCAGCTGGAACGCATCCCAGAAGTTCGCGCCGCCCTCGGCCAGCACGTTCGGGTAGTCGGCGATCCGCCGCTGCAGCAACGGCACCACCGGCGCCGGCACGTACAGGCGCGTGCGCCCGCGGCGTTGGGAGAAATAGCTGTCCACGAACAGCCGTTCCAGCCCGCCGACGTGGTCCAGATGCACATGGGTGATGAAGACTGCCTGCGGCAGATGACCATACTGGGCCTGGTAGGCAGTCAGCCCTTCGCTGCCGCAATCGATGGTCAGCCACGGCGCGCCGGCGCGCTCGATGGTGGCCATCGGCGAACCGAGCGCCACCGCCGACGCATTGCCGACCCCTTGCACCCGCAACGCCCAGTTCATTAGTAGCCCCGGCCCCAGGCCAGTTCGTACGCGCGATGCAGGCGCTCGTAATCCTTGTCGACCTCTTCGCGGCTGCGGTTGCCGCGCAGCTTGAGCAGCGAGCGATGCAGGCGCTTGAGATTGCGCTCGCGCCAGCGCGTGGCCGGAATGCGCAACACGCCGCGGTCGAAATCGATCAACCAGCCATGCCCGCCGGCATCGAACAGGATGTTGTGCGCGTTGAGATCGGCATGATCCAGGCCGGCGCGATGAAAGCGCGCGATCAGCCGCCCGGTTTCTTCCCACGGCGCACCGCGCCCGGCGACCTGCGCATGCTCGGCGAGCGAGCGCACGTTCTCCAGGCGTTCCATCAACAATGCAGCGCGATAACTCAGCCCCTCGCGCAAGTAACAGGCCGCCAACGGGCGCGGCACCGGCAGCTTGCGCTTGAGCAATTCGCGCATCAGCCGGAACTCGGCAAAGCTGCGCGTGCGCCCGGCGCCCTTCCACAGATAGTGATCGCGGCTCACGCGCGCGGCCATGCCGCCGCGCAGGTACTGCCGCAACACGCTGTGACCGAATGGCGCATCCACGAACCACGCCCCACCCCGCCCACCTTCGTCGACCGGCCGCGCCCTGTCGCCCCAGCGTTGCGGCGAAAACAGCCCGGCATCGGCTTGCCGCAGCCGTTCGCGGTCGAACAGAATGGCGCCATAGCCGCGGCCTTCGCGGTACGGCGCCAGCGCTTCAGTGGCGTCGAAAGAAACCATCTATCGAGTCTAACAACACCATGGCTTCTACGCCCGCCTCGTTATGCCTGCTGCGCCTGTCCGCCCTGGGTGACGTCACCCATGTGGTGCCGCTGGTGCGCACCCTGCAAGCGGGATTTCCGGCCAGCCAGCTGCATTGGATCATCGACAAGGCCGGGCTGAAATTGCTCGACGGCCTGCCGGGCGTGCAGTTCCATGCCTACGACAAGCGCACCGGCGTGGCCGGCATGCGCGCGCTACGCCGCTCGCTGGCGCCATTGGGTCGCTTCGATGCGCTGCTGCAGATGCAGGTGGCCTTGCGCGCCAATGTGCTGTCGGCCTTCGTGCCGGCGCGGCGGCGGATCGGCTATGACCGCAGCCGTTCCAAGGACCTGCACGGCCTGTTCGTCAACGAGCGCATCGCCGACCGCCCCGGCATCCACGTGCTCGACGCCATCGGCAGCTTCGCGCAGCCGCTCGGCCTGACCCAGACCCAGGTGCGCTGGGATCTGCCGGTTCCCGACGAGGCGCATCGCTGGGCACGCGCACAATGGGACGACGATGGCCGCCCGGTGCTGATGATTTCGCCGTGCTCCAGCCACCCACGCCGTAACTGGTATCCCGACCGCCATGCCGCGCTGGCCGACCATGCCGCAGCCCAAGGCTGGCGGGTCGTGCTGTGCGGTGGCCGCAGCGAGCTGGAACGCAGCACCGCCGATGCCATCGTCGCAGCCGCGCGCGCGCCGCTGCTGGACCTGGTCGGCAAGGACACGCTCAAACAGCTCCCCGCGCTGCTCGCCCGCGCCGATCTGGTGGTCACCCCCGATTCCGGGCCGATGCACATCGCCAACGCGATGGGCACCAAGGTGCTGGGCCTGCATGCGGCCAGCAACCCGCTGCGCAGCGGCCCGTATTCGGATGTGCGCTACTGCGTGGACCGTTATGACGCAGCCGCCCGCAAATACCTGGGCAAACCAGCCGACCAGCTGAAATGGGGCAGCAAGATCGAGTTCGAGCAGGCGATGGCGCTGATCAGCGTGGACGATGCGATCGCCGCATTCGAGCGCTATCGCAGCGATCATCCGCGCTGAGGACCGGCGCCGGATCGGCGTTCAATCGCTGCCAAGCGGCACGCTGCGCCGTGGCGCAAACGCCCAGGACGGCCGGGAAACAAGCACGAAACCGCGCCAGCTCACGCGCGCGGCAACCGACCACCGCGGTGCCGGCCGACTCGACGTGTGGCGGCGCACCGGAAAGCGCCGCGCACCCACCGACCACCACGCGTATCGGTTACGCAGACCTGCAGTCAGCGGCTGTCAGACGCCGCTAGCGCGATAGTCCTGATACGACTTCTCTTCCACGTACGACGAACCCAGCGCCAGGTTGATCTCTTTCTTGATGCGCGCGCGTTCGTCGTTTTCGATATAGACGCTGCGCGCCAGCTGCACGAAGCCGTCATCGAAGGTCTGCGCCTGCTCCTTGAGCCGGATGTCGTCCTCGATCACCCATAGCCGCTCGTTGACGGCCTTGAGCGCAGCACGCAGACGCACGATGTCGTGGCCGGCGGCCGGATGCGCCATCCAGCTGGTCTCCAGCGCGGACAGCTCGCTGCGCACGTTGGCCAACTTGACGGGGTCGCTCATGCGCTCGGACTTGATCTGCAGGATCGCGATCTTGTCGAGCAGCTCACCAAAGGACACGGGCACCAGGATCTCGGACATGACAGGCCTCCAACGGATATCGGGCGGATTGTAGCCAGCGCAGCAGCGCGCGGCGGCGACACATAAACAAAAGCCCCCTTGCGGGGGCTGATGCGAATCTGGCGGAGAGGGGGGGATTCGAACCCCCGAGGCGCTATAAACGCCTGCCTGATTTCGAGTCAGGTACATTCAACCGCTCTGCCACCTCTCCAGATGGTCCCCAGTGTCCCGGGGCCGTGCATCATACGGGCACCGGCGCCAAGCCACAAGCGGCCCGTGCCGGCATCGCCGGCACGATCGAAGGGCCGGGCGTGAACCCGCCCTGCGGCATCGGCAATCGGCGTGTTGCTGCGGGCCGGCCGCCCCGCGATGATGGTCACGCACCTCCTTCCTTGGCGACCCGCCCCCCATGCTCGAATTCGGACACCTTACCCATGTCGGCCTGCGCCGTGACCTCAACGAGGACACGTACTACGGCGACAGCGAGCTGGGGCTGTGGCTGGTGGCCGATGGCATGGGCGGGCACGCCTGCGGTGAAGTGGCCAGCGCCCTGGCGCGCGAAACCATCGTGCGCGAGGTGCGCGCCGGCACCCCGCTGGCCCAGGCGGTACGCATCGCCGACGAAGAGATCATCAAGACCTCGCGCCGCTGCAACGACACCTTGCCGATGGGCACCACCGTCGTCGCTGCGCGCGTGCTGGGCCAGCGCTTCGAAGTGGCCTGGGTCGGCGACAGCCGCGCCTACCTGTGGCGCGACGGACGGCTAGCGCAGCTGAGCCAGGACCATAGCTATGTGCAGGAACTCATCGCCCAGGGCACGCTGACCAGCGAGCAGGCGCGCGCGCATCCGCATCGCAACGTGGTGACCCAGGCGCTGGGCGTCACCGATCCGGTCCACCTCAATGTCGCCACCATGCAGGGCGAACTCAAAACCGGCATGCAGCTGCTGCTGTGCAGCGACGGCCTCACCGAAGAAGTCGACGATGCCGCGATCGCCGCGACCCTGTCGCAGGCCGATTGCAGCGCGCAGGAATGTGTCGAATGCCTGGTCGCCGCCGCACTCGATGGCGGCGGCTCGGACAACATCACTGCGATCCTGGTGCGCAGCTACTGAAAGCGGCCAACGAAGCGTAGCGAGCGCCGGCAGGCGGTGAGCGCGGGATTTTCGTCGACTGCATCTTGTGGGATGCAGACAAACGCTTGGTCGGCCCAGGGTGCGGTGTCCTCACCGCCTGCGGACCACGCCGTCAATCTAGCCCTAAAGACTCGCTTGCAGCATCCAGGCCGCCAAGGGTCCCGGAACCGGCAAGAGCGCTGCACCAGAGCATGAGTCGGCTGCCTGGTTGAACACCATGCACACCGACCATCTTGACTGGTCCTTGCCCGTCCACCGTCGCGGGACCTTACGCGGCATGGATGCCGCGTAAGGTCCTACAAGGACGTACTTGCGGCGTGTCCTGCGATGGTGGGCGGGCAAGGGCCTTGCAGCCAGGCCGCAGATCAACGGCCCACAGCCAAGAGCAAGCTCATCGCGCTCCGCAATAGACCGGATCGAAGTAGCTGTTAGCCGCGCCAAGCGCTGACATCGAACTTGCACGGCAGCCTTCATGTGCGCGCTACTCGCGCCCAGAATCGCCAGGCTTCAGCGACGCACTGCACTCCCACCACATCGCCACGCCGCGCGACAGCCGGACACCCGTTGCCGACAGCCGCACTACCCGGCAGCAGCCACCTCTTCAACCGGCGCATCCCACAGCGCGCGCCCGGCCTTCTTGCGCAGGTACGCCAGGCGCGCCTCGTGCGCCTGCGACTCCGACGCGGTCACCACCACCCGTGCGCGCGGCAACAGCAGCGCCGGATCGAAGGTGATCATGCCCTCGCCATGCTCGCTGCGCTGGCCGGTCTCGGCACTGGCAAAGCCGATCTCTTCCTGGCCCGAGGTCAGCGCGATGTACACATCGGCCAGGATCTGCGCATCGAGCAAGGCGCCATGCAACTGGCGATGCGAGTTGTCCACGCCCAGGCGCTTGCACAAGGCATCCAGCGAGTTGCGCTGCCCCGGATAGCGCTCGCGCGCCATCATCAGTGTATCCACCACGGTGGCGCGATCGACGATACGGCCGTAGTTGTCGCCCAGCAGCGCCAGCTCGTTGTCCAGGAATCCCAGATCGAACGCAGCGTTGTGGATGATCAGCTCCGCGCCGTCGATATAGGCCAGGAACTCCTCGACCACATCGGCAAACAGCGGCTTGTCGGCCAGGAACTCCAGGGTCAACCCGGTCACTTCCTGCGCACCGGGTTCGAAATCGCAATCGGGCTTCAGGTAGCGATGGAAATTGTTGCCGCTCGGGCGCCGCTCCAGCAGCTCCACCGCACCGATTTCGACGACGCGGTTGCCCTTGCGCCATTCCAGGCCGGTGGTTTCGGTATCGAGAATGATCTGACGCATGAATCCTCTTGCTGATTGCTTACGCGGTTGCGCTGCCACCGCGCTGGGCGATGGCCTGATTGCGGGCTAGCACGTCGACGCGCTCGTTGTCCGGGTCGCCATTGTGGCCTTTCACCCAACGCCAATCGATGCGGTGGCGTTGCGTGGCCGCATGCAGCCGCTCCCACAGTTCACGGTTCTTGACCGGGTCGCCGCCGGCGGTCTTCCAACCGCGGCGCACCCAGCCGGACATCCACTCGGTGATGCCCTGGCGCACGTATTGCGAGTCGGTATGCAGCACGATCTGGCATGGCTCGGTGAGCGTTTCCAGCGCCATGATTGCCGCCATCAACTCCATGCGGTTGTTGGTGGATGTGGCTTCGCCGCCGGACAATTCCTTCTCGCGGCCGTTGTAACGCAACAGGGCCGCCCAACCGCCCGGCCCGGGATTGCCGAGGCAGGAGCCGTCGGTATGCACTTCAATGGATTTCATCAGCTTCTGGTGTTTGGAAAGTGGTCAGTCATCAGATCGTGGCTACAGGCTGCGGCCAGCGCGAGGGAATCGCGATCGGGGTCGGCCCGATCGAAGCGGCGGCGCGCTTTTCCACTTCGAGCAGATACACCGCGCGCCAGGGTGCGCGATCGGTGCCGGCAACGCCACGCCCGGTGCGCCAGATCGGCCCCAGGTAGCGCTCGGTCTCCACGCATTGCAGCCCCGCACGCTGCGCCAGCAGCCGCCAGCGATCCGGTCGCAACGCCACCGGACCACGCCGTGCCCAACGAAAGCGGTACGGGCTCAGTGGATTGAGCGTGAACAGCCATAGCCGCCCGCCAGGCATCAGCACCCGCTCGCATTCGGCCAGGAATTCCGCCGCGCCGCCCACCACCGCATGCTGCACCACGATGGCCTGCAGGCTTTCGGTCGGCAACGGAAACGGCATGGCGCAGCGCGCATCGCCCGCAAAGCGGCCCGCGCTGCGAGACAGCCGCAACCCGCGCCCTTGCAGCAGCTCGCGTGGCGGCAGCTCGGGCGTCGGCGTCAGCCACAACCAGGGCTGCGAGGGGCGCGTCTGCAACGCCGCAAGCGCCAACTTGCGCTCCAGCAGGAGCAGGCTGCGCCCTGCACCTGTTTCAAACCAGGATGAGACGCCAGCTTGACGGGAGAATGGCGTGGCAGGCATGGTCCCAATTCTATGCGACTGACTGCCCTGCCCGCATTCGACGACAACTACATCTGGGCGCTGGTCGCCAGCGATGGCCGTGCGGTCATCGTCGATCCGGGCCAGGCCGAGCCGGTGTTCGCCGCCGCAGAGCGCGAAGGCTTCAGCCCCAGTGCCGTCCTGCTGACCCACCACCATGCCGACCACATTGGCGGCGTGGCAGCGCTGCAGCAGCGTTGGCCGGACCTTGCGCTGTACGGTCCGGCCGACGAACGCATCCCGGCAGAGGCCCACCGCGTGGGCCAGGGCGATCGCTTGAGCCTGCTCGGCAGCAGCTTCGACGTGCTGGAAGTGCCCGGCCATACCCGCAGCCATATCGCCTTCGTCACCGACCGTCATCTGTTCAGCGGTGATACCCTGTTCAGCCTAGGCTGTGGGCGGATGTTCGAAGGTACCGCTGCTCAGATGTTCGACGCGTTGCAGCGCCTGGCCTCCCTGCCTGGCGAAACGCTTGTGTGTTGCGGCCATGAATACACCTTGGCCAATGCGGCCTTCGCGCTGCACGTCGATCCCACCAACGCTGCCTTGCAGCGCCGTCAACAGGAAGCCCAGGCCATGCGTCATGCAGCCCGTCCTACCCTGCCGATTTCGCTCAAGAGTGAACTGGCCACCAATCCGTTCCTACGCACCAGCAGTCCCGAAATCCGCGCCGCAGTGGCATCGCGCGCGGGCGGGACAATTTCCTCTGAAGTTGACGTTTTCGCCGAACTTCGGCGCTGGAAAGACGAATTTCGCGCATGAGGCGCCTGCTTCTGGCAGTGCTGACCGCATCGGCGGTCATCGCACCCGCAGCCGCATCGTCCAACGACGCAAGCCGCTCCAAACCCGCAGAGAGCTCGATCACCCAGACCGCCACACCCCAGGTGCGCAACGGAAGGGAGATCTTTTCGTCGTTCCTGGACGGTCGCGCCGATCCTGGCTGCGACAGCGAACATAGCGATACCCGCTGGGAACAACATTTTTCGCGCGCGCCGGCCCGTCTGGCGGACGACGCACAGGATGTATTGCCGCTGTTCGGCTACGTGGTCGATGAACTACGCGAAGCCGACATGCCGACCGAATTCGCACTGATTCCGTTCGTCGAAAGCGGTTATCGCCCGGGCGCCCGCAACGGCAGCGGCCCCGCCGGCCTCTGGCAGTTCATCGCCACAACCGCGCGCAACCATCACGTGCCGGTTGGCGCGCAATACGACGGCCGCCTCTCGGCAGTGGACTCCACCACCGCGGCTGTGCGTTATCTCAAGACGCTGTATGGCATGTTCGGCGGCGATTGGCGCCTGGCGCTGATGGCCTACAACGCGGGCGAGTATCGCGTGCTGCAGGCCATGCGCACGGCCGGCATGAACGCGCAGAACGCTCGCCCGTCCGAATTGCCCGGCATGTCCAAGGTCACCTATGAGTACGTGGAAAAGCTGCACGCGCTGGCCTGTGTGCTGGACCATGCGCAGCAGCAGGGCAACCTGCTGACCGCGCTCGACCGCCCGGTACCGGTACTCACCGAACACGCACTGCCGGTCGGCACCAGTCTCAACGCCTTTGCCGGACAACGCGACATCGAGCCGCAACTGCTGGCCCGGCTGAATCCGGCGCTGGCCAGCGCCCGCGCTGCACCGCGCGGCGTGCATGTGCTCGCCCCGATCGCATCTGCGCAACCAGGTGCAACGGGCGCCATGGTGGCATCTGCCGACACGGGCAGCATTGCCGACAACAACGCTGCCGCCCCCACGGTCGTTGCCGCCGTGACGACGGATGCCTCCAGGCCACAGGCGCGCACCACGCATACGGTGCGCAACGGCGAATCCGCCTGGGCCATCGCACGCCGCTACGGCGTGACCGTCACGACACTGCTGACCAGCAATGGCCTGGACAAGCGCGCCGTGCTGAAGCCCGGCATGGTGTTGTCGTTCGACGATACGCGCTGACGTAAGCCGGCCGCCCCAGCCCTTGCCCGGCCGACGCTGACCCTGCCGCGACGGCGCTCCTTCGTGCGACGCTGCGCAATGGGAGCCGAATGCCGCGCGGCGCAGGCGAAGATAGGACATGAGCAGAGCGAACGCGCACGCCATCAGAACGCTGGCCACATGCTCCCGGTGCCCAGCGCATGTCGCCCATCGCCGCCGCGCCAGCAGCCGGACACTCCGCACGAAACGTCGGCACCTGCCCACGGGATCGACCAAAGAAAAAGCCCGGTCACCCGGGCTTTTCTCTACCAGTTGAACAGCAGCGGTTACAGCTGGGCCTCTTCGATCTGGATCTTGTAGCGCTTGCGCATTTCCTTGACGTACGCCTGCGCCGCATTGTTGCCGTCGATCTGGCTCAGCTGCTCGCGCAGCATGGTCTGCTGCTCGGCCGGCATCTGCTTCAGGTCGCCAGGGGTCGCCTTGCTGATGACGAACACCGCAAAGCGCCCGCCATCCAGCTCCACCTTGCCCACCGACGGCTTGCCGTCGGCCGGACGCGGCGCGCTGAAGATGGCGCGGTTTGCCGCCGGCGTCGGAATCGGCGCGGTCCGCGGCAAGCCCGGGATCGGCTGCACCTGCAACTTCTCGCCGGCGGCCAGCGCCTGCAGGGTCTCGCCTTTCTGCACACGTGCCAGCAACGCCTCGGCAGCCGCCGCGGCGGCCTTCTCGGTGCGGTCCGCGCGGACCGCGTCGATCACCTTCTCGCGCACCTTGTCCAGCGGCAGAGCCGCCTCGGCGGTGTGGTTGGTCACCCGCAACACCACGCTGTGGTTCGGCGCGATGGTGATCGGATCGCTCACCGTGCCGTCCTGCACCAGCGTTTCGGAGAATGCCGAACGCAGCACCGCCGGATTGGCCGCGATACCGCTGGCATCGGCGCGCGAGAACGGGCCCAGCGTCTGCACCGGCAGACCGACCTGCTTGGCTGCCGGCTCCAGCGCGGTGGGATTCTTGTAGACCTGATCCACCAGCTTGCCGCTCACATCCGTAAACGCCTTGTCGGCATCGGACTTGAGCTGCTCGGCGGCGAGCTGATCGCGCACCTGCTCGAACGACTTGCCCTGGCCGCCCTTGACCTCGCGCAGCTGGATCACGTGGTAACCGAACTCGCTCTTGATCGGGCCGACCACCTCGCCAGCCTTCATCGCGAACAAGGCATCTTCGAACGGCTTAACCATCGTGCCCTTCTCGACCCAGCCAAGATCGCCGCCGGCACCCTTGGAACCGGGGTCCTGCGAATTGGCCTTGGCCAACGCGGCGAAATCGGCGCCTGGCTGCTTGGCTTCCGCAGCCAGCTTGGCCGCTTTTTCCTCGGCGGCTTTCTGCGCGGCAGGATCGCTACCGGCGGTGATCAGGATGTGCGATGCCAGACGCTGATCCGGCTCGACAAAACGCGCCTTCTCTTCGTCGTAGCGCTTGCGCAGCGTCGCCTCGTCAGCGGCGGTGGCCGGCGGCAACTTGGCGGCATCGAGTTCGACATACTCGATCGTCACCGTCTCCGGCTGACGGAAATCCTGGGTATGCCCGTCGTACCACTGCTTGATCTGTGCATCGCTGACCGGCGCGGTATCGGCGGCCGGTGGCGGCAGCATCGCCAGTTGCACGTCACGCGTTTCGCCCATCAGCTTGAGCAAGCGCTCGAACTCGGCCTTGGTGGCAAAGCCCGACTCGGCGATCGCCTGCGGAATCACCGACTGCTGCAGGCTGTCGCGCACCAACGCATCGAACTGCGCCGGCGTACGCGGCGGCGTGCCCTGCGCAAGGGCAGCGCGGTACTGGTCGGGGCTGAATTTGCCGTCGACCTGGAACGCCTGAATGCCGGCGATGTAATCGCGCACCGTCGCATCGCCGATCACGATGCCGGCATCTTCGGCACCCAGACGCACGACCTGCTCGTCGACCAACTGGTCGAGCACCTGCAACTTGTTTTCGCGGGATTCGAACGTGCGCGGATCGAAATTCTCGCCCTGGCGCTGCCGCTCCTGCATGCGCGCCTGCTCGAAGCGGGCGCGGAAATCCTGGGTACTGATTTCATGGTGCTGCCACAGCAGCGAGACCGGCCACCACGACGGTGCCGATTTCCACCACGTCGGTGGCGCCTGCACCTTGGCCACGTTATTGGCGCCAATGCCGCCGAGGTAGCTGTTGTCGATGACGAACAGGAACGGAATCATCAGCAACCCCAGGATGGCGGTAGCGATCCAGCCTGACGTCTTGTCGCGAAGTTTCTGCAGCATTGGCAAATCACGGCCTGTGGGCGAGCCGCGCAGTGTAACGCGCCTGACGCCGGGCACCCAGCCCAATCCCGCACCGCACCGGATCCGGCATGGCTTCCGGCGCGCAATTGCCGCCATAGCGGCCAAAAAAAAGCCCCCGGCATGCAGCCGAGGGCTTTGTATAACTGGCGGAGCGGACGGGACTCGAACCCGCGACCTCCGGCGTGACAGGCCAGCATTCTAACCAGCTGAACTACCGCTCCGCTTTAAACCTGGACTGCTGCTTCCCCACCATTTCCGCGATGCGAATGCGGTGGAGAAAACGAAGCCCCCAATTGCTCAGGGGCTCCGGTATAACTGGCGGAGCGGACGGGACTCGAACCCGCGACCTCCGGCGTGACAGGCCAGCATTCTAACCAGCTGAACTACCGCTCCGCGCTTGAAACATTTGCCTGGTGCTTAATGGTGGGTGCTGAGGGTTTCGAACCCCCGACCCTCTCCGTGTAAGGGAGACGCTCTACCGCTGAGCTAAGCACCCTAGCGAGTCGATTAGTTTACTGCATCCTTCAGGGCTTTGCCAGCCTTGAATGCAGGATTCTTCGAAGCAGCGATCTTGATGCTGTCGCCGGTCTTCGGATTGCGGCCGGTACGCTCAGCGCGCGCGCGGACCTGGAAGGTGCCGAAGCCGACGAGGGTGACGGCATCGCCCTTCTTCAGCGCCTTGGTGATTTCGCTCACAACCGCGTCGACAGCACGGCCGGCCTCAGCCTTGGAGATGTCAGCGGCAGTGGCAACGCCATCGATCAATTCGGTTTTATTCATTCTTGAAACTCCCTTTGCGGCAGATGCCGCGGAATCGACAATCGGCGCTCTTGCCGTTGGCGAAGAACCCGACACAAGTGGTATCGCGTGACGCATCACAATTTGCCGCGCCCACGAGTCGTGCATTTATACCAGCGCCCCCAACCGCGCGCAAGCCAAAACCCAATAACGACGCGGGTTTTGGCTTGTTTTGCCTGGGTTTAGACAAGCGGTTTCAGTGCTTGACGCGGGTACCCGGAGTAGTGCGCGACTTGCCGCGGACCGCAACCCGCGAAGCCGTCTTGCGGGCCTTTTCCTTGCCCGCCTTCTTCGGTGCCAACGGACGCTCCAACGCGAGATCCAGCACTTCGTCGATCCACTTGACCGGCACGATCTTCAGATCGCGCGTGACATTGGCCGGGATGTCGGCCAGATCCTTGCGGTTCTCGTCGGGGATCAGCACGGTGCGGATGCCACCGCGCAACGCTGCCAGCAACTTCTCCTTCAAGCCGCCGATCGCCGACACGCGACCACGCAAGGTGATCTCGCCGGTCATCGCCACATCGGCGCGGATCGGCACCTTGGTCAACACCGACACCAGCGAGGTCACCATCGCGATACCGGCGCTTGGGCCATCCTTCGGTGTTGCGCCATCGGGCACGTGCACGTGCACGTCCTGCTTCTGCAGGAAATCCACATCGATGCCGAGTCGCTCGGCGCGCGAGCGCACCACCGACAAGGCGGCCGACGCCGATTCCTTCATGACGTTGCCGAGCTGGCCGGTCAGGATCAGGTTGCCCTTGCCCGGCACCAGCGTGGATTCGACCTGCAGCAGCTCGCCGCCGACTTCGGTCCAGGCCAGGCCAGTGACCAGGCCGATCTCGTTCTCCTCTTCGGCACGGCCGAAATCGAAGCGACGCACGCCCAGATACTTGTCGAGGTTCTTCGCGTTGACCGTGACCAGGGCCTTGGGCTTGCCCTTCTTGGCGACCACCTTCTTGGCATCCGGCTGCGGGCCGGCCAGCGCGATTTCCTTGACCACCTTGCGGCAGATCTTGGCGACTTCGCGCTCGAGGTTGCGCACGCCCGATTCGCGCGTGTAGTAACGCACGATGTCCTGGATCGCATCGCCGCCGATCTCGATCTCTTCCGGCTTCAGGCCGTTGGCCTTGATCTGCTTGGGCACCAGGTAACGCATGGCGATGTTGAGCTTCTCATCCTCGGTGTAGCCGGGGATGCGGATGACTTCCATGCGGTCCAGCAACGGACCAGGGATATTGAGCGAGTTGGAGGTGGCGACGAACATCACCTCCGACAGATCCAGGTCCACTTCCAGGTAGTGGTCGTTGAAGGAGTTGTTCTGCTCGGGATCGAGCACCTCCAACAGCGCCGAGGACGGGTCGCCACGGAAGTCCATCGACATCTTGTCGATCTCGTCCAACAGGAACAGCGGGTTCTTGCTGCCGACCTTGTTGAGGTTCTGCACCAGGCGGCCGGGCATCGAACCGACATAGGTCCGGCGATGGCCACGGATCTCGGCCTCGTCGCGGATACCGCCCAGGCTCATGCGCACGAACTTGCGGTTGGTCGCCTTGGCGATCGACTGCCCGAGCGAGGTCTTGCCCACGCCCGGCGGCCCGACCAGGCACAGGATCGGGCCCTTCATCTGCTTCACGCGCGACTGCACCGCCAGATACTCGAGGATGCGTTCCTTGACCTTGTCCAGGCCGTAGTGATCGGCGTCCAGGGTGTCCTCTGCGACCTTCAGATCCTTGCGGACCTTGGTGCGCTTCTTCCACGGCACGCCCAGCAGCCAGTCCAGATAGTTGCGCACCACGGCCGCCTCGGCGGACATCGGCGACATCTGCTTGAGCTTGTTGAGCTCGGCCTTGGCCTTGGTCTCGACCGGCTTGGGCATGCCCGCCTCGGCGATCTTGCGCGCCAGCTCCTCCAGCTCGCCCGGCGCATCGTCCAGATCGCCCAGCTCCTTCTGGATCGCCTTCATCTGCTCGTTGAGGTAGTACTCGCGCTGGCTCTTTTCCATCTGCGACTTGACGCGGCCGCGGATGCGCTTTTCCAGCTGCTGCACATCGATCTCGCCGTCCACCAGCCCGACCAGCAGCTCCAGCCGCTCGCCGATCTCGGTGATTTCCAGCAGGCGCTGCTTGTCGGCCAGGCGCACGCCAATGTGCGCGGCGATGGTGTCGGCCAGACGGCCCGGCTCGTCGATGCCGGCCAGGGTCTGCAGCAGCTCCGGCGGCAGCTTGCGGTTGGTCTTGACGTACTGCTCGAACAGCGACATCAGCGAACGCGCGATGGCCTCCACTTCGCGCGGCTCGCGCGCGTCGCTGGCTTCGATCTCGATGCCCTGCCCCTGCAGTGCGCCATCCAGCTCGACGACCTTGTCGACGGTGACCCGCGACAGACCTTCGACCAGCACCTTGATGGTGCCGTCGGGCAACTTGAGCAGCTGCAGCACCTGCGCGAGCGTGCCGACGGTATAGAGATCGCCGGCGGCCGGGTCGTCGGTTTCGGCCGACTTCTGCGCAACCAGCAGGATGCGCTTGTCCGCCTCCATGGCTTTTTCCAGCGCGCGCATCGACTTGTCGCGGCCGACGAACAGCGGAATCACCATGTGCGGAAACACCACCACGTCGCGCAGCGGCAACACCGGCAGATCGAGAACTTCTGGTTGGGACTGGGCCATGGGGCGCTCCGCAGGAATGGGGGTTTTGGGGCGTAAAAAAAGCCGATGGCCCCGTTATGGGGCCATCGGCCAGGTGTTGCAAGTAGCGTTCGGAAACCCTTTATCCGCCAGCGAGGCCGGGGCCCGGCGCGGCGGCATCCAGGCCTCAGTCGCCGGACGCCGCCTTGGCCGGTTGCGCCTGGTAGATCAGATACGGCTCGGATTTGTGCTCGATCACCGACTCGTCCACCACCACCTTGCTGACATTTTCCTGCGAGGGAAGCTCGTACATCGTGTCCAGCAGCACCGATTCGACGATGGTGCGCAGACCACGCGCGCCGGTCTTGCGCTTGAGCGCCTTCTTAGCGATCGCCGACAGCGCATCGGGGCGGAACTCCAGCTCCACGCCTTCCATGTCGAACAGCTTCTTGAACTGCTTGGTGATGGCGTTCTTGGGCTCGGTCAGGATCTTGATCAGCGCCGGCTCGTCCAGTTCCTCGAGCGTGGCGACCACCGGCAGGCGGCCGACGAACTCGGGGATCAGACCGAACTTGATCAGATCTTCCGGCTCGACTTCGGCCAGGATCTTGCCGACTTCCTGCTTGCGCTCGCTGCTTTTGACCTTGGCACCGAAACCGATGCCGCCAGCGTCGTTGGAACGCTGCTGGATCACCTTGTCCAGACCAGCGAACGCGCCGCCGCAGATGAACAGGATGTTCTTGGTGTCCACCTGCAGGAATTCCTGCTGAGGATGCTTGCGACCGCCCTGCGGCGGCACCGAGGCCACCGTGCCTTCGATCAGCTTCAGCAGCGCCTGCTGCACGCCCTCGCCGGACACATCGCGGGTGATCGACGGGTTCTCGCTCTTGCGCGAGATCTTGTCGATTTCATCGATGTAGACGATGCCCTGCTGGGCCTTTTCGACGTCGTAATCGCACTTCTGCAGCAGCTTCTGGATGATGTTTTCCACGTCCTCGCCGACGTAGCCGGCCTCGGTCAGCGTGGTGGCATCGGCGATCGTGAACGGCACATTGAGCAGACGCGCCAGCGTTTCGGCCAGCAGCGTCTTGCCCGAACCGGTCGGCCCGACCAGCAGGATGTTGGATTTCGCCAGCTCGACGTCATCGTTCTTGCTGCGGCTCTCGATACGCTTGTAGTGGTTGTATACCGCCACCGCGAGCGTGCGCTTGGCGCGCAACTGCCCGATCACGTACTGATCCAGCACCTCGAGAATCTCGCGCGGCTTGGGTAGGCTGGAACGTGCCGACTGCGCCTTCTCTTCGAGTTCCTCGCGGATGATGTCGTTGCACAGCTCAACGCACTCATCGCAGATGAATACGCTGGGACCGGCAATCAGCTTGCGGACTTCATGCTGACTCTTACCGCAGAACGAGCAGTAGAGAATCTTGTTGCTGTCGCCGGAACGACCTTGGCGGTCTTCGCTCATGCTTCTGTTACCCAGTTACCCCACCCGATGCACGGGGGTTCGATTTCGAGAATAGCACAGGGTCGGGAGGACATCCGCCCAGCCCGACCCTGCCGGTTTTTCCTGCAATTTCAGCAATCTGGCGATCAAGACGGCTGGATCGACTCTTCCGGACGGCGTTCCAGCACCTGGTCGACCAGGCCATAGGCCTGCGCATCGACCGCACTCTTGAAGTTGTCGCGCTCGGTGTCGCGCGCGATGGTCTCCAGGGATTGGCCGGTCTGCTTGGCCAGGATCTCGTTCAGACGCGAACGCAAGGTCAGGATCTCGCGCGCGTGGATGTCGATATCGGTGGCCTGGCCCTGGAAGCCGCCCAGCGGCTGGTGGATCATCACGCGCGAGTTCGGCAGCGCGTAGCGCTTGCCAGCTGCACCCGATGCCAGCAACAGCGCGCCCATCGAGGCGGCCTGCCCGACGCAGATGGTGCTCACGTCCGGCTTGATGTACTGCATGGTGTCGTAGATCGCCATGCCGGCGGTGACCACGCCGCCCGGCGAATTGATGTAGATGCTGATGTCCTTTTCCGGGTTGTCCGCTTCCAGGAACAGCAGCTGGGCCACGATCACGTTGGCCATATGGTCGTCGATCGGACCGACCAGGAAGATCAGACGCTCCTTCAGCAGACGCGAGTAGATGTCGTACGCACGCTCGCCGCGGCTGGTCTGTTCGACCACCATCGGCACCAGGTTCAGGGCTTTGGTCACAATGCTCATCAGTCTTCCTGTAGTGGCATCGGCTTGCGCCGATGCCCGGGTTTGACATCCGCGCCCCTGACGCTGGGCGCGGTTCTTCTCTTACTGCCGGATCAGACGCGAATGGCGTCCTGGAACGACAGCGACTGCTCGGTGTGCTGGGCGCGCTCGGCGATCCAGTCGATCACCTGCTCTCCCATGACACGGCTCTGCAATCCATTCATCAGTTGGGGGTCGTTGCGGTACATCTCAATGACCTGCTCCGGCTCTTCGTAGGTCGAGGCGATCAGACGCAGCGTTTCGCTGACGCGCTTGGATTCCAGGCGCAGCTCGTTGCGGCGGGCCACCTCGCCCACCAGCAGACCGACCAGCACGCGCTTGGCGGCGGCGTCCATGAAACCCTGGTGGGCATCGGCCGGGATCTCGCCCGGGTTGCGGCCGCTGCGACGGACCTGCTCGACCTGCTGCGCCAGCATCGAACGGGCTTCGTTCTCGACCAGGCGCGGCGGCATTTCCACGTGCGCATAGGCGGCGATCAGCTGCTCGCCCACTTCGCGACGCAGGCGGTTCATCAGCGCGCCCTTGAGCTCGCGCTCCAGGTTGGTGCGGATGTCGGCGCGGAACTGCTCGGCATCGCCACTCTTCACGCCGAAGCTCTTGATGAACTCCTTGTCCACCACCGGCAGCACCGGCTCGGAGACCTCGACCGCCTTGACGTGCACCTGCACGGTCTTGCCGGCCAGCTGCGGCACGCGCCACTCGGCCGGGAAGTCGATGGTCAGGGTCTTGTCCTCGCCCTTGGCCAGGCCTTCCAGGCCCTTTTCGATCTGGTCGAACATCACGCCCGAGCCCAGCACGCTGCTGCCGGTCTCCACGCCTTCGGCGGGCAGACGCTCGTCGCCGGCCTGCGACCAGGTCTCCAGCGCCACCAGATCACCGACCTGCGCGCCGCGCTCGACCGGGTTCCAGGTGCGGCGCTGCAGACGCAGGTTCTCGATCATCTGATCGATGTCGGCATCGGTCACTTCGGCGGTATGACGCACCACCGACAGCTTGGCCACGTCGATATCGCCAAAATCCGGCACCACTTCGAAGGTGGCGACGAAGTCGAAATCGCTCTCGCCCTGATCGATACGCGGGTTGCCGGCCAGACGCAGCGAATGCTCGCGCACTGCCGAATCGAAGGTCTCACGCAGCAGGCCTTCCATCGCCTCGGCACGCACCTGCTGACCGAAGCGCTGCTCGATCACCTTGGTCGGCACCTTGCCAGGACGGAAGCCCTTGATGCGCGTGGTCCGCGCAAGCTCGCGCAGGCGGCCACCGACATGCGTCTCCAGGCGCTCCTGCGGCAGGGTGAAGGTCAGGCGGCGTTCCAGAGTGCCGGTGGATTCGATCGATGCTTGCATGTTGACTCCTGCCACCGACTGCACAAGCGTCGGCACGAGATGGAAGATGCGGGTTGACGGATGGCGAGAATGCCGCCGAGCCTTGTAGTTTCGCCGATAACGGCGGCCGCTGCCAGCGGAATACGCGTCACTGCGCCGCGCGAGGCAAGACCCCGGGACGACGGCTGCAAGCGGCCGGAACACGCACGGCCGCACTGCCATGGTGCGAAAGGGGGGACTCGAACCCCCACGCCTTGCGGCGTCAGAACCTAAATCTGGTGCGTCTACCAATTCCGCCACTTTCGCGATGCTGCCCTGACCATGCCATTGTTGCAGGGATGCCGGGAAAGAAAAAGCATCGCGAGGGCAATGAGGCCGGCGGAACCGGGAAACGGTCTGCGTCCTCCCGCCCGCACAGGCAGCACGGCGCAGGCGGGCCCCGGATCCGACACACGGAAGGTAAACGCATTCATTAATGCAACTCGACCTGGGTTGGCGTACCTTGCGTCCGCCCCGCTAGCGTTGGGTAAAGCCGAGGCTTGCTAAAATTCAGTTAAAACCAAGTAGTGGCAGTCATCACGATGAGGGATCGCTATCGGCAGATCGTGGCCCTGTCCCGCGACTGCATCAAGGAGATCGACCTCGATGGGCGGATCACGGCCATCAACGTCAATGGTCTGACCGAATTGGGTGCCAGCCACCAGGATCAGCTGATCGCGCAGCCATGGCGCGACCTGTGGCCGCCGGAGGCGACCGAGTTGGTCGATGCGGCGATCGCCGGCTCTCGCGCCGGGTCGATCCAGCAATTCGAAGCCGCCAGCGTGAACTTCGTCGGCGTGCGCCAGATCTGGCAGGTCGTCACCAGCCCGCTGTTCGATGCGCTTGGCAAGGTCGAAGCGATCTTGGTGGTGAGCAGGAACATCTCCGACCGCCGGGCGCTGGAAACCGCCTTTCGCACACTGGATTCGACCCTGGCCGCAGAGCGCGCATTCGCCAGCGGCGTGCTGCGACTGGCGCGCGCGCGCGAACATTCGCTGTCGACCGAACTGCACAGCCTGCGCGACCTGCAAGAGCGCATCGAAGGCGATCTGGACATTGCGCGCGCCGCGCAGAGCGCAGCCGAAAAGATCTCCGAGCAGGCACAAAAGGGCGAAGCGGTGGGACA
Organism: Xanthomonas arboricola pv. guizotiae; assembly: GCF_002940205.1. Taxonomy (GTDB): domain Bacteria; phylum Pseudomonadota; class Gammaproteobacteria; order Xanthomonadales; family Xanthomonadaceae; genus Xanthomonas; species Xanthomonas arboricola_C. The sequence goes on from NZ_MDSK01000001.1 coordinate 26,049, forward strand.
CCTGCTGACCGGCGTGGTGCACGATTTGAACAACGTGCTGCAGGCGGCAACCTCGGCCATCGAGCTGGTGGTGCAGCGCGCCAGGATCGATGCGCATGACGCCAAGCTGTTGAGCGTGGCCGATGCGGCGCTCCAACATGGCTCGGTCATGGCACAGCGCCTGGTCGGGTTTTCGCGACAATATCCGTACAGCCCGGAATCGGTGGACCTGGCTGCCTTGACCGTACAGCTCGGCCCCTTGCTCGAACAGGTGATCGGCGCGGATCTGCACTTGCAGCTGCGCACCGCCGAAGGAGGATGCTGCGCAATGGTCGATCGCCACACGGTGGAACGCGCCATCTTGAACCTGGTGATCAACTCCCGCGATGCCTGCCAGAGTGGCGGCGTCATTCGCGTGGAGACCGGCGACGCCGTGATCGCCGAAGAACAGGCCAACCTGGCCAGGCCGGCCGGGCGCTACGTCACCATCGCCGTGGCCGACAACGGGCACGGCATGGATGCGCACGTGCAGGCGCATCTGTTCGAGGCGTATTTCACCACCAAGGATGCCGACAAAGGCGCGGGCCTGGGGCTGGCGCAGGTGTACAGCGCGGTCCGTCAGGCAGGTGGCTTTGTCGAGGTGACATCGGCGCCGGGCCAGGGTGCGTGCTTTACACTGGCGTTCCCACGCATGCAGCAGAGCGCGGCGGTGGCGCCCGTCGCATCGCCGTAAGCGAACACGGCTGCAGCTGCCCGCAACCGATCAGGCGCGGCGCATCGCCTTTGGGACGTATCGAAGCGCCGCCCAATGCAGCAAGGAACCTCTTCCTGCGCAAGCCGATGGACGCTGCCTGGTGCCCTTTCACCCGGCGCGGGGCGACACTGCCGGCGCGACCACATCAGCCAGACAAGCACGGCGCAGGCGCCACCTGCCGCCAGTCCACACTGCAGCAGCGTCAGCATGACCGTGCGGCGGACATCATCGACCAGCCGCCGATGATCGCCAGCAGCAGCACGATCACCCGGCCGAGAGCAGACCGCTCAACGCACCGATGCCCGTGCCGGGCGAGATCGGCACTGCGTTGCCGCGACCGCCGACCGAGACGACAGCGAAGCTGCAGCCGGTTCCTTGCGTCATCTTTTCCTCAGCACAAAAAGAAAAGCACCTAGGCGGATGCCTAAGTGCTTTTGTTTGGTGGGCCGTCAAGGATTCGAACCTTGGACCTATTGATTAAGAGTCAACTGCTCTACCAACTGAGCTAACGGCCCTGAAACTGGTCGCACATTGTATGTGCGTTTTTGCTTCGTTGCAACACCCCGCGATGCATCGGGTCCAACTTTTCCTGACAATTCCTGCAATCAGTGGGGTGGCTGAGGGGACTCGAACCCCCGACATCTGGAATCACAATCCAGTACTCTAACCAGCTGAGCTACAGCCACCACTGAAACCTACTTCCTACCGCACCGCCGATGGCGCGCCCGACAGGACTCGAACCTGTAACCGCCGGCTTAGAAGGCCGGTGCTCTATCCGGTTGAGCTACGGGCGCCCGGACCGAACTTCGCATTCCCACGCCGTCAAGAGCTCGGAATGGTCGGGGTAGAGGGATTCGAACCCCCGACATCCTGCTCCCAAAGCAGGCGCGCTACCAGACTGCGCTATACCCCGGCGGGACCTTTCAATCCCGAAGGCTGGAAAGGTCGGCTATTTTGGGAATGATTGGCCTTGCTGTCAATCACTCTGTGTAAATCGGACGATCCGGTATCCTCGCAACATCGCTCGCCAAGTCGGCAGGCATCTACATTTCATGGAGAACACGCATGCGTAGCGGCAATCCCGCCCTTCGGGAATCCACCTTCCTCGACCTCGGTTCCGGCTCGGTAGTCACCCGCGACGGTCAGGCGATGACCCTCAACGGCACCGTCAACAAGACCGGCCTGCTGTTGCTGATGGCGGTGGTCACCGCCGCCTTCGCCTGGTCGCAGTCGATCGGGGCCGATGGCGCTCCGTTGCCTGCCGCGCGGCTGTACATGATCGCCGGTGCGATCGGCGGGCTGGTGTTCGCGCTGGCGACCAGCTTCAAGCCGACCTGGGCCCCGGTCACTGCGCCGCTGTACGCGTTGGTGGAAGGCTTCTTCCTGGGCTCGATCTCGGCGGTCTACGAGGCGCGTTTCAACGGCATCGTGTTCCAGGCGGTGCTGCTGACCTTCGGCACCATGTTCGCGCTGCTGTTTGCCTATCGCAGCGGCATGATCAAGGCCACCGAGAACTTCAAGCTGGGCGTGGTGGCAGCCACCGGCGGCATTGCGCTGGTGTATCTGGCGACCATCGTGCTGGGCCTGTTCGGCGTGCGCATCCCCTTCATCCACGACTCGGGCCTGATCGGCATCGGCTTCAGCCTGTTCGTGGTGGTGGTGGCGGCACTGAACCTGGTGCTGGACTTCGACTTCATCGAAAGCGGTGTCGAACAGGGCGCTCCCAAGCACATGGAGTGGTATGGCGCGTTCGGCCTGATGGTGACGCTGGTGTGGCTGTACATCGAGTTCCTGCGCTTGCTGTCGAAGCTGCAGTCGCGCAATTAAGCAGGGAATTGGGAATCGGGATTGGGGAATCGTAAGAGCGTTCCCCACGATCAATGACCAAGTGTGGCTTCAGACAATTCCAAGCAAAAAGAAAGGGCGCCCAGGCGCCCTTTCTTTATTGTGCGATCAACCAGTGCGCTCAGAGGCGGCTGGCGATGGCCTTGGCGAAGCCCATGGTGTTGCCGGTGCCGCCCAGGTCGGGAGTCAGCGAATCCTTGGCTTCCAGGGTGGCCACGATCGCTTCGCGCAGGCGCTCGGCGTTCTGCGGCTGACCAATGTGGTCCAGCATCTGCGCGGCACCCAGCAGCAGCGCGCACGGGTTGGCCTTGCCCTGCCCTGCGATGTCCGGCGCCGAGCCGTGCACGGCCTCGAAGATCGCCGCGTCCACACCGATGTTGGCGCCCGGGGCCAGGCCCAGGCCGCCGACCAGACCGGCGCACAGGTCGGAGATGATGTCGCCGAACAGGTTGGTGGTCACGATGATGTCGAACTGCTCAGGACGCATCACCAGCTGCATGCAGGTGTTGTCGACGATCATTTCCTGGAATTCGATTTCCGGGTACTGCGTGGCCACATCGCGTGCCACCTTCAGGAACAGGCCCGAGGTCGACTTGATGATGTTGGCCTTGTGCACCGCGGTGACCTTCTTGCGGCCGGTGGCGCGCGCCAGGTCGAAGGCGTAGCGCACGATGCGCTCGGAGCCCTTGCGGGTGACGCGGGCGCCGGAGAACGCGGTCTCGCCATCCTCGGACACGGTCTGGCCTTCGCTCAGGTAGGCGCCTTCGGTGTTCTCACGCACCGTGATCAGGTCCACGCCATCGGCAAAACGCGACTTGGTGTTGGGGAACGACTTGGCCGGACGCACGTTGGCGTACAGGTCGAACTTGCGACGCATGGCGACGTTGATCGAGCTGAAGCCCTCGCCGACCGGGGTGGTCAGCGGGCTTTTCAGGGCCACCTTGTTCTTGGTGATCGAGGCCAGGGTGGACTCGGGCAGCAGATCGCCGTGCTTTTCCAGCGCGACCAGGCCAGCGTCGGCGTACTCGTAGGTCAGGCCAGCCTGCAGCGCGTCGAGCACGAACAGCGTGGCATCCATGATCTCCGGGCCGATACCGTCGCCGCGGATGACCGTGATTGTCTGCGTCATAACGTTGGGTTTCCGAACTTGAAGGGGGGAGCGCCAGCCGTCAAACCCGGCAGAGCGGCGCAATGAGGTTTCACCGGCAATTATGCCCGATGCCGGTGAAGGCGCCCAAACCGACCTTGGTCTAAGAGCGCCCGGCTGCGCACGGCGGCACCCCATTCCCACCCAATCACCCGTGCGCGTGCTGCTCCGGTGCCGGCGCGCCGCCTTCGAGCTGGTCGAGGAAGTCCACCGCACGACGCAGATGCGGGATGACGATGGAGCCGCCGACCACCAGCCCGACCGAGAAGGTTTCGAAGAATTCCTCGCGGCTCACACCGGCCTCCTTGCACTGGGCGACGTGGTAGCTGATGCAGTCGTCGCAGCGCAGCACCATCGAGGCGACCAGGCCGAGCAGCTCCTTGGTCTTCACGTCGAGCGCGCCCGCCTGATAGGTCTGGGTGTCCAGCGCAAAGAACCGGCGTACCACCTGGTTCGGCTCGGCCAGGATGCGCTGGTTCATGCGCTGGCGAAATTCGGTGAACTCGCGCAGCCGGTCGTCGCTGCCGCTGCCGGTCTCGCTCATGCCTGGCCGCCTGTATCGCCGGCCAGCAGGGGCTCGAGCTTGCCGGCCCGGTGCATCGCCATCATGTCGTCGTAGCCACCCACATGGACGTCGCCGACGAAGATCTGCGGCACGCTGGTGCGCTTGGCCAGCGCAACCATCTTGTTGCGCTCGGCCGGGTCCAGGTCGATGCGCACCTCGGTCCAGATCCGGCCCTTGCTCTTGAGGAAGTTCTTGGCCGCCACGCAGTACGGGCAGATCGCGGAGGAATACAGGGTGATCTGCGGGCCGCTGGCCGCATCCTGCACGTTGGTGTCTTGGCTCACGGGAAACTCCGTGGTTGGTCTGAGGTCTGACAATGGTACCGGGCGACTGGAATTTCCACGTCGTCACCGCAACACTGTGGATTAACCGATGATTCACGCCAGCGCGCCGTGCTGCCCGCATGCTCCGCGCACCACCTGGGAGTTCCACTTGCGCCTGCTACCGCTCGCCACCGCCCTCACGCTGGCCGTTGCCATCGGGGTGGCACCCGCGCAGGAAAACCGCCTGCCCGACATCGGTTCGTCTGCCGGCGAGTTGCTGACCCCGGCGCGCCAGGCCGAGTACGGCAAGATGATGCTGGCCGAGTTGCGCAACTACGACTACGTGCTGGACGACCCGCTGATCAGCGACTGGCTGCAGACCATGGGTACCCGGCTAGGCGCCAACAGCGACCAGCCGCAGCAGCCGTTCACGTTTTTCATGCTGCGCGACCGCCAGATCAACGCCTTCGCCACGCTGGGCGGCTATATCGCGGTCAATGCCGGGCTGGTGTTGACCGCCGAGCGCGAGGACGAGGTGGCCGCGGTGCTGTCGCATGAAATCGCCCACGTCACCCAGCAGCATGTGCTGCGTGGGGTGGAACGGGCGCAGCGCGACCAGATCCCGATCCTGCTCGGCATGCTGGCGGCGGTGGTCGCCGCGCAACAGGCCGGTGGCAATTCCAAGGGCGATGCCACCATGGCCGGCATCACCAGTGCGATGGGGCTGATGCAGCAGCGCCAGATCGACTACACCCGCTCCAACGAATCGGAGGCCGACCGGCTGGGTATCCGCACGCTGGTGCGCAGCGGCTACGACGTGGATGCGATGGCCGGCTTCTTCGAGCGCATGTCGGTGGCGATGCGCGCCAACGAGGGCGGCTACAGCGCGCCGGACTTTCTGCAGACCCACCCGGTCACGGTCACCCGCATCAGCGAGGCCAAGGCACGCGCCGAGCAGATGAAGAAGAACACCGTGGTGCTGACCACCTCGGTGCCGGGTGGCACGCACCAGGAACGGGTGGACCCGTCCGACCCGTCGCTGTCCGAACCGCTGAGCCGCAACGGCAACGCGCTGCTGCCGTATGCGCTGCGGCTGCCGGTGGATGCGCTGAGCCGCAGCGGCGACCAGCAGAACTTCGACTGGGCCAAGGAACGCCTGCGCGTGCTCAGCGCCAGCACGCCGGATGCGGCCATTCGCGAATACGAAAACCTGCGCCGCAGTGCCAAGCACGGCCTGACCGATGCCCAGCGCTACGGGCTGGCGCTGGCGAAGCTGCGCAACAGCGGCGGGCGGCCGGGTGAGCCGGTGGCCGAGTTGACCAGCCTGCTGGAAGCGCACCCGGACAACCTGTGGCTGACGCTGGGCCTGAGCGAGGCGCAGGCGCGGGTGGGCCAGCGCGAGGTGGCCAATGCGCGTTTCGATGCGCTGCTCAAGCAACTGCCGAACAACCGCGCGGTGGCGCTGACCTATGCCGGCGCGCTCAACGAGCAGGCCAGCAAGGAGTCCGGCCAGCGCGCGCGCCAGGTACTGGAGCCGCTCCTGCATCGCAGCAGCGAAGATCCCCTGCTGCAACAGACCTACGCGCGTGCCTGCGAACTGTCCGGCGACCATCTGCGCGCCAGCGAGGCCTACGCCGAATCTGCGTACTTGAATGGACGCCCGGAGCAGGCGCTGATCCAGCTCGAAGCGCTGAAAAAGAAAGATCTCGACTATGTGACACGGGCGCGGGTGGATGCACGCATCGCGGCGATCACGCCGACCGTGCTGGAACTGCGCCGGCAAGGCATCCGCGACCCGGATCTGTCGACGCGCTGGCGCATGTGACGGGTGGCGCAGCGATCATCCGGGCGCGCGCCCAGGTGCTCGGCACCGCGCCGGCCAATGGCACAGGCCGCTTCGGCCACGGCGGCAACCGTCGGGCATGTCACATTAGAGTCACAAAACCGTAGTCTACTGGCGATCAACCAAAGCCAGACGGTAAGCCCCGCGTGCAGAAACGCATTCTGATCGTCGACGACGAACCCGCGATCCGCGACATGGTGGCGTTCGCGCTGCGCAAAGGCGAGTTCGAACCCATCCATGCCGGCGATGCCCGCGAGGCGCAGACCGCCATCGCCGACCGCGTGCCGGACCTGATCCTGCTGGACTGGATGTTGCCGGGCACCAGCGGGCTGGATCTGGCACGGCGCTGGCGCAAGGAGCAGCTGACCCGCGAGATTCCGATCATCATGCTGACCGCGCGCGGCGAAGAGAACGACCGCGTCGGTGGCCTGGAAGCCGGGGTCGACGATTACGTGGTCAAGCCGTTCTCGGCGCGCGAGTTGCTGGCGCGCATCCGCGCGGTGATGCGCCGCACCCGCGAGGACGACGAGGACGGCAGCGTGGCGGTGGGCCGCCTGCGCATCGACGGCGCCGCGCACCGGGTGTTTGCCGGCGACGCGCCGGTGCCGATCGGCCCGACCGAATACCGCCTGCTGCACTTTTTCATGACCCATCCCGAGCGCGTGTATACCCGCACCCAGCTGCTGGATCATGTCTGGGGCGGCAGCGTGTATGTGGAAGAGCGCACCATCGACGTGCACATCCGCCGCCTGCGCAAGACGCTGGAACCGTTCGGCCTGGAAAACATGGTGCAGACCGTGCGTGGCTCGGGCTACCGTTTCTCATCGGCAACCTAGCGGTTGCCGCACAGCCGCTCGGCCCTGCAGGCCGGCCGGCTCGCACGCCCACCTCACGCCCCGTGGTAACGCCTTCCATGCCTCAACACATCCGTTCCGCCTGGCTCAAGACGCTCGGCACTCTCGCGCTGTTGCTGGGCGCTGCCGTGCTGGTCGGCGTGCTGATCGAGCATGTGTGGATGGCGTTGACGCTGACCGCGCTGGGGGTACTGGCCTGGCATTACTGGCGGCTGCGCCGGGTGCTGCAGCGCCTGACCGCGCGCCAGCGCGCCGAGCCCGCCGCCGGGACCGGCGCCTGGAACGAACTGGATCGCCTGCTCTATCGCAGCCAGGCCGAAATGCGCGGGCGCAAGCGTCGCCTGGTCGAGATGCTGCGTACCTACCGTGCTGCTGCGCAGGCGCTGCCGGATGCGGTGGTGGTGGTGGATCGCAACAGCCAGCGCGTGCAGTGGTTCAACCGAGCCGCGGGCGGACTGCTGGGGCTGCATCATCCGGGCGATCTGGGCGTGTCGGTGGTGGAGCGGTTGCAGCCGTTGCCGTTGGCGCACTGGCTGGCGGCCGGCCGCAATGCCGAGCCGATGCTCGACGCGGCATCGCCGGTCGACCCGGACCTGCGCCTGAACCTGCGCCTGATCCCCTACTCCGACGATTACTGGCTGCTGGTGGCGCGCGATGTCAGCAAGCTGCTGCGGCTGGAGCAGGTGCGCCGCGACTTCGTGGCCAACGTCTCGCACGAGCTGCGTACGCCATTGACGGTGGTGCATGGCTATCTGGACATGCTCGACCCGGAGGACTTTCCCGATTCGGGCCCGATGCTGGCCGAGATGCGCAAGCAGTCGCAGCGCATGGCGCAGCTGGTCGAAGACCTGCTGACGCTGTCGCGGCTGGAATCGCAGGAAGAACTCGGCGAGGAACACGTGGCGATGGCGCCGATGCTGTCGACGCTGCGCCGCGAGGCCGAAGCGCATAGCCAGGGCCGCCACACCGTGGAAGTGTTCGACGAGGCCGGCGTGGACCTACTCGGCTCCAACAAGGAACTGCATAGCGCCTTCTCCAACCTGGTCACCAACGCGGTGCGCTACACGCCCGGCGGCGGCACGGTGACGATCCGCTTCGTGCGCGAAGGCGATGGCGCGGCCCTCGCGGTGCGCGACACCGGCTACGGCATTCCCGCCTCGCATCTGCCGCGCATCACCGAGCGCTTCTACCGCGTCTCCAGCAGCCGCTCGCGCGAGAGCGGCGGCACCGGGCTGGGGCTGTCGATCGTCAAGCACATCCTGGGACTGCACCAGGCGCGTCTGGAGATCGAAAGCGAAGTCGGACGTGGCAGCGAATTCTCATGCCATTTCGTCGCTGCACGCGTCGTGCAGCGCGATCAGTCCCTGCCACTGTCACGTTCGGCGTGATATGTAAGAGGTGCGCGCCGCAACGCGGTGCGATGCGCGCGCACGAGGCGCCGCATTGCCTGCGCTGTACCTGGCGCATTGTCACGCCGCACACCATCTCCGTCTTGATGACCGATTCCAATGGGCCACGCCAAAGAACTGCACGACGTCACACCTTCCGAGGACATCGCCACCGATCCGTTGCGCGATCCGGCGCTGTACATCAACCGGGAGCTGTCGCAGCTGGATTTCAACTTCCGGGTGCTGGCACAGGCGTTGGACGAGCAGGTGCCATTGCTGGAACGGCTGCGGTTCCTGTGCATCTCCTGCACCAATCTGGATGAATTCTTCGAGATCCGCGCCGCCACCGTGCGGCATGCGCAGGAGTTCGGCCTGCCGCCGGCGCCGGATGGCCTGAGCCCGACCGCCATCCTCAACGCAGTGCACGACCGCGCGGCCAAGCTGGTCGAACAGCAGTACCACGCGTGGAATGAGGTGCTGCGCCCGGCGATGGAAGATGCCGGCGTGGCCGTGCTCAGCCGCACGGCCTGGACCTCGCGGCAGAAGCGCTGGCTGCGGGCGTACTTCCGCAACGAGATCATGCCGGTGCTGTCGCCGCTGGGGCTGGACCCGGCACATCCGTTTCCGAAGATCCTCAACAAGACCTTGAACATCGTGGTGGTGCTGGAGGGCCAGGACGCATTCGGGCGCGCCGGGCATCTGGCCATCGTGCGTGCGCCGCGTTCGTTGCCGCGCATCATCCAGCTGCCGGCGAGCCTGTCGCCGGAGGGTGCGCAGAGTTTCGTATTCCTGTCCTCGGTGCTGTCCGAGTTCGTCGACGAGCTGTTCCCGGGCATGCAGGTCAAGGGCTCGTACCAGTTCCGCGTCACCCGTAACTCCGAGCTGGTAGTGGACGAGGAAGAAGTCGAGAACCTGGCGCTGGCCTTGCGCGACGAGCTGGTCACCCGCGGCTATCGCCCGGCGGTGCGCCTGGAGATCGCGCACGACTGCCCGGCGCCGATCATGCGCACCCTGCTGCAGAACTTCGGCCTGAACGAAAACGCGGTGTACCGCATCGTCGGGCCGGTCAACCTGAGCCGCGTCACCCAGGTCTACGATCTGGTGCAGCGCCCCGAACTGAAGTATCCGTTGTTCAATCCGCGCACCCTGCGCGACAACGACGGCATCTTCGAGATCGTCAACAAGGGCGATGTGTTGTTGCATCATCCTTTCGATGCGTTCACCGCAGTGCTGGACGTGATCCGCCAGGCCGCGGTCGACCCGAACGTGCTGGCGATCAAGCAGACGCTGTACCGCACCGGCAAGGACTCGCTGATCGTCGATGCGCTGATCCTGGCCGCGCGCAACGGCAAGGACGTCACCGTGGTGGTGGAGCTGCGCGCGCGCTTCGACGAAGAGGCCAACCTGGGCCTGGCCGACAAGCTGCAGGAAGCCGGCGTGCAGGTGGTGTACGGCGTGGTCGGCTTCAAGACGCACGCCAAGATGCTGCTGATCGTGCGCCGCGAGGGACGCAAGCTCAAACGCTATGTGCATCTGGGCACCGGCAACTACCACAGCGGCACCGCACGCCTGTATACCGACATCAGCCTGATCACCGCGGATGTGGAAATCGGCAACGATGTGCACATGCTGTTCCAGCAATTGTCCGGGCTGGCCCCGCGCATGAAGCTGGAGCAGTTGCTACAGTCGCCCTTCACCCTGCACGCAGGCGTGTTGAAGCGGATCGAGCGCGAAACGCGGCTGGCCCGCAACGGCCGCCCGGGCCGCATCATCGCCAAGATGAATGCCCTCAACGAGCCGCAGGTCGTGCGTGCGCTGTATACCGCCTCGCAAGCCGGTGTGCAGATCGACCTGATCGTGCGCGGCGCCTGCACGCTGCGCCCGGGCGTGCCCGGCGTGTCCGACAATATCCGCGTGCGCTCGATCGTGGGGCGTTTTCTGGAACATAGCCGGGTGTACTGGTTCGGCAACGATGGCGCGGCAGAGTTGTACTGCGCCAGCGCCGATTGGCTGGAACGCAACCTGCTGCGGCGGGTGGAGACCTGCTTCCCGATCCTGGAGCCGGATCTGGCCAAGCGCGTCTACCGCGAAGTGCTGCAGAACTACCTGGACGACAACGTCAACGCCTGGGAACTGGATGCCGACGGCGTCTATCACAAGCGCATGCCCGGCCCTGGCGAGCCAGCCCATTCGGCGCAGATGACCTTGCTCGATCGGATCTGAAAGCGGCGCGGGCGCGGCCCCTCACGGGGCCGACGGCCCATCGGCTACCATGCGCCCATGCCAATGCCCTCCCCCACGATCCCGCCCCTGTGCGATGGCGATTTCCTTGCCGCCATCGACCTAGGATCCAACAGCTTCCACATGGTCATTGCGCGCTACCTGATGGGTCAGCTGCGCGTGGTCGATCGCCTGCGCGAAACCGTGCGCATGGCCGACGGCCTGGATGGCAAGGGCGGCCTTTCCAACGACGCGCGCCAGCGCGCGCTCGAATGCCTGGCGCGCTTTGGCCAGCGCATCCGGGAAGTACCGTCGTTGCGCGTGCGCGCGCTGGCCACCAACACGGTGCGTCAGCTGCGCTCGCCGCAGGCGTTCCTGATGCCGGCCGAAACCGCGCTCGGGCATGCGATCGAAGTCGTCAGCGGACGCGAGGAAGCGCGCCTGATCTATCTCGGCGTTGCGCATGCGCAACCACCCAAGCCCGATCAACGCCGGCTGGTGATCGACATCGGCGGCGGCTCGACCGAGTTCATCATCGGCCGCGGATTCCAGACCCTGGAACGCGAGTCACTGCAGGCCGGCTGCATCGCCAGCACGCGCCGCTTCTTTCCCGGCGGCAAACTGTCGAAGAAAAAATGGAAGGATGCGCTGACCGAGATCGGCACCGAATTCCAGCAGTTCGCCAATCAGTACAAGGCGCTGGGCTGGCACGAGGCAATCGGCTCGTCCGGCACGCACAAGGCCATCGGCGAGATCTGTGCGGCGATGAAGCTCACCAAGGGCGCAATCACCGCCGAGGCGCTGCCGGCGCTGCGCGATGAACTGCTCAAGGCCAAACGCATCGAAGACATCCAGTTGCCCGGCCTGGCGGCCGAACGCCGGCCGATCATCGCCGGCGGCATCCTGGTGCTGGAAGCGGCATTCCAGGCCCTGGGGCTGGAGAAGCTGATGGTCAGCAAGGCGGCGATGCGCGAAGGCATCCTCTACGACATGCTCGGCCGCGGCGGCGAAAACGACCCGCGCGACAGTTCGGTGGCGTCGCTGGTGCAGCGCTACGGCATCGACGAAGTGCAGGCGCAGCGCGTGGAAGCCACTGCCTGCCGCCTGTTCGACCAGGTCTGCGAATCCTGGCAGCTGGATGGCGACGACGCACAGGTGTTGCGCCGCGCCGCGCGCCTGCACGAGCTGGGCCTGATCATCGCGCACAGCCAGTATCACGTGCACGGCAGCTACATCCTGGAGCACTCGGACATCGCCGGTTTCTCTCGCCAGGAGCAGCAGGTGCTGGCAGCGCTGGTGCGCACGCACCGGCGCAACGTGCCCAAGACCGCGTTCGATGCGCTGCCGGACCGCCTGCTGCTGCCGACCCGACGCAAGGCCGCGCTGCTGCGGCTGGCGGTGCTGCTGCATCGCGCGCACGAATCGGACCCGATTCCGACCCTGGAACTCACCGCCGACGACACCCGCCTGTCGTTGATCCTGTCGCAAAGCTGGATCGACTCGCGCCCGCTGCTGCGCGCGGACCTGATCGGCGAAGTCGAAAGCATGGCCGGGCTGGGGATCGCGTTCAAACCGTTTGTGACCTGAGGCCTGCGGCCTCAGGCTGGATTCGGGAGTGGGGATTCGGGAATAGTCGACCACGGAGCTCTGAGAAATTCTGACTGGTGGCGATTGCGCTAAACGAGTGCAGCACGCTGCCTTTGCGATTCCCCATTCCCCATTCCCGGCCCCACTGTCACCGCCGCGACTTATGCGCGCAACATCCATGCCATCGCCCTCCCGGAAGCTAGCGAAAACCGGAGAACGGGCATGCGCTACGCGATCGTTACCGAAACCTATCCCCCCGAAGTCAACGGCGTTGCGCTGACCGTGCACGGGCTGGAAACCGGCCTGCGCGCACGCGGACACCAGGTGGACGTGGTGCGTCCACGGCAGAGCGGCGATACCGATGCGGCCACCGCCCTGCTGGTGCGCGGCGCGTCGCTGCCGCGCTACCCGGGACTGAAATTCGGGCTGCCGGCAACCCAACGCCTCGTTCGTCATTGGCAGATCACGCAACCGGATGCGGTCTATGTGGCCACGGAAGGCCCCTTGGGCTGGTCGGCGATGCGTGCGGCACGCCGGCTCGGCATTCCGGTCGCCACCGGCTTCCATACCCGCTTTGACGAATACCTGCCCGACTACGGTGCCGCCTGGCTGCAGGGCACTGCGCTGCGCTGGATGCGCCGCTTCCACAATCAGGCCGAGGCGACCCTGGTACCCACGCGCGAGCTGCAGCAGTTCCTGCGCGAGGGCGGCTTCCAGCGCGTGCAGTTGCTGGCACGCGCGGTGGACAGCCAGCAGTTCGCTCCGGCCCGGCGCGATCCGGCCTTGCGTGCCGAATGGGGCATCGAGGGCGAAGGCTTCGCCGCGATCTATGTCGGCCGCATCGCCAACGAAAAGAATCTGCCGTTGGCGATTCGCGCGTTCCGCAAGCTGCAGCAGATCCGCCCGAAGGCGCGCTTCGTCTGGGTGGGCGATGGCCCGGCACGCGAAAAGATCGCGCACGAGAATCCGGACTTCATCTTCTGCGGCATCCAGCGCGGCGAGGCGCTGGCGCGCCACTTCGCCAGCGGCGATCTGTTTCTGTTCCCCAGCCGCAGCGAGACCTTCGGCAACGTGACCCTGGAGGCGATGGCCAGCGGTGTGGCCACCGTGGCCTTCGACTACGGTGCCGCGCGCGAGTATCTGCGCAGCGGCCACAGCGGTGCGGCGGTGGATGACGACGAGGCGTTCATCCAGGCCGCCGTCGCACTCACCGACGACGATGCGATGCGCCAGCGCCTAGGTGCGGCGGCCGCGCAGGCGATGAAGAAACTGCATCCGGACAACGTGGTCTCCGACTTCGAGACCTTGCTGATGGGCATCACTGCGGCAAGGGGGCGTTATGTCGGCAACGCGGCTTGAACTTCTGCGCGGTCACGAAGCGCGCTGGTGCCGGCGCGCCAACCACTGGTGCCGTCGCCACCCGGTGCGGCGCGCATTCGCCACCATCAGCCGGCTCGGCGATGGCGTGTTCTGGTACAGCCTGATGGGCTTGCTGGTGCTGCTCGACGGCATGGACGGCGTGCGTGCATCTGCGCATATGGCCGCCACCGGCGTACTCGCGCTGACCTTGTACAAATCACTCAAGCGCTGGACGCGTCGGCCACGCCCGTACGCGGCCGACGTGCGCATCCGCGCCTGGGTGGCGCCGCTGGACGAGTTCAGTTTTCCGTCCGGCCACACCTTGCATGCGGTGTCCTTCAGCATCGTGGCACTGGCCTACTACCCGTGGCTGGCGCCCCTGCTGGTGCCGTTTTCGGCCGGCGTGGCGCTGTCGCGCGTGGTGCTGGGCCTGCACTATCCCAGCGACGTACTCGCTGCCACCGCGATCGGCGTAGTGCTGGCCAGCCTGTCGCTATGGGGATTGCCGGTGCTGCTCGGCTGAGGAGTGAGCGCCGTCATCGCTGCCTCTGCCCGACCAGGCCGGTGATCCTCTGGTTGCCGCGGCCGGCCCTTCACCCGGCACCCGCTCCGCGATGCAGGGCTCCACCGATTCCCGATTCCCGATTCCCGCTCCCGCCGTACAATGGCGCGATGACGACCCTGTTCATTTCCGACCTGCATCTGGATCCGGCCCGGCCGGCGATCACCGAGCTGTTTCTGGACTTCCTGCGCACACAGGTACCTGGTAGCGACGCGCTCTACATCCTCGGCGATCTGTTCGAAGCCTGGATCGGCGATGACACGCCGTCGACCGCTGCCGATGCGGTGGCCGTGGCGCTGCATGCGGTGGCCGATAGCGGCGTGCCGGTGTTGTTCATGCCGGGCAACCGCGACTTCCTGGTTGGCGAGGCATATGCGCAACGTGCGGGCTTCCGCATCCTGCCCGACCCCACCGTGGTCGATTTGTACGGACATCCGACCTTGCTGATGCATGGCGATCTGCTGTGCACCGACGACACCGCCTACCAGGCGTTCCGTGCGCAGACGCGCGATCCGGTCTTTCAGGCGCAGTTCCTGGCGCAGCCGCTGGCCGCGCGGGTGGCCTTCGCGCAGCAGGCACGCGCTGCCAGCCAGGCGCGCCATGCAGAACTCAAGCAGGGCGACCAATCGCGCTTCGAGACCGTCACCGATGTCACCCCGGCCGAGGTGGAGGCCACCTTCGTGCGGTATGGCCTGGATCGCCTGATCCATGGTCA
Source organism: Xanthomonas arboricola pv. guizotiae (assembly GCF_002940205.1). Classification (GTDB taxonomy): domain Bacteria; phylum Pseudomonadota; class Gammaproteobacteria; order Xanthomonadales; family Xanthomonadaceae; genus Xanthomonas; species Xanthomonas arboricola_C. Next base: position 41,130 of record NZ_MDSK01000001.1, read on the forward strand.
CACCCATCGCCCCGCAATCCATACCCTGCAGGCCGGCGGCCAGACCTGCACACGTATCGTGCTGGGCGACTGGTACGAACAAGGCTCGGTATTGCGTGTGGATGCCGACGGCGTGTCGCTGGAGCAGTTGCCGCTTTAACGTGGCTGACAGCAGCTGGCTAGCGGCCGCCAGCTCGGCCCAGGCCGCTCGCCCGGAACCTGTTTGCAGGCGACAGATCGCCATGGGCACAGGCCGCGCCGTCTGCAGGCGAGCGTCATGGTTTCGGGATCAGGCCTGTGGCACGCTCGGCGTGCTGCTCATCCGTGCAGGAATGCAGTCGGATGCGTCGACGCGCTGTCGGCAAGCCTGATCGCACCAGCCTGCTGATACGTAACCGCACGGTCCATGCAGTCTCCAGAAGCATCACTGCATGCTGCGCGCATGCTCGGCGTAGTCGACATAGTCGGCATTGACCACGTCGTACCAGAGCAGCGTGCCATCGGCCTGCACGCGGAAACGATCGCGTATCGGGCTGGTCTGCGGGTCGCCGGGGCAGTCGTTGCCATGCCGCTCGCGCACGGCGAAGTCGAACGCATCCGCTGCGGGCTCAGCGTCGTCTTCGGCGATGATGCTGATGCAGGTGTCCGGATAGAAATGGTCGTTCTGCAGGCGGGTTTCCAGCACATCCAGCGCGCGGGCGCGGGCATCGTTGCCGGTCGTGGCTGCCGGCGCGGACACCGCCGGTTTGGGTGGCGCAGGGGCCGGGTCGGCAGGTTGCTGTTTGCAGCCGGCAACTGCCAGCGCGACCAGGCACAGCGCCGCATAACGCAGGGACTTGGACATGGGTGCTCCGCTCCGCAGGACACGCCGGCAGCTGCCGGCAGTGCCTCTAGTCTGCGCGATCACTGCGCCTGCGTGTAGCGGCAAAGGCCCGGCACCTGCGTGCCGGGCCCGATGACGGAACGATCGGCTTGGTCCTCAGCGGAAGCCGGCGATGGTGGCCTTGGTGTTGACCAGCACGCGCTGGTTGTCGGCAGTGCTGGCGTTCCCCATGGGCACGCCGTTGTAGCTGATGTTGGGGTTGGACCAATAGTTCAGGCGCGGGCAGCTGCTGCTGCAGTCGTAGGCCATGATGGTGCGCCAGCTGTTGCCGTAGCGATAACCGTGCCCGTACGCATACGGCGAGGTGCTGGGGTCGTTGGTGGCGTCGTGACGGGCGCTCTGCAGATGGCCGATTTCATGCGCGAAGCTGTAATAGCCGGTGGCGCAATCCCAGTACACCGAGGCGAACGCAGTCGCCGCGGTGGAGCCGATGCCCGACGCCAGGCCGCAGTAGCTGCTGTTGTTCAACACGATCACGCCCACATCGGCGGTGTAGGTGTTGCGGCTGGTGTGGATGCTGTCCATGTAACCGTCGTTGGTCACGCGGAAGCGCTGCAGGTCGGTGGTGAAATTGCCGGTTTCGCTGTAGCTGGTGGTCTCGTAACGCGCCAGTTGCAAGGTGATGCCGACATTGCTGTTGATGTAGCCCTGGTTGGCCTCGGCCACCGCCAGTTGCACCAGCGACTGCATGTTGCCGCCGTAGGCGGTCACCGCCTGATTGGTGGCCACCACCAGCACGCGGATGGTCGCCGGGCTGCCCGACGACGCCGCGGCGGCGGTGACGCGCCCGTCGCTGGGCATGTCGATCTTCGGCAGCAGGCTGTATTCGGCCGGATGCTCCTGCGGCAGGCGGCTTTCTTCCACCTGCACCAGCACATGGCGGCCATCGGCGAGCGGACGCAGCCGATACAGCTTGCCGGCGTAACGGATGGTGCCGGTGACGGTATCGCCGCTGCGCACCAGGATCGCCGAGTTGAGCGGATCCACACCCGACAGCGTGCGTGCGCGGGTGCCGGCACGCGGGCCGAGGTTGCCGTACCACACGCTATCGCCGCCTTCCAGCGCATCGACCTTGGCCTGGGTGGCGGTGATGGTCTGGCCGTCCAGCTGCAGCTCCAGCAGCTTTTCTGCGGCGGTGACGGCACCGGCGTCGAGCTGGACCACCTGCGCGTTGGCGGTGGACGGTGCACTGAGCAGGCGCTGCAACGAGGGTTCGGCAGTGGCGGTGGCGCTCGCGCTGCGGCTCAGCGCAGGGCCGGATTGATACAGCGGCTTGCCGGCAGCGGCGGCCGAACCGGCCAGACACATGGCGATCAGACCCACCGTGGTGCACATCGACTTCGACTTCATCGTCTCTCTCTCCTTAGACATGGAAGTAACGGATGTGAAACACCGGGCCCCTGCCCCCGGGACGCCATTAAGGCGCGCCAGGCCTTACAGATTGCAAGTTGTTACAAAAGAAAATTACTGTTTTGTGATGTCTGCCGTTCAATGGATGCGATTCCGGCAGCTGTGCGGGAAGACGCAGCGCACAGTCCGGTGGTCGGAGCCGCGTTGCCGCGCAGGCGGCCTGTTGCGTTTGGCGGTAGCCGGGCGCGGGCGCGATGTCACAGCGAAGGGATGCGATGCACATCGCCCCAGTGCGCTGCAATCGTTCTGCCGCGCAATGCTCGGTACTCCACGAGCGATAGTGCAAACGCGCATCACCCAGCGTGGCGTCGGTACGGGCCGATTCGCTATCTGCTCCGCAAATGGCGATCGACAGATCGCGCACTGCAGCCCTCCCACGCATCCATTACCGGCTGCTCAGCCGGCCTGCTCCACCAGATCGGCCAGTTCGTCCTCATCGAAGCCGGCAAGCAGCCGCGCCTGCAGATTGAACGGCCCATGCAGGTAACCACCGGCGTACTCGTGCAGCAGCGCCTTGAAGCGCGCGCGCGGCTCGATGCCGGCCTGCGCGCAATACCAGCGGTACCAGCGCGAGCCGGCCGCCACATGCACCACTTCTTCGCGCAGGATGGTGTCCAGCACCTCGGCTGTGGCGGTATCGCCGAGCGAGCGCAGCTTGACGATCATCGCCGGCGTCACATCCAGGCCGCGCGCTTCGAGCACGCGCGGCACCAGCGCCATGCGTGCCAGGCCATCGTGCGCGGTTTTTTCGCACATTTCCCACAGGCCGTTGTGCGCGGCGAAGTCGCCATAGTCGTGGTCGTGTGCGTGCAAGCGCGTGCGCAGCAGCATGAAGTGGCGCGATTCGTCGTCGGCCACGCCAACCCAGTCGGCATAGAACGCCGCCGGCAGCCCACGGAAGCGGTACACCGCATCCCAGGCCAGGTCGATGGCGTTGAGCTCGATATGCGCGATGGCGTGGATAAAGGCGGCGCGGCCTTCCGGGTTGCCCAGCCCACGCCGCGGCACCTGCCGCGGATGCACCAGCACCGGCCTTGCAGGTCGGCCGGGCATGCGGATCGGCTGCGGGGGCGCCGCCTGCGGTGGCGGCAACGGCAACGTGCCGGCACGGAACGCGGCCGCATGTCGCTGCGTCAACGCGACCTTCTCCAGCGGATCGGCCGCCTGCAGGCAGGCGTATGCGGCTTGCAGAAGATCCATCGTGTCCATCACTCCATCGTTGCGGTCGCCGCTAGATCGACAACTGGCGCTTCGATCTGCAGCGGCGACCGAGACCACTGCGCAGCCGTTGCAGGTGCGGTGCGTATAACCAGCGGCTGGCGCCACTGTCGAACCAGCGCGGCGCACCCGCTTGTCGATCGGCGGCACCCAAATCGCGCGATCGCCATGCAGGTACTCCTGCGTGGCACAGCGGCTCTAGGCCACGTCTGGGTAGCGCCGAGCTGCAGCGCTACCGCACAGCCTCACGCACGACGGCGCTTCTTGGCATCGTCCGAGCGCAGCTGCTGGATGCGCTCGAAATACCCCGGTTCGATGCCGGTGATGTACTCGCCGTTGAAGCACGAAGAATCGAACTGCTGGATGTCCGGGTTACCTTCGCGCACGGCCACTTCCAGGTCCTCCAGATCCTGGTAGATCAGCCAGTCGCAGCCCAGGAATTCCTGGATTTCCAGCTCGCTGCGGCCATGCGCAATGAGCTCTTCTGCCGCCGGCATGTCGATGCCGTAGATGTTGGGGTAACGCACCGGCGGCGCGGCCGAAGCCAGGTACACCTTGCGCGCGCCGGCGTCGCGCGCCATCTGCACGATCTGCCGGCTGGTGGTGCCGCGCACGATCGAATCGTCGACCAGCAGCACCACACGGTTGCGGAATTCCAGGTGGATCGGGTTGAGCTTGCGGCGCACCGATTTCTGCCGTTCGCCCTGCCCCGGCATGATGAAGGTCCGGCCCACGTAGCGATTCTTGACGAAGCCCTCGCGGTACTTCACGCCAAGCACGTTGGACATTTCCAGCGCCACGTCGCGCGAGGTGTCGGGGATCGGAATGATGGTGTCGATGTCGTGATCCGGGCGCAGGCGCAGGATCTTTTCGCCCAGCTTCAGGCCCATGCGCATGCGCGCCTTGTGCACCGAGATGTTGTCGATCATCGAATCGGGACGCGCGAAATACACGTATTCGAAGATGCACGGCGCGTTGTTGGTCGGCGCAGCGCACACTTCCGAAAACAGTTCGCCGCGCGCGGTGATCACCAACGCTTCGCCCGGGCGCACGTCGCGCACGCGCTGGTAGCCGAGGATGTCCAGCGCCGCCGATTCGGAGGAGACGATGTATTCGGTGCCTTCGGCGTGCTCGCGCTTGCCCAGCACCAGCGGACGGATGCCATGCGGGTCGCGGAAGGCCACCAGGCCCAGGCCCAGCACCACGCTGACCACCGCATAGCCGCCCTTGCAGCGGCGGTGTACGCCGGCCACCGCGCGGATCGCCGCCTCGGGGGTGAGCATGCGCTGCGCGTCCAGCTCGTAGGCGAACACGTTCAGCAGCACTTCGCTGTCCGAATCGGTGTTGATGTTGCGGCGGTCGGCTTCGAACACCTGCTGGCGCAAGGCCTCGGTGTTGATCAGGTTGCCGTTGTGCGCCAGCGCGATGCCGTAGGGCGAGTTGACGTAGAACGGCTGCGCCTCGTCCATGCCTTCCGAACCCGCAGTCGGATAGCGGCAATGCGCGATGCCGACCCGGCCTTCCAGCACCGCCATCTTCTTTTCGTCGAAGACGTCGCGCACCAGCCCGTTGGCCTTCTGCACACGCAGGCGCGTGCCGTCTGCGGTGGCGATGCCTGCGGCGTCCTGCCCACGATGCTGCAGGACGGTCAGGCCGTCATACAGCTGCCCGGCGACGTTCTGGTTGCCGACAATACCGACGATGCCACACATGGTGCGCGTTCTCCGCTACGGCTTGCGCCGTTACTGTGAAGGGGGCCGTGCCTGGCCTTGGGACTCGACCCGAGCCGGGTCGCTTTCTCCGCCGCGAACCTGCGCCGGATCGATATTGGCCGGCATCGCCTGCGCCGGATCGCGTCCGTCGCTGGCGGCTTTGCCGGGTTGCCCGAGCGCACGCGTGATGGTGTCGCTCAGACCGGACCCGGACAGCGCCTTGCCCAGGTCCGTATTATCGCCTGCCGAGGGCAACTTCCCCAACTCCGTTGGCAAGTTGCCGAGTTCCATCGATGGCATGTCCATCGACGGCATCCGCCAGGCCGGCAGTTGCGCCCGCATCCAGCTCGCGCCCGGCGACAGCATCGGCATCAGCAGCGACTGGCGCCAGGACGGCTCGCGCGGCAGCGGCGTGAGGCTCATCAGCAGCACCAGCACGCTGGCCAGAAAACCGCCGCGCACCAGACCCAGGCCGAACCCGAGCATGCGGTCCATCCCGCCCAGGCGCACCGCATCCACCCCGGCACGGATCACCATGCCGATCACCGCCACGGTGATCAGCACGCCCACGAACACCATCGCATAGCCGCCGAACGATTCGGTGGCCGAGGGATGCCTGCCATCGGCGATCCAGCGCGCGGCCGGGCCGCCGAACTGGAACGTCGCCCAGCCGGCCAGCAACCACGACAGCGTGCCGACCACAATGGCGACAAACCCGCGCAGCAGGCCCAACAGGGCCGACACCAGGATGATGACGCCCAGCACCATGTCGATCATTGCCCACTTCTCCGCGCGGCGCGCGCGCCGCTGGTCCAACCTGGCTCGGTGTTCATTGCGCTCCCCTCCATGGGTGTGAGGCGATCAGGAAATCCGCTCGCTGCCGGCGATACCACGCAAGCGACGATCGGGCGGGCTGCGGACGAGCCGCACTGCGCGCAGTGGATCCACCGGCATGCCGATCTCCGCCATGCACCGCGCCCGCCGGTTGGCGGCGCCGTGGTTTACGGATGCGGGCGCACCATGCCGGAAATGCCGACCTTGGCCGCCACCTGCGCACGCAGCTGTTCGGCATCGCCCCGGTTGGCCACCGGGCCGACCCGCACGCGGTTGAGCGCGCCCTTGTCGGTCCGCACCTGTTCGACGAAGGCGCTGAAACCGGCTGCGCGCACGCGGTCGCGCAAGGCGTCGGCGTCTTCGGCGCGACCGAAGGCGCCCAGCTGCACCGCAAAGCCGACCGAACTGGCCGCAGGGGCTGCCGGCGCGGCGGGCGCCGCGACGGCCGGCTTGGCGGCCTCGGGCCTGGCCGGCTCGGTCTTCGCCACCTCCGGCTTGGCCGGAGCAGGCTTGGGCGCTTCAGCCGGCTTGGGCGCGGCGGCCACCGGCTTGGCCGGCTCCGGCGGCAGGCTTTCGGTCTTGGTCGGGGCGGCGGTGCTGGCGGCGGCCACGCTGCTGCTGGGTTTTGCGGCCGGGGCCGGGGCCGGCGCCGGCGTCGGTGTACTGGCTGCAGGCGCCGGCGCGGCGGCATTGGCATCCAGCGTCACCACCTGGGCGTTGACGTCGCTGCGCACCTTCACCGCCTGCAGGCGCGCCGATTCGGCCTGTGCCTGGTCGACATACGGCCCCACGCGCACGCGCCAGGCCGGGCGGCCGTTGATCTGGGTCTTTTCGCTGAAGCCGGGCAGCTGCGCCTGCTTGAGCCGCGCCAGCACCGCGTCGGCATCGGCGCTGGTGGCGTAGGCGCCGAAGTTGACCGCGTAGTTGCCGGCCGCCACCTCAGGCGCCGACGGCGCGCTGGACGGGTTGGCCAGATCGGCCGCATCCGGGTTGTCCTGCACCGCAGCAGGCGCGGTGGCGGCGCCGCGCATGCCCAGCGCGCCACCGGCAGGCGCATCGCCCGGGGTGACCAGCGGCAATTCGCGGGTTTCGAACTCGCCATTGGCCGGTGCGGCAGGCGCCTCCAGCGGCACATCGGCCACGCCGCTCGACGGCGCAGGGCCCTTGACCAGCATCGGCAGGAAGATCACGGCAAGCGCCACCAGAACGATGGCGCCAATCAGTCGCTGTTTCAGAGCAGTATCCACGTAAAGAGACGAGAGGCGGCGTGGCGGGGTGCCGCGGCGATTATAAGGCCGCAGCCGGGCTACCGCCCCGGGTGGACTGAACGAAGTGCGTTTAGGGCGTCGGCAACGCTATGAAACGAGCCGAACACCAGCACCCGATCGCCCGGCGAGGCCTGCGCCAGCACCGCGCGCAGGGCGCCCGCCACATCGCCATGGCAGGCCGCCTGCGCTGCGGCACTGCCCTGCAGACGGGCCTGCAAGGCCTGCGCCGACTGCCCCCGCGCACCATCCAGCCCGGCCAGGGCCCAATGGTCGACCTGCGCGGCCACCGCCTCCACCACGCCCAGCACATCCTTGTCCGCCAATGCGGCGTAGATCGCATGGGTACTGCCGGTGTGCGCCTGCGCGCCCAGTGCGTCGGCCAGCGCGCGCGCGGCCTGCGGGTTGTGGCCGACATCCAGCAGCACCTGCACGCCATCGATGTCGCTGCGCTGCAGGCGACCGGCCACCCGTGCATCGGCAATGCCCTGCGCCCAGGCGGCCTCGGGCAGTTCCACCGGCAAGGCCTGCAACGCGGCGATCGCCGCGGCGGCGTTGGCCAGTTGCACCGGCGCCTGCAAGGCCGGCATCGGCAGCTCCAGGGTCACCGCGACATCGCGCCAGCGCCACTGCGGCGCGTCCGCGTGCTGCGCCTCGATCGGCTCGAAGAAGTAATCGCTGCCGGCGCGGATCGCATTGGCGCCCAGCTGGTAGGCCCGCCGCAACACGCTCGACGGCGGGTCGATTTCGCCCAGCACCACCGGCTTCCAGGCGCGGATGATGCCGGCCTTCTCGGTGCCGATCGCCTCGCGGTCCTCGCCCAGCCAATCGGTGTGGTCGATATCCACGGTGGTGATCACCGCCACATCCGAATCAATGATGTTGACCGCGTCCAGGCGCCCGCCCAGGCCGATTTCCAGCACCGCCAGGTCCAGCCCGGAGCGCTGCAGCAGCCACAGCGCCGCCAACGTGCCGTATTCGAAATAGGTCAGTGCGGTCTGGCCACGCGCCGCTTCGACGGCGGCAAAGGCGTCCACCAGTTGCGCGTCGCCGGCCTCGTTGCCGTCGATGCGCACGCGCTCGTTGTAGCGCAGCAGATGCGGCGAGGTGTAGCTGCCCACCTTCCAGCCGGCGGCCTGCGCGATCGCCTCGATAAAGGCCACGGTGGACCCCTTGCCATTGGTGCCGCCGACCACGATGACGTGCCTGGCCGGCGCGGCAAGCTGCAGACGTGCCGCGACCTCGCGCACGCGCTCCAGCCCCATGGCGATGTTCTGCGGATGCTGCTGCTCGATGTAGGCGAGCCAGTCGGAGAGGGAATCGGTTGCGTTCACGGTCAGGGCTGCGCGGGAAGAACCGCATTATCGCCGTTTGCCGGCACGCAACGCACATCGCCAGGCAGGCCGGCAGATCGCGTGCTGTCGCATGCGCCGACAGGGTGCGCGCGCCTCAGCCAGCAACTGGAGGAGCGCTGTCGCCCGCAGTCAAGGGACATCGGAAATGGCCGCAATGCGCATGCCCACCATGGAGCGTTGACCGCGCAACGGCACCGAGACGCGCTGCTGGGGATGACACCGGGACTGCGCTTGATCGATGCACGCATGGCCCGGCAAACGATGCGCGAGCGGCCCGCCACTCAACCGGTACCGCACGCCCGCGCCCCGGGCATGGAGGCGGTCTGCACGACATGCGTCTGCTCGACATCGATGCCGGCGATGTGAGTGCAGACCCAGGGCCAGCTCGGGCCAGCACGCCACAACGTGCCCGGCATGCCTGCCGGGCGTTGTCTTACAGCGCCCGATGCTTGGCTTCACCAAAAAACGGCGTGTGATGCGCGCAGTCGTTGAGCCGCACCACTTCCAGGTGATCCACGTCCTCGCCTTCGAGCAGGTTGAGCGTGGTCGGTGCCTGGCGGAAGGTCCACAGCCGGGACAGCGGCAGGCCCAGGATCTTGCACAGGATCACGCGATTGACCGCATCGTGCGCGACCACCAGCAAGGTGTCGGCCGCGCCCAGGCCTTCGGCCGCGCGCGCCAGGCCGCGCCAGCTGCGGTCCAGCACCTGCCGCAGGGATTCGCCTCCGGGCATCAGCACGGTATCGGGCTCGTCACGCCAGGCGCGCAGACGTGCCGGATCCTTGTCGTTGATCTCGCTGGCCAGCAGGCCTTCCCATTCGCCGTGGGCGATTTCCTGCAGGTCCGCATCGGTCTGCAGCAGGCTTTCGCGGTTGCCGCCCAGCGCCAGCCTGGCGGTGGCCTGCGCACGCGACAGCGGCGATGCCACCGCGCGGGTGATCTCCAACGATTGCAGACGCGCGCCCAGGGCGGCGGCCTGGCCTTCGCCGACCGGCGACAGCGGGATATCGATCTGGCCCTGGTAACGGCCTTCGGCGTTCCACGGCGTCTCGCCGTGACGGGCAAGCAGGATGCGCATGCGCGAGAGATTCCTTGGGGAAGGGGCCGGCTCGCCGCAGCGAAACGGGAGCGCATGATAACCCCTCCCGCTGCGGTGCCGGCCGCCCGCGTCAGCGCATGCCGAGTTGCTGCAACAGCTGCGATGCGGGGCGACTCCGGCATGACCCGGCGCAAATACCGGCTATCCACGGCGATCTTGCGGGTCATCGCCGGATCGAAGATCCCGTTGCGGCTCACCGACTCCCGGTTGCCGTCGAGGCCAGGCCGACCCGCCTGCCCTGCGCGCCCATCATCGGCGCGTCCCGGCGCCGGCTCAGGCGCGCCCGAATGCCGGATCGCTGCGGCTGGGCCTGCCGGTTTCCAGATGCCCGGCCAGGCGGCGGCGGAATGGCGCGCCCGGTTGTTCCAGCACCACGTCGTACCAGTGATCGCTGGCAGCAAGCGCCAGACGCACGGTCTGGCGCTGACCTGCAGCCAGGTGCAGCGAGCGCGCGGTCGGGTCTGCGTAGTCCAGCGCGCGCAGTTGCAGCGTGCACGGCTGCTGCCCGGCATTGCCGATGTCCAGCACCAGCGCCTCGCCGTCCTGCCGCGCCTCCAACCATGGCGCAGCCGACTGCGTCCCGGCCGCAGCGAGGTCGCCGGCGAATTCGCGCAGGAAGCCATTGGGTCCATGCACGCTCAGCGCATAGCCGCCGTTGTGCGCAGCGCCGACCGGTACATCGTGGAGGCGGGTGCCGGGCAACACGGTGTAGTACCACGGGCCGCCGCTTGCAGCGTTGGTGTAGACGTTGAACGCGGCCGCCGCAGCGCCACTGTTGACGAACTGCAGTTGCACGCCGCTGTCGCCCTGCTCGCGCGCATGCACCTGCAAGGCATACGGCAGCGCGCGCGCCGGACGTTGTCCCGGCTCCTGCCGCGGCATGCTGGCCTGGGCCGGCGGCACCGGTAGCGGCTTGTTGCGCACTGCGGCGGTGCGCGCGCGGTAGTCGTCGACCGACGGCAATGCGCGCAGTGCCGAGTCGTCCGGCTTGCGGAAATCGAACACGCTGGTGAGATCGCCGCTGACCGCACGCCGCCACGGGCTGATGTTGGGTTCGGCCACACCGAAGCGGCGTTCCAGCAAGCGCAGCACCGAGGTGTGATCGAACACCTGCGAATTGACCCAGCCACCGCGCGTCCAGGGCGAGATCACCAGCATCGGTACGCGAATGCCCAGCCCCATCGGCACACCTTCGTAGACCTCCCCGCGCGTCTCGACATTGCTGCGCCCCATGCGCGCATCCAATGCCGGCAGCGCTGCGGGAACGTGATCGAAGAAGCCGTCGTTCTCGTCGTAGTTGATGATCAGCGCGGTCTTCGCCCACACCTGCGGATTGGCGGTGAGCGCATCGATCAGGCGCGCCACCAGCGATTCGCCATAGGCCGGCGGCGCTTCCGGATGCTCGCAGTACGCGGTGGGCGGCACGATCCAGGACACCTGCGGCAAGCGATCGGCCTGCACGTCGGCGGCGATTGCGGCGATCAGATGCTCGGCCTGCGTGGTGGCGGCATTGTCTGCAGTGGACCCTGGCACGCAGGCACGCGCGCGTCGATAACGTTCGTCGCCGGGGTGCAGATCGCGGTAGTGCGAAAAATACGCCAGCGAGTTGCAGCCGAAGTTGTCGTACTCCTGGTATACGCGCCAGTCCACGCCGGCGGCCTGCAGGCGCTGCGCATAGGTGGTCCAGTCCATCGCCGCATAACCGGGCTTGTCGCGCGCCATGTCGGCGGTCCAGTTGCCGTCGTCGGCATTGGTCACCGCCTGCGCGCCGAGATTGCCCACGCTGGTGCCGCTGGTGCCGGTGAACAGGTACATGCGATTGGGATTGGTCGGCCCGTGCAGCGAACAGAAATAGCCATCGCAAATGGTGAACGCATCGGCCAGTGCGTGGTAGTACGGGATGTCGTGACGCTGGAAATATCCCATCGTCAATTCGCCCTTGTACGGCACCCAGGCGTCGTACTCGGCCCAGCGCGCCGGGTCCTGGCCGTGGCCGGCTTTCCACGAATGATCCAGGCTCTTGATCAACGGCGCGCAGGTGTCTTGCGAATCGAAAGCGAACGGCAGCAGGCGACGACCATCGGCGGCCGGCTGGCTCCAGACCGGGTGACCGTCGCGCAGCTGCAACGGGCGCGGATCGCCGAAGCCGCGCACACCGCGCAGCGCGCCGAAGTAATGATCGAAGGAGCGGTTTTCCTGCATCAGGATCACCACGTGTTCGATGTCGCGCAGCGTGCCGGTGCGCGAGTTGGCCGGCAGCGCGAGTGCGCGGCCGATCGAGGACGGCATGGCGCCGGCGGCGGTCAGCGCGGCGACGCGCCTGAGGAAATCGCGGCGCGAGGGGGAGGACGTCATGGCTACGGAACCTGCAGGAAATACGTGTACATCGCCGCGCAGTGCGGCCGGGTACGACACGTATAGCGGCCAAGCACGACAGTTTTGCGACAGCCACCGTCATCAATGTTTCATACGTCGTTGACACCCTGCGTCGCGAAACGCCGGTCCTGCACCGCGCGTTGCCCTCAGCCGTGCTCGAACAGGATTCCCCCATGACTTCCGCTCGCCGTTTTCATGTCACTCCGCTGGCGCTTGCCCTGGCCGCGCTGCTCCCCGCCATCGCCTCTGCTGCCACACCGGCGGCCGATCCGGTTGCCGGTGCAGATGCGCCGGTAGCCGATGCCCCGGCCAGCGTGGCCGATGCCGCCACCAACGCCACCCAACTGGACGCGATCAACGTGGTGTCGCAAGGCAGCACCCGCCAGGTCCAGCGCATCAGCCGGCAGGACATCGAGCAGCTGACACCGGGCAGCAGCGCCTTCAAGGCAGTGGAAAAGCTACCGGGCGTGCAGTTCCAGTCGGCCGATCCGTTCGGCACCTACGAGTGGTCCACGCAGGTCACCCTGCACGGCTTCGATCAGAGCCGGCTGGGTTACACGCTCGATGGCATTCCGCTCGGCAACATGAGCTACGGCGTCACCAACGGCCTGCACATCACCCGCGCCATCATTTCGGAAAACCTCGGCTCGGTGGAAATTGCGCAAGGCGCCGGTGCGCTGGGCACCGCGTCCAACACCAACCTCGGCGGCACCATGCAGTTTTACTCGGCCGACCCGCAGAGCACGCCGGGCCTGCGCCTGGTGCAGACGGTCGGCAGCGATGCCACGCGCCGCACCTTCGTGCGCGGCGACACCGGCGACCGCAACGGCTTGTCGGCGTACCTGTCCTATGCCAATGCCAGCACCGACAAGTGGAAAGGCTTCGGCGACCAGCAGTCCGAGCAGGCCAACCTCAAGACCGTCTACCAGTGGGGCGACGGCAACCGTCTGAGCCTGTTCGTGGACACCTCGCGGCGCAAGGAATACGACTACATGGACCTGTCGTTGACCAGCCAGCGCGCACTGGGCTGGGACTACGACTACCTGCAGCCGGATTGGGCCACCGCCGTGCAGATGGCGCGTGCGTATCAGAACACCGGCGCCACCAGTGGCGTGGCCAACGGCTATCCGCAATCGCTGGCCGGGCTGCCCGACGATTACAGCTGGCTCGACGCCAGCTACTACGCTGGCGGCGGCCTGCGCCGCGACAACCTGGCCGGGCTGTCGGGCACGTTCGTGTTCGGCGACGCCACCCTGGATGCCACCGGCTACTACCACGGCAATCGTGGCGAAGGTCAATGGGTGACACCGTATGTACGCACCTCTGCGCAGGTGCCGCTGTCGATGCGCACCACCGACTACGGCCTGGATCGTTTCGGCGGCACCAGCGCCTTGAAATGGTCGTGGGGCAACCACGATCTGGAAGCGGGCCTGTGGGCGGAAAACGCACGCACCACGCAGCAGCGCAACTACTTCGCGCTCGGCAACGAGGGCTATACCTCGCTGTACAACGTGTATGAAGCGCAGACCCCGTTCCGTCGCGATTTCCTTCAGCGCTACACCACCCAGACCCGCATGCTGTACCTGCAGGACACCGTGCGCCTGCTCGACGATCGGCTGACCCTCAACTACGGCGCGAAGGCGCTCAGCACCACCACGCGCGCGCAATCGCTGGTGCCGACCACCGCACTGGCACAGGGCCGCATCCGCGCCGAAGACAACTTCCTGCCGCAGGTCGGCGTGAACTACAAGCTGGACGAGCGCAAGGACCTGTACGCCTCCTACAGCAAGAACATCGCCGCGTTCGGCTTCACTCCGTTCGGCACCTCGCAGGCGGCGTTCGACCGCAGCCGTTCCACGCTGGAACCGGAAGAATCGCAGACCGTGCAGGTGGGTTACCGCGTGCAGGATGCGCAGTTCCAGCTGTCGGCCGATGCCTATTTCACCAAGTTCTCCAACCGCTTGTTGACCACCTCGCCGTGTACCGCCGTGCAGACCTGCGCGGCAATCCTGAGCAATGTCGGCGCCGTGCATAGCGCGGGTGCCGATCTGGCCTTGATGTGGCGCCCGGTGGAGGGCCTGAGCTGGTTGAACTCGCTGTCGTGGAACCGCTCGCGCTACCAGGACGATTACCTCAACAACGGCGTGGTCGCCACCTCCGGCAAGGACGTGGTCGGCATCCCCGCGTTGATGTTCTCCTCCAGCGCCAGCTACCAGCTCGGCAACCTGCGCCTGGATCTGGACGGCAAGTACGTCGACAAGCGCTACATCACCTTCCTCAACGATTCGCAGGTGCCCTCGTACTGGCTGTTCAATGCCGGCGCGCGCTACGAGTTCGGCCGTGTCGGTGGACTGGCGGATGTGGCGTTGGCGCTCAACATCACCAACCTCACCGACAAGCGCTATTTCGCCAGCACCGGCACCAACGGCTATGTCGCCTCCGATCCGGATGGCTACAACCAGACCATGGTGGTCGGCGCACCGCGGCAGACCTTCATGAGTCTGGATGTGAAGTTCTGAGTCGCCGCCGCTGTAGCCCCTCTCCTTCGGGGCGAGAAGGCACGGCTTGCGCGCCACCGGCGCGCGTGGTTGGGAGCGCCCTGCCCGCACGTGCGGGCAGGGGCGCGGAGCAGGGGCTTCTAGGGTGAGGGTGACGCCGGTGATCCAGCCTGGCGACGCGTGGCGACGCATTTGTCTTTGCATGTACTGGTAAATCTCTGAGGCGCCCCCGCATCCGGCGCTGCGCCATCTTCTCCCGCTGGGAGAAGGGCGGCACCGGCCCTACCCCGCCATGATCCGTGTCGGGCAACACCGCAATTCCCGCACCGCCGCATGGCCGCGACCTCGCGCCGCATATAATCGCCGTCTTACTTTCACTCAGCAGGTCCCGCCAGATGGCGCAGACGATGAAGGCGCTGGTCAAGCGCGAAGCAAACAAGGGCATTTGGCTGGAACAGGTCGCCGTTCCCAGCCCCGGCCCCAACGAGGTGCTGATCAAGCTGGAAAAGACCGCAATCTGCGGCACCGACCTGCATATCTATCTGTGGGACGAGTGGAGCCAGCGCACCATCAAGCCCGGCCTGACCATCGGCCATGAGTTCGTCGGCCGCGTGGCCGAGCTCGGTTCGGCGGTGACCGGCTACCAGGTCGGCCAGCGCGTGTCGGCCGAAGGCCACATCGTCTGCGGCCACTGCCGCAACTGCCGTGGCGGCCGCCCGCACCTGTGCCCCAACACGGTCGGCATCGGCGTCAACGTCAACGGCGCCTTCGCCGAGTACATGGTGATGCCGGCCAGCAACCTGTGGCCGATCCCCGACCAGATTCCCTCGGAGCTGGCCGCATTCTTTGATCCTTACGGCAATGCTGCGCACTGTGCGCTGGAGTTCGATGTGATCGGCGAGGACGTGCTGATCACCGGCGCCGGACCGATCGGCATCATTGCCGCCGGCATCTGCAAGCACATCGGTGCGCGCAACGTGGTGGTCACCGACGTCAACGACTTCCGCCTCAAGCTGGCGGCCGACATGGGCGCCACGCGCGTGGTCAACGTGTCCAAGACCTCGCTCAAGGAGGTCATGGCCGACCTGCACATGGAAGGCTTCGACGTGGGCCTGGAAATGAGCGGCAACCCGCGCGCCTTCAACGACATGCTCGACTGCATGTACCACGGCGGCAAGATCGCCATGCTCGGCATCATGCCGCGCGGCGCCGGTTGCGATTGGGACAAGATCATCTTCAAGGGCCTCACCGTGCAGGGCATCTACGGCCGCAAAATGTACGAGACCTGGTACAAGATGACGCAACTGGTGTTGTCGGGTTTCCCGCTGCACAAGGTGCTGACCCACCAATTGCCGATCGACGATTTCCAGAAGGGCTTCGACCTGATGGAAGAAGGCAAGGCCGGCAAGGTCGTGTTGAGCTGGAACTGATCGGCCGATACGTTTCAACGCAAAAGGCGCCGCAAGGCGCCTTTTGCATGTCCGTCTTCAGAGCGCAGGCAACGCAGCAGGCAACGCTCACTGGTCGAGGGCGCGGCGCCCTCACCGCACCAGAAAATGCGTCGGTTACCTTGTTGAAAGCCTGCTTGTTGCTCTGCTTGTGATGGAACGTTTGTCAGACGCACCGTCGTCCGAACAACGCACGCCATGTCCCGCTTGCAACCTGCACACCGACCGTCTCAACTGGCCCTTGCCCGCTCACCGTCGCGGGACCTTACGCGGCATGGATGCCGCGTAAGAGCCTACATGGACGTCCTTGCGGCGTGTCATGCGCGCGCGCAGCTGGCGGCCGGCGTCCTGCTGCCGGCGTTGCAGCAATTGCAGTCGCGCCTGCGGGCTGTGCGCACGCAGGCGCAGGGCGAGCCGGTCGGCGCGCTGCATCGCGTTGCCCAGCGCGCCCGCGACGGTGGGCGGGCAAGGGCCCTGCAGCCAGGCAGCAGATCAGCCGCTCCGCAAGTGATCTATCCGCACGATGCATCATTCAAAGACAAAACAAACGATATTTGAGCCTCGCTGTCCTTCAAATTTAGACACCGAAGAACCCGGGCATCAACTCTTGTTGCCGCCTCACCACTACCACTGCACGGCCGAGTCGTTAGAGCCGCTGTTCCAGCGATTGCCATCACGGCATCACGGCCAGGTGACCGTGGCAGTCGCGACCAGATGGTTCTGCGAATTCTGTCGACCGAAGCCGAATTCCGCTGCCTCGCTGGTGTCGTAATAGCCCACGCTCAAACCCAGCGGACCGAAGGCCTTGCCGACATTCACGCCGAAGTCGTTGTAGTCGTGATCCACCTGGCTCAGCGACGAGGTATAGACGCTGTGCCCCGCATGCGCGCCGAAGGTGAAGTCGTAGGGCAGCGACCAGTTGGCATCCAGCGCGTAGTAGTAGCCATCGGTCTTGCTGCCGTAGAGATCGTCGGTATAGGCAACGGTGAGGCTATAGGTTTTCAGGAACGTGGTCTTGGTGATCAGCTCAGCGTAATTGGACGCACCCGCTCCCAGGTACTGGTAGCGATTGACCATCACATCGAAATTGAAGTTGGTGCCCAGATCGGTGTTGTAGCCGACAAAGCCATCCACTTCCCAATCCGGATCGCCGGCACCGTAGTCGACGTTGGACGTCCAGGTGCCGATGTACAGGCCGAACGGCGTCTTGTAGGTGAGTCCGGCCTGGAAGGCCGGCTCTTCATTGGTCTGCGAAATACCGCGGAACAGGTAGTCGCTGGTCACCGCAAAAGTGCCGCTGAAGGGAGAAGCGGCGGCTTGTTCGTCCTGCGCCTGTGCCAACGGCACCACACCGAGCAACAGCAACGACAGACAACACGCGAGCGAGGACGGCTTCATGGACATCTCCTGGAACGATGGGCGGTCGGATTGCGCAAGGCGGGACTGCCATGACTTCTTAGTCCAACCGTCATTGCAGCGCAACATGCACGTCGCGCTCGCTTGACCCAGCGCACACGCTGGAGAGCCGATGACGCTGGTCAGCGCTCTGTCTCATCGACCGCCGGCGCGAAATCTTGATGGGCCGGGAGTGGAGATTGGGGATTAGAAATTAGCAGGGATTCGCTTCGCTTCTGCGCATCCCCAATCCCGAATCCCCAATCCCGGCTTAGATCAGACCGGAAACACGCCGTAATGCCGCGCAGCCAGCCGCAGCTGCTGCCCGGGCTGAAAGCTGCCCGCCGATGCCGGCAGCTCCACTTCCACCTCGTTGCCTGCCGGCTCCAGCGTCGCGCGCAGGCGCAGACGCGCCCCGCTGCGCTGCGACCAGGCCACCGTGGCCGGCCAGCCGGCATCGTCCGGCACCAGATCCTCCGGCCGCACGTAGACCTCTACCGGGCCAGCCGCCAGCGCGGCATTGGCCACCGGCAAGGCATGCCCGGCAACCTGGATCTGGCCTTGCGCCAGCACGCCGGGGATGCGGTTCACCGCTCCCACGAAGGAGTACACGAACGGCGAGGCCGGCTTGTCGTAGATCATCGCCGGCGTGTCGAGCTGCTCGATGCGGCCACGGTTGAGGATCGCCACGCGGTCGGCCAGCTCCAGCGCCTCTTCCTGGTCATGGGTGACGAACACCGTGGTCAGGCCGGTCCGCTCGTGCAGCTCGCGCAGCCAGCGGCGCAGATCGCGGCGCACCTGCGCATCCAGCGCACCGAACGGCTCGTCCAGCAGCAGCACGCGCGGCTCGATCGCCAAGGCGCGCGCCAGCGCCACGCGCTGCCGCTGGCCGCCGGACAGCTGGGTGGGATAACGCTGCTCCAGGCCCTGCAACTGCACCAGCGCCAGCAGCTCCTCCACGCGTGCGCGGATACGCGCTTCGGCCCAGCGCTCGTTGCCGCGCCGCACCCGCAGGCCGAAGGCGATGTTCTCGAACACGTCCATGTGCTTGAACAGCGCGTAGTGCTGGAACACGAAGCCGACCCGACGCGACTGCACGCTCATGCGGGTGGCATCTTCGTCGCCGAACAGCACCTGCCCGCCATCGGCATGCTCCAGCCCAGCCATGATCCGCAGCAAGGTGGTCTTGCCCGAACCGGACGGGCCCAGCAAGGCCAGCAACTCGCCCTGACGCACGTCCAGGGTGATGTCGTCCAGCGCGGTGAACGTATCGAACTGCTTGCGCAGGCGGTGGATGCGGATGCCCATGTTCACCTCAATGTCGGTGGTTGGCAGCGAGCGAATCGCCGTGCCGCCATTCCAGGTACGTCTTCAGCGCCAGCGTCAGCAGCGCGGTCAGTGCCAGCAACGAGGCACACGCAAACGCGGCGCTATAGGCGTATTCGTTGTAGAGAATTTCCACATGCAGGGGCAGCGTGTTGGTGCGCCCGCGGATATGCCCGGACACCACCGACACTGCACCGAACTCGCCCATCGCACGCGCCGCGCACAGCAACACGCCGTACAGCAGGCCCCAGCGGATGTTCGGCAGGGTCACCCGCCAGAACATCTGCCAGCCATTGGCGCCCAGGCTCAAGGCGGCCAGTTCTTCATCGCTGCCCTGCTGTTCCATCAACGGCATCAGCTCGCGCGCGATGAACGGGAAAGTGACGAAGGTCGTGGCCAGCACGATGCCGGGCAACGCAAACACGATGCGCGGCAACTGGATCAGCAGCTCGCCAAAAAACGGCAACTGCAGCCGCCAGCCTTCGTCGATCAACGGCCATGCCCAGCCGCTGCGGCCGAAGATCAGCACGAAGATCAGGCCCGCCACCACCGGCGACACCGAGAACGGCAGGTCGATCAGGCTGATCAGCAAACGCTTGCCGGGGAATTGGTGCTTGCTGACTGCCCACGCCGCCGCCACGCCGAACACCAGATTCAGCGGCAGCACGATGGCAGTGACGATCAGGGTCAGCTTGATCGCCGACAACGCATCCGGGTCGACGATCGCGCGCAGGAAGGTCGCCCCGCCGCCACGCAGCGCCTCGGCGAACACCAGCACCAGCGGCAGCAGCAGGAACGCCAGCAGGAACAGCAGCGCCCCCGCAATCATCAACCACTGCACCCAACGCGGCTCGTTGGTGGCCGAGTCGGTGATGCGGCGGGTCTGCTCGGTCATCTGGCGGGTGTGCAACATGGCAGGCAGCGGCGAAACAGCATCGCTCATGCAGTCCTCCGTTGATAGCGCAGCAGGCGTGCCTGCAGCGTATTGACCACCAGCAAAATCACCAACGACAGCAGCAGCATCGCCGCGGCAATCGCAGTGGCGCCGGCGTAGTCGAATTCTTCCAGCCGGATGGTGATCAGCAACGGCGCGATCTCGGTGGAATTGGGCAGATTGCCGGCGATGAAGATCACCGAACCGTACTCACCCACGCCACGCGCGAAGGCCAGCGCAAAGCCGGTCAGGATTGCCGGCCACAGTCCCGGCAGCACCACCCGCCACACTGTCTGCCAGCGCGATGCGCCCAGCGTGGCGGCGGCCGCTTCCAGCTCGCGCTCGCTCTCGGCCAGCACCGGCTGCACCACCCGCACCACGAACGGCAACCCGACGAACACCAGCGCCAGCACGATACCCAGCTGGGTGTAGGCCACCTTGATGCCGATCGCCTCCAGCCAGCGCCCGACCCAGCCGTTGCCGCCGTACAAGGCGGTCAGCGCGATGCCGGCCACTGCGGTCGGCAATGCGAACGGCAGGTCGATCACCGCATCGAACAGGCGCTTGCCCGGAAAGCCGTAGCGCACGAACACCCAGGCCACCCAGGTGCCCATCACCGCATTGAAGGCGCCGGCCGCAAACGCGGTGCCGAAACTCACCCGCAGCGCCGACAGCACGCGCGGCTCGCTCCACACCCGCCACAGGCCGTCCCATCCCAGCCCGCTGGTGTTGATGAAGATGCCCAGCAACGGGATCAGCACGATCAGGCCAAGCCAGGTCAGCGTGATACCCAGACTCAAGCCCAGCCCCGGCATCACGCGTCGGCGCGGTGACGGCGCTGGGTGGTGTGCAACCGACATCTGCATCGCCTACTTTTTTGCCTGGATCTGATCGAACACGCCACCGTCGGCGAAGTGTTCCTGCTGCGCCTTGTCCCACGAGCCGAACGCGTCCTGGATGGTCACCAGCTTGATGTCCGGGAAACGCGCCAGGTCGGCAGGGTCGGCAAATTCCGGATGGCGCGGGCGATAGAAATGCTTGGCCGCCAGCTTCTGCCCTTCCGGCGCATACAGGTAGCGCAGATAGGCCTCGGCCACCTCACGGGTGCCGTGCTTGTCGACATTCTTGTCGACCAGCGCCACCGACGGCTCGGCCAGGATCGACAGCTTGGGCACCACGATCTCGAACTTGTCCTTGCCCAGCTCTTCGCGCGCCAGCAGCGCCTCGTTTTCCCAGGCCAGCAGCACATCGCCGATGCCACGCTGCACGAACGTGGTGGTGGCGCCGCGCGCACCGGTATCGAGCACCGGCACATTGCGGAACAACGCCTGCATATAGCGCAGGATGCGCTCGCGGTCGCCCTTGAAGATGTGGTCGGCGTAGGCCCAGGCGGCCAGGTAATTCCAGCGCGCGCCACCGGAGGTCTTGGGGTTGGGGGTCACCACCGCCACGCCGGAGCGCAGCAGGTCCGGCCAATCGTGGATGTTCTTCGGGTTGCCCTTGCGCACCAGGAACACGATGGTCGAGGTGTACGGCGCGCTGTTGTCGGGCAGGCGCTTTTCCCAGTCGCTGTCGATCAGCTTGGCCTTTTCGGCGATCGCATCGACGTCGTAGGCCAACGCCAGCGTGACCACATCGGCTTCGATGCCGTCGATCACCGCCCGTGCCTGTTTGCCGGAGCCGCCATGCGAGGTCTCCACCGTGACGGTGTCCTGCGGATGCTTCTGCTTCCAGTTCGCGGCGAAGGCGCTGTTGTAGTCGCGATAGAACTCGCGGGTGGGGTCGTAACTGACATTGAGCAGGCCGATATCGCGCGCACCTGCCGGGCCGGCCAGGACCAGCAGGCTGCACAACACGGTCGATACAAGACGGAAGCGGGGGTGGGTCACAGCAATCTCCAAACCGTTGGGGCGCAGCTGAACAGCAAGCATGCCATGCTGCGCAGCGGCACGCAGGCGGTGAAATGACATCAAGGCCGCACCTTATGCCGATTCTGCATGACGTAGTGGTATGCCACCGTGATCGTTAAAATCATGCGTCTCTTGCCACTGCGACCGTCATGACCAACGCTCCTGCTGCGCTGACCGCCCATTACGCCGCCGAACTGGACACCATCCAGGCCCAGGGCCTGTTCAAGTCCGAGCGCATCATCACCGGCCCGCAGTCGGCGCGGATCACCCTGGCCGATGGCCGCAGCGTGCTCAACTTCTGCGCCAACAACTATCTGGGCCTGGCCGACCACCCGGACATCATCCGGGCCGCCAAGGACGCGCTGGACACGCACGGCTTCGGCATGGCCTCGGTGCGCTTCATCTGCGGCACCCAGGACCTGCACAAGCAGCTCGAGCGCACCATCGCCGACTTCTTCGGCACCGAGGACACCATCCTCTACGCCGCCTGTTTCGATGCCAACGGCGGCCTGTTCGAACCGCTGCTCGGCGAAGCGGACGCGATCATTTCCGACGCGCTCAACCACGCCTCCATCATCGACGGCGTGCGCCTGTGCAAGGCCAAGCGCTTCCGCTACGCCAACTGCGACATGGCCGATCTGGAAGCGCAGCTGCAGGCCGCCGACGCCGCGGGGTGCAAGACCAAGCTGATCACCAGCGACGGCGTGTTCTCGATGGACGGCTTCATCGCGCCACTGGATGAAATCACCGCGCTGGCGCGCAAGTACGACGCGCTGGTGCATATCGACGAATGCCACGCCACCGGCTTTCTCGGCGCCAGCGGCCGCGGCTCGGCCGAGGTCAAGGGCGTGCTGGACCGGATCGACATCATCACCGGCACGCTGGGCAAGGCGATGGGCGGCGCCCTGGGCGGCTTCACCACCGCCAAGCGCGAAGTCATCGAACTGCTGCGCCAGCGCTCGCGCCCCTACCTGTTCTCCAACTCGCTGCCGCCGCATGTGGTGGCTGCCGGCATCAAGGCCTTCCAGATGCTGGAAGCCGCCGGCGAGCTGCGCATGCAACTGGTCGACAACACCCGCTACTTCCGCGAGCGCATGACCGCTGCCGGCTTCGACCTCAAGCCCGGCGTGCACCCGATCAGCCCGGTAATGCTCTACGACGCGCCGCTGGCGCAAAAATTCGCCGAGCGGCTGCTGGAAGAAGGCATCTACGCGATCGGCTTCTTCTTCCCGGTGGTGCCCAAGGGCCAGGCGCGTATCCGCACCCAGATCAGCGCCGCGCACACCCGCGAGCAGCTGGATCAGGCGATCGACGCGTTCATCAAGATCGGCCGCGAACTGGACGTCATCCAGCACTGATGCGCTCGGTGCTGCGCCAACGGCTGCTGCTCGCGGCGCAGACCGATACCCAGGCGCAGCTGTTGCATGGCAACTGGGAAACCCGCTGCCTGCATTGCCGTCGGCGCCTGCAACTGCGCGGCGATGGCGAACCGCTCGGGCACACCACGCTGGAACACGTGGTCCCGCAGGCCTGGTTCGGCCGTCGCGCGGCGGCGGCCCTGTGTGCGCTGGTCGGCAACGATGCCAATGCAGCGCGCAATCTCGCCCTGGCCTGTGCCGGCTGCAATCATGCCAAGGGCCGACGCCACGATGCCAACGGTGCCGGCGACGCCCGCGCCGTCGAGGTGGTGAGCGCCCTGCTCAGCGCGCGTCTGGCGCGCTGGCGGGAGCCGCCGTCAGCGCGCTGACTTCGGCTGGACTGAGCATCCGCCACGCCCCCTTGCCCAGCTCGCCCATCGCCAGCGAGCCGATCGCCACCCGCACCAACCGCAGCACGCCGATCTCCACCGCAGCCAACAAGCGGCGGATCTGCCGGTTGCGGCCTTCGTCCAGCACGATCTCCAGCCATGCATTGCGCTCGCCTTCGCGCAGCACGCCGACCCGCCTGGCGCGCAGCAGCACGCCCTCGCCGTCCGGATCGGGATCGACCACGCCGGCCTGCAGTTGCGCCAGTTGCGCAGCGCTCGGGCGGCAATCGATCTGCACGTGATAGGTCTTGTCCGGCCCGGTCGCCGGATCGGTCACCGTGGCCGCCCATTGCGGATCGTTGCTGAAGAGCAGCAGGCCTTCGCTGGCCTTGTCGAGTCGCCCGACCGGGGCGAGCCATGGCAATCCGGCGCCATCGAAGCAGCGATACACCGTGTCCCTGCCCTGCTCGTCGCGCGCGGTGGTGACCACGCCACGCGGCTTGTTGAGCATCAGGTAGCACCGCGCCGGGCCGGCCATAGGCTGTCCGTCGATGCGGATAGTGGAGTGCTGATCGGCGCGGATCGGATATTCGGGATCGTGCACTACGCGCGCCGCCACGCTGACCCGCCCGTCGACGATCCAGCGCGCCGCTTCGGTACGCGAACACACGCCCAGTTTGGACAGCACGCGCGCCAGTCCATGGCGTGGCGCGGCATTGCCGGGTGCAGTAGCAGAGACGCGCGTTGCGCCTGCCGCACCCGGACCACGCTGACGTTGCCGGGACCTCGCCGGCGCAGGCCGCCGGGTCATGTCGTCCCGACCGCGTTGCTTACTTGTTTTCGACCGACTTGGCGTCGGCCGCAGGCGTTGCGGTTGCGGCAGCAGCCGGAGCCGGCGCAGCCACCGGGCGTGCCTTGACCACACGCACGCCGCGCGCCTTCATCCAGGCATCGAATTCTTCGGCGGTCATGCGCTTGCCGTTCTGGCTCATGTCAAAGCGCCACGGCGTGTTGTCGAACGCGGTGGTGGCCTTGTAGGCGGCCGGATCGTTCGGATTGACGGTGCCGCCGGGCGGAATGACCTTGGCCAGATCCTGGCAGCCTTCCACGCGCAGACGCAGCAGCACGCGGTCCACCGACTGCTCGGTGGTGTAAGGCTGTGCCAGCACGCCGGTGGGCATGCCCAGCTGCACGCTACGGGTGTAGAACTCGGCGGCCGCCGGCGCGATGACGGTAGCGGGCAACGGCAGCGGCTGGGACACCGTGCTGCCGGCGCAGTTCGGAGCGGCGTAGGCGGCGGGAATCAAGGCAAGACAGAGCAATCCAGCCGTAGCGGTACGCAGCATCGGGTTCTTCCAATTATGAGTGTGGTGTCGACGCGGCGAGTGTAGGCAGCGATGAACGCCGTTTCAACCGGAAGCGTGCCTGGATGGCAACGCAGACAGGATTTGCATCACCCAACGGTAGGTTTTGCGGCCCCACAAAGACAAAACCCGGCGCAAGGCCGGGTTTTGTATGCAACAGCTAGCGGTCCAATTAGTTCTGGACGTTCAGCTCGGTACGACGGTTCTTCGCACGGCCTTCCGGATTGTCGGAACCATCCGGGTTGGCGTTCGGAGCAATCGGACGGCTCTCGCCGTAGCCGATCGGGCCGACCAGACGCGACGCATCGACGCCGTTCTTGGTCAGGTAGTCGTACACGGTGGTCGCACGACGCTCGGACAGCTTCTGGTTGTACTCGTCGGTACCCTTCGAGTCGGTGTGACCAGCAACCTCGACCTTCAGGTCGGGGTAACGCTTCAGGATCTCGGTCGCTTCGCTCAGGATCGAGACGGCGTCCGGACGCAGGGTCGACTTGTTGAAGTCGAAGTTCACGCCCTTCAGATCGATCGACACAGGCACCGGGCAACCGTCCGGACCGATGGTCTGGCCAGGCTGCGAAGCCGGGCACTTGTCGTCGCAGTTGTTGACGCCGTCACCGTCGTCATCCAGGTCTGCGCAGCTCGGAGGAACCGGAGCCGGAGCCGGCGGCGGAGCGGTCGACGGAGCCGGTCCCAACGGGATCACGACGCCGACCGAAGCCAGCACGTCGCCGAACCAGTCTTCCTGCGGAGCGGCAACGCTCTGGTCGTTGAAGTCAGCGCGGTAGGCCAACTCGGCACGCACGGCGACGCGCTTGTCGAAGGTGGTCTGCAGACCGACACCAGCCTTGGCGGCAAAGTTGCCGTCCTTCTGCTGGCCCGGCGAAACCGGGTTCGGGGTCGCGTCGAATTCTTCTTCCGAACGCTGGTAGCCCAGACCGAACAGCAGGTAGGGGTTCCAGCCGCGGCCTTCCTGGATGAAGTGGCGACGCAGGTCGAACGAGATGCCGTACTGGCTCCAGTTCTGATCCTGGTTGGCATCGAAGTTCGGGTTCTGATAATTCAGCTCGCCGTCGATCGACCAGTTCGGGCTGACGAACTTGCCCAGACCCAGGGTGACGAACGGGGCATCATTGGTCAGACGATCGCTGTCCTGGAAGTTGAAGCCAGCGCTACCGGTCAGGTACCAACGGTCATCGAACTCCTGCGCGGAAGCAGCCTGGGCAACCGCCAGACCGCCGAGCAACGCGGCAGTGAGAATTTTCTTGTTCATGTGTATACAGCTCCTTCTTTGGGAGATAAAACCGATAGAGGCGTTGTTCTTGGTAAAGATGCTCGTCACATCCAGAGCCATCGGGGCGCAGATTAAGCCGGCTTCAGTGAAGATCGCGTTAACGGTCATATAACATGTGAAAGCAATCACCAGGGCCGGCGATCCCTTCCAATACTACGTATACAGTTTCATGAAGGGAAGGACCGCGCACTCAGTTTGCACATCTGACCTGCATGAACCGCAGCCCAATTAAGCCAGTTGAATACGTGGGCGGACCGAGCCGGCCGGCCGGTTGCGCAGTGATGCGAAAACCACATTGGTGAACGCCAGGCCCCGTCCGAGCTGAATTGTGGGGTCGGTGGTTGCGGCGCGACGGCTTCACAACGCACCCTGAACTCCCCACATGGAGCGCCCCGATGAAAGCTGTCGTCATCACCCGTCATCTTCCGATCGACGATCCCGCCGCACTGCTTGACATGGAACTTCCGGCCCCGTCGGCCCCGTCGGCCCCGTCGGGGTATGACTTATTGGTGCGCGTCGAGGCGATCTCGGTCAATCCGGTCGACACCAAGGTGCGTGCACCCAAGCCACAGACGCTGGATGCGCCGAAGATCCTGGGCTACGACGCGGCTGGCGTCGTCGAAGCGGTAGGCCCCGAGGTCACCGCGTTCGCAGTCGGCGACGAGGTGTATTACGCGGGCGACATCGGCCGCCCGGGCAGCAACGCGCAATACCAATTGGTCGATGCGCGCATCGCCGGCTGCAAGCCCACCTCGCTCAGCTTCGCCCAGGCCGCGGCCCTGCCGCTGACCACGTTGACCGCCTGGGAGCTGCTGTTCCAGCGCATGCCGTTTTCTTTCGACGGCGCGCGCAATCGCGGCAAGCACGTATTGATCATCGGCGGCGCGGGCGGCGTGGGCTCGATCGCGATCCAGTTGGCGCGGCATGCCGGTTTCAGCGTGATCGCCACCGCCTCTCGGCCGGAAACCATCGAATGGGTGCGACAGATGGGCGCCCAGCATGTGATCGACCATCACCAGCCACTGCAGCCGCAGTTGCAGGCCCTGGGCATGCAGAGCGTGGACGCCGCACTCAACCTGGCCGACACCGACCGCTACTGGGAGCAGCTGGGCGAGATCCTGGCACCGCAGGGGCATGTGGGCTTGATCGTGGAGCCGCGCGGCCCGCTGTCGATCGGCGATCCCTACAAAGCCAAGTGCATCGGCATCCACTGGGAGCTGATGTTCACCCGTGCCCGCTACGCAACCGAGGACATGGTCGAGCAACACCGCATCCTCAACCGTGCCGCCAGCTTGATTGATGCGGGCGAATTGCGCACCACCCATACCGAAACGCTGTCGCCGATCAATGCGCAGCAATTGCGCGAGGCGCACCGACGGCTGGAAAGCGGCAGCACGATCGGCAAGCTGGTGCTGGCGGGCTGGTGATCGGCTTTAGCGCTTGAGTCCGGCTGCCGCGCCGGTCAAGACTTGCCGCCAGGCCCGTTTGCCTGCATCGTGCGCACTCCGTACGCCAGCGTATCCACACCATGTCGCGCGCCACCGGCCCGTCCGTCTCGTCCTACCCGCACCTGTTCGCACCGCTCGATCTGGGCTTCACGCAACTGCGCAACCGCGTCCTGATGGGCTCGATGCACACCGGTCTGGAAGACCGGGCGCGCGATTTCCCCAAACTGGCCGCGTATTTCGCCGAGCGCGCTGCCGGCGGGGTCGGCTTGATCGTCACCGGCGGCTTTTCGCCGAACGTGGTGGGCTGGCTCAAGCCGTTCGGCGGCAAGCTGTCATGGCCGTGGGAGGTGCGCCCGCATCGTCAGGTCACCCAGGCGGTGCATGCGCACGGCGCCAAGATCTGCCTGCAGCTGCTGCATGCCGGGCGCTACGCCTATCACCCGCTGTCAGTGGCACCGTCCAGACTCAAGGCGCCGATCAACCCGTTCACCCCGCGCGCGCTATCGGCACGTGCGGTGGATCGTCAGATCGCCGCCTACGCGCGTGCGGCGCGGCTGGCGCGCGAGGCCGGCTACGACGGTGTGGAGGTAATGGGGTCGGAAGGCTATCTGATCAACGAATTCACCGCTGCGCGCACCAACCGGCGCAGCGATGCCTGGGGTGGCGATGCGGCCAGGCGCATGCGCTTTGCGGTGGAGATCGTGCGACGCATCCGCGAGGCCTGCGGGCCGGACTTCATCATCATCTACCGGCTGTCGCTGGTGGACCTGGTCGAAGGCGGCAACCAGTGGCAGGACATCCTGACGCAGGCGCAGGCGATCGAGGCGGCCGGCGCGACCATCATCAATTCCGGCATCGGCTGGCACGAGGCACGCATCCCGACCATCGCCACCTCGGTACCGCGCGCGGCATTCGCCGGTGTAACCGCCAAGCTCAAGCCGCACCTGCGCATTCCGGTGGTGGCGACCAACCGCATCAACATGCCCGACGTGGCCGAGCGCATCCTGGCCGACGGCGCGGCCGACATGGTGTCGCTGGCGCGCCCGCTGCTGGCCGACCCGCAATGGGCCAACAAGGCCCGCGCCGGCCAGTCGCACGCCATCAATACCTGCATCGCCTGCAATCAGGCCTGCCTGGATCACGTGTTCGACAACAAGCTGGCGAGCTGCCTGGTCAACCCACGCGCAGCGCACGAAACCGAACTGATCTACGCACCGACCCCCAATCCCAGGCGCATTGCGGTGGTCGGTGCCGGCCCGGCCGGCCTGGCCTGCGCGACGGTAGCCGCCGAGCGCGGTCACCATGTCACCTTGTTCGATGCAGGCGATGCGATCGGCGGGCAATTCAATGTCGCCAGGCGCATCCCGGGCAAGGAAGAATTCAACGAGACGCTGCGCTACTTCCGCCACCGCATCGACGCGACCGGGGTGCAGCTGCGCCTGAGTACCCATGTAGACGCGGCAGATCTGAAAGACTTCGACGAGATCGTGCTGGCCACCGGCATCGAGCCGCGCAAGGTGGACTTCCCCGGCGCCGACCACCCGATGGTCGTGAGCTATCTGGACGTGGTGCTGGGCCGCCATGTCGCTGCCGACAAGGTCGCGATCATCGGCGCCGGCGGGATTGGCTTCGATGTCGGCGAATTTCTCGTGCATACAGGGCCATCGCCGTCGCTGGACCCTGCACGCTGGATGGCCGAATGGGGGGTGGACCCCAGCTTCGAGACCGCTGGCGCATTGGCCAAGCCACAGCCCGAGCGCCCTGCCCGCCAGGTCTGGCTGCTACAGCGCAGCGCCGGCAGCCCCGGCGCGCGCCTGGGCAAGACCACCGGCTGGATCCACCGCGCCACGCTCAAGGCCAAGGGCGTCAAGATGCTGGGCGGCGTGGAATATCTGGGCGTGGAAGACGCCGGGCTGCGAATCCGCGTGGAAGGCGCCGAGCAATTGCTCGATGTCGGCACGGTGGTGATCTGCGCCGGGCAGGAACCGCGCCGCGACCTGCTGGCCGCGCTGCAGGCCAACGGCCAGCAACCGCATCTGATCGGCGGTGCGGATGTCGCCGCCGAACTGGATGCCAAGCGTGCGATCGATCAGGCCTGCCGCTTGGCGGCGAGGCTGTAGCGCGCATTGCCGCAAAGCGTTGAACGTCACAGCAGCCTGAGCGCGACGCCCGCACGACGCTCTGCGCGAGCGACGTGCGGGCGGGACTGGCGCAACGCGACGGTAACCCGGATGGTGGCGGCGATGAAGCGATGACCGGTCCGCCCCTCCGATGCCGGCACGGGCGTCCACACCGGCGTCCGATGTGCCGGATCGGTGCGGATCCCAACACTGCCCATCGATCACGCCCCCCGCCATGCAAACGCTGCTGATCGATGCGGCGCGGCCCCTTCTTTTTCCTGTCGCGCAGCTCGGCTATAAATCGCACATGACCTCGACGCCGATTGCATCGCCGCCTCCGATCCTGCCGCCGGCAGCGCTACGGGCCTATGTTGCGGCCCATTTCGGCAAAAGCCTGCTGTGGTACACCGGCGAGTTGCTGCTGATCTTTGCGTTGACCGAATACGTCGGATTGAGCGCGGCGGCGGCTGGCGCGTCGGTTGCCGGCGGGTTGGTGGTCAGTGCGGTGATGGGCATGCTTGCAGCGCGACGCTGGAGCGCCGGCGTCAGCCTGGCCTGGGCCGGGCGCTCGCAATGGCGCGGCATCGCATTGGCAGCGGTCGCCCTGGCGCTGCTGTTCGTGACGCCATCACTTCCCGCCGATGTCCGCCTGACCAGCGTGTTGCTGCTCAGCCTGCCCTTCCGTGCGGCCTATGCGGTCGGTGACGTCGCACAGAACACCTTGCTGGGATTGGGCCACTGGCCCTGGCGTGGCGCACGCGGCGTCAGTGCGCTGCGTCTGATCGGTAGCGGGCTGGCCGCGCTCTTGGTCAGCGCCGCGATCGGCCTGGTCCTGAAGGCCGGCACGCCTGCCGCCGCATCGACCGCGTTGGTGGTGGTCGCGCTGATCAGCAGCATCGCCCTGTTGTCGTCATGGTGGTTACGCAACGCACTGCAGGTTTACGCGCATACCGCTGCCGCCACGCCATCGCCGCTCGCTGCGCAGGCGTGGCGACGCGATCAGTTGCTGCCCTTGGCGGTCATCGCCGCATTGGCCTTGGCGTTGCCGACGTTCACCAAATTGGCGCCGTATCTGGCGCAGTCGCGGCTCGGCTCGGCTGGATGGGGCAGCGCGGTATTGATTGCATACGCGGTGGGCAGCATCTGCATACAGCCCCTGGCAGCGCGTTGGCCGACCGTGGCGATGCGTCGATTGGGACTGAGTGGAGCCGCATTGTGCGGCCTGGGATTGATCTTCGCCATCGCCACGTCTCGACATTACCTGCTGGATGCCAGCCTGGCCTTCGGCATTGGGTTGGCGGCCGGTAGTGCCGGGCAATGGGTGTGGGCACGCCATGCAGAACTTGCTTCGCGCCATGGCCCCGCACAGCAGGCGCGCGAAAGTGCCGCACTCACCGCGACCGCCCAACTCGCGCTAGCAGCCGGCAGTGGCGCGATCGGACTGCTGCTGAGCGCATCCGGCTATCACACGGGAAACGATACGCATCTGGCGTGGGCGATGGCCTTGGGGCCGATGCTCTGCGGCGTGTTGTGCGTGCTGATCGCCTGGATCGGCAGTGCATTTGCACTGCCTGAAAAACGCAGGCCCGTTGCAGCAGCAATGCCGTCAAATCAGATCTGACAATCTCGATCGGGCCACGACGATTCCTTTCAGGGCGTGCATGAGGTTCTGCGCTGGCTGCAATCGCGGTCTTCGGCGATCGCCGCGCATGTCTGCATGTCTGCGTGTCTGCGTGTCTGCGTGTCTGCGTGAAATTATTTCGCACCGCGTCGAACTCGATGTGCGTGAGGCAACACGCCTGTACGCTTGAACATGTGCACGCGAATCAAGTAAAAGCGGCAACCAGCCTGCAATGCGATTGCGGCATGACCCATGCAGAGGCGCTACAGATACAGTCGAAGGAATCGTGATCGATGACATCGACGATCCCGGCTGCATAACGCCGTGCAGCCGCCACCACTTATATAAAAAGCCGCTGACGCATTTGTGCAGGATGCATGCAAGCTTGGCGCGCGATGTGGTGATGGGATGCACGGGCAATAACGTCGTAGCGCCTTGTGTCCCCTCGTCAGCATCGACGCGCATCGCGCAACGCGACCGCCTCCTGTGGCGATGACACCGCCGCGTTCTACGCTGCACGGGCAGGCGTTCGCAGCACGATCCCGGCAGCGGCACACATCACGCACACAGGTTATTCCTGCACCCTGCGTTCGCATCCGGACATGTCGCTGCGGCGGCGGAAACCTCAGTGCCCCAGCACACCCATCAGTGACGATGATGTGTACTACAGACTGCAATGGCGCTGCGTGCGTAGTCCATTGGCAACGCGTCGCGTAGCTTGAGCATCTGCGCAGACGCGCAACATCGCGGGCGCAGCGCGTCGAGATCCATCACAGCATCTGCTGTCGCCAGCGCGATGCGACGCACGCAACGAATGCAGCGCAGCGTGTCGTCGAGCGAAGCGATAGATGCAGCAAGCGATCACCCGCGTCAACCCCGCCTATTCAGCCGCGATTCTGTGATCGACGCCTACCTTGCGCCAACTTTTTGACCCGCCGCATTTGGCGGGCACCTCCGGTAGATCTTCTTTCGCCGGAGACCGGGCGACCCGTAGCAGGTCGCCTCCCCATGACGCCAAGCCCTCTGTACTGGTGCATCCACCTTGGATGCTCTGCGGATCGGCCCATACGGAGCAAGGAGTTATATGAAACTGGTGTGGATACTTTGGCTGTCGCAGTTGTTGCCGCAGCCGGCTGCAGATTCGTTGTGCTTGAGCACCACCGTCTACCTGGAAGCGCGTGACCAGACCTTGCGCGGCCAGCAAGCCGTCGCCGAAGTTGCCTTGCGTCGGCTGGACAGCGGCTTGTGGGGCGACTCGATGTGTCAGGTGGTCACTGCACGCAAGCAGTTCGCGCCCACCATCGTGGCTCCGGGAACGCAGCTGAAAAATGACGATGCCTGGAACAAGGCACTGGATGTGGCACTGGCTGCAGAGCGCAACTGGGCACTGCCGGTGGGTCAACGCAAGGAAATCGTGCCGGGCGCCAGTCACTTCGCCGCAAGCGCGATCGCAAGCCCGAGCTGGCGCAACGCGTACCAGGTGGCCACCATCGGCGACCACACGTTCTATCGCGTACAGAAGCTGCGTCCGCGCACCGCATCCTGACGCTGGCCACGCACTCACGCGTTGTCGTCAGGACGACGCGCTGATCGCGCGCGCCCATGACGACGCACGCAACAGGCAGGCTGCGCAGCTTGTGCGAACGTATCGACACGCATCTGCGGCGACGCGACTGGCTGGCAAGCGACACCCACACCAACGCCGATGCGTATCTGTTCGTGACGCTGCGATGGGCGCAGAAGGTGGGCGTGGACCTGGGCGGCCTGAGCGCAGTGCATGCGTTCGTGCAGCGCATGCTGGACGATGCGGATGTGCAGGCCGCATTGCAGGCCGAAGGCCTGGCCTGAGCCGAGAGCAGCGCACGAAGTGATCGGTGCAGCGGCCACGCGTCCCGCACCGCATCGCATGAGCGCCACATAAAAAACGCCGGGCATTGCCCGGCGTTTTCATTACAGCAGCGAGGCGAGACACTCAGCCCAGCAGATGCGACACGCCGCTGCGCTCTTCTTCCAGCTCGGCCAGGGTCTTGTCGATGTACTTCTGGCTGAAGTCGTCGATCGGCAGATCCTTGACCAGGGTGTACTCGCCGTTGGCGGTGGTCACCGGGAAGCCGAAGATCACCCCTTCCGGAATGCCGTAGGAGCCGTCGGACGGCACGCCCATCGTCACCCACTTGCCGTTGCTGCCCAGCACCCAGTCACGCACGTGATCAATGGCGGCATTGGCGGCCGACGCAGCCGAGGACAGGCCGCGCGCTTCGATGATCGCCGCGCCGCGCTTGCCCACGGTCGGGATGAAGGTGGACGCGTTCCATTCCTGGTCGTTGATCGCATCGCCGATGGATGCGCCATCGGCGGTGGCGAAACGGTAGTCCGGGTACATGGTCGGGCTGTGGTTGCCCCAGACCACCAGCTTCTCGATGCCGCCGACCGGCTTGCCGAGCTTCTGCGACAGCTGGCTGAGCGCACGGTTGTGATCCAGACGCAGCATGGCGGTGAAATTCTTCGGATTCAGATCCGGCGCCGACTTCATCGCGATGTAGGCATTGGTGTTGGCCGGGTTGCCGACCACCAGCACCTTGACGTCACGCTTGGCCACCTTGTTCAACGCCGCGCCCTGCGCGGTGAAGATCTTAGCGTTTTCCAGCAGCAGGTCCTTGCGCTCCATGCCCGGGCCGCGCGGACGCGCACCGACCAGCAGGGCGACGTCGATGTCCTTGAACGCCACTTCGGCGTCGTCGGTGCCGACCACGCCGGCCAGCAGCGGGAATGCGCAGTCTTCCAGCTCCATGATCACGCCCTTGAGCGCGGCCTGGGCCTTTTCATTGGACAGTTCCAGCAATTGCAGGATCACCGGCTGGTCCTTGCCCAGCATTTCGCCGGAGGCGATGCGGAACAGCAGGGCATAGCCGATCTGGCCGGCAGCGCCGGTCACGGCAACACGAACAGGTGCTTTCATGGGGAGTTTCCTCTGCTAAAAAACATGGGTGAAGGTGCACGCTGGCGTGGCGCAGGGCCTGGCGGCGCGCAGTGACAGACGAACGGCCGCGCAAGGCGGCCGTTCGGGGAAAGACATCAGGCGGCGAGGATCTTGTTCCACTCCGCGACGCGGTCGGCCTTGGCAGCCAGCACGGCATCGGTATCGCCTTCGATCGTCACCTTGTTGATCACATCGCCCTGGGCGACGGCATCGACCACGTCCAGGCCCTGGGTGACCTTGCCGAACACGGTGTGCTTGCCGTCCAGCCACGGGGTGGCGGTGTGGGTGATGAAGAACTGGCTGCCGTTGGTGTTGGGGCCGGCATTGGCCATGGACAGCACGCCGCGCTCGTGACCGACGCCGTTGTTGGCTTCATCCTCGAAACGGTAGCCCGGGCCGCCGCGGCCGGAGCCTTCCGGGCAGCCGCCCTGGATCATGAAGTCGGCGATGACGCGGTGGAAGCTCAGGCCGTCGTAGAAGCCGCGCTGGACCAGGTTGACGAAGTTGGCGACGGTCAGCGGGGCCTTGTCGGCGAACAGCTCGACCGCGATCGGGCCGCGGGTGGTGTCGAAATGGGCAATCAGGGACATGGAAATCCTTGCAGGTTTCAGGGTGTATGACAGCCCATTAGGATACACCCGGGCGTGCAGGCGACCGTGCAGGTTGGACCATCGTCGGGGGTATCCCGGCAAGATGAATGGGCGTCTTGGCCCACTTGGCGGCCGAACGCAACGGCACGGCGACGAAACCGCTATAATGTCGGGCTTACCTCATCTCAAGACTGGCGCCAGACAGGGGCCCTTTCCGCATGTCTATCGAAAAACTCCGCAATATCGCCATCGTCGCGCACGTTGACCATGGCAAGACCACCCTCGTCGACTGCCTGCTGAAGCAGTCCGGCACCCTGTCCGAACGCACCGTGCTGGCTGAGCGCGTGATGGACAGCAACGACCAGGAAAAGGAGCGTGGCATCACGATCCTGGCCAAGAACACGGCCATCACCTGGAACGGCAACCGCATCAACATCGTCGACACCCCGGGACACGCCGACTTCGGTGGCGAAGTCGAGCGCGTGCTGTCGATGGTGGACTCGGTGCTGATCCTGGTCGACGCGATGGACGGCCCGATGCCGCAGACCCGCTTCGTCACCCAGAAGGCGTTCGCGATGGGCTTCAAGCCGATCGTGGTGGTCAACAAGATCGACCGTCCCGGCGCACGCCCGGACTGGGTGATCGACCAGGTGTTCGACCTGTTCGACAAGCTCGGCGCAACCGACGAGCAGCTGGACTTCCCGATCGTCTACACCTCCGCCCTGAACGGCTACGCCAGCCTGGATTCGAGCGTGCGCGACGGCGACATGACCCCGCTGTACGAAGCGATCATGCAGCACGTCTCGGCACCGGACGTGGATCCGGACGGCCCGTTCCAGATGCGCATCAGCCAGCTGGACTACAACAACTTCGTCGGCGTGATCGGCATCGGCCGCATCCAGCGCGGCGTGCTGAAGAAGAACATGCCGGTCAGCGTGATCGACCGCGAAGGCAAGAAGCGTCAGGGCAAGGTGCTGCAGGTGCTGGGCTTCCTGGGCCTGGAGCGCATCGAGCAGGACACCGCCGAGGCCGGCGACATCGTCGCCATCTCCGGCGTGGCCGAGCTGACCATTTCCGACACCGTGTGTGCGCTCGACGCCCCGGAAGCGCTGCCGGCGCTGACCGTGGACGAGCCCACCATCTCGATGACGTTCCAGGTCAACAACTCGCCGTTCGCCGGCAACAAGGACCTGTCCGGCGGCAAGTTCCTGACCAGCCGCCAGCTGCGCGACCGCCTGGACCGCGAGAAGGTGCACAACGTGGCACTGAAGGTCGAGGAAGGCTCCGACGCCGACAAGTTCCTGGTCTCCGGCCGTGGCGAACTGCACCTGTCGGTGCTGATCGAGAACATGCGTCGTGAAGGCTACGAGCTGGCCGTGTCGCGTCCGGAAGTCATCATCAAGGAAATCGACGGCAAGCAGATGGAGCCGATCGAACAGCTGGTGGTCGATATCGAAGAACAGCACCAGGGCGGCGTGATGGAAAAGCTGGGCACCCGCAAGGGCCAGCTGAAGAACATGGAGCCGGACGGCAAGGGCCGCGTGCGCCTGGACTACATGATCCCGGCGCGTGGCCTGATCGGCTTCCAGAACGAGTTCCGCACCCTGACCCAGGGCTCGGGCCTGCTGTTCCACGTGTTCGACCATTACGGTCCGAAGGAACAGGGCGCAATCGCCAAGCGCCAGAACGGCGTGATGATCGCCAACGCGGCGGGCGCCACCCCGGCCTACGCGCTGGGGCCGTTGGAAGAGCGCGGCCGCCTGTTCGCTGCCGAAGGCGACAACGTGTACGAAGGTCAGCTGATCGGTATCCATTCCAAGGACAACGACCTGACCGTCAACGCGATCAAGACCAAGCCGCTGACCAACATGCGCGCCTCGGGCAAGGACGATGCGATCAAGCTGACTCCGGCGATCAAGTACACGCTGGAGCAGGCTCTGGACTTCATCGAGGACGACGAGCTGGTGGAAGTCACCCCGAAGGAAATCCGCCTGCGCAAGAAGTTCCTGACCGAAAGCGACCGCAAGCGCGCTGGCCGTTCCGGCTAAGCACGGGACGTCCATCTCCGTGAGCAACACGCCCTACAGCCCGGATCCGCGTGCGCATCCGGGGCTGCACATGATCGCCTTGCTAGAGGCGGTCAAGGGGACGCTTGCGCTGTTGGCGGCGACGGGCCTGGAAATTCTGGGCCCGCTCCCGCTGCAGAACGCGGTCAGCACGCTGATCCGCCGCTTCAACCTGGATCCCGACCACGGCGCACTGCCGTCGTTGCTCAAGACCATCAGTCCCGATGCGGTGCATCTGGCCGCTGCCGCCATGCTGGCCTACGGCCTGCTGCACGTGGTGGAAGCCTGGGGTCTGTGGCGTGCCAGGGCCTGGGCATCGCTGCTGGGCTGCCTGTCGGCGGCCATCTACCTGCCGTTCGATATCTACGCCATCGTCCGCCATCCCGGCTGGACCGCCTGGGGCGTGCTGGCGATCAATCTGATCGTGGTCGGCGTGCTGGCACGCGATCTGATCAAGCGCCGGCGCCGCTGACCCACCCTGCCCATATGCGGGCATGTCATACACATTGTCACCCCGACGCAGCGCCGTTAGCCTGCGAACAGGCCCCGGGGAACACCGCCAATGCGATCCACCACCTTGTCCTTCGCGCTGCTGCTTGCGCTGTGCGGCTGTGCGCATACCGAAAGCCTGACCCCGGCCGGTGCCAACGCAGCCACTGCCAGGCAAGACGATCTGATCGACGCCGACATCGTCGGCCTGCAGGCACGCATGGCGTCCGGCACGACCAGCAGCCTGGATCTGACCCGCGCCTACCTGCAGCGTATCGCCACCATCGATCGCGCCGGGCCCACCCTCAATTCGGTGATCGAACTCAACCCGCAAGCCGAAGCCGACGCACGTGCATTGGACGCCGAACGCCGCGCCGGCCATGTGCGCGGTCCCCTGCATGGCATTCCGGTGCTGCTCAAGGACAACATCGATGCGCTGCCGATGGTCAACAGCGCCGGCTCGCTGGCGCTGGCCGATTTCAGGCCCGGCCGCGATGCGTTTCTGGTACAGCGCCTGCGCGCTGCCGGCGCGGTGATCCTGGGCAAGACCAACCTGAGCGAGTGGGCCAACTTCCGCTCCACCACGTCCAGCTCCGGCTGGAGCGCACGCGGCGGGCTGACCCGCAATCCGTACGCGCTGGATCGCAATCCCTGCGGCTCCAGTGCCGGCACCGGCGCGGCGATCGCCGCCAGCCTGGCCACGGTCGGCATCGGCACCGAAACCGACGGCAGCATCACCTGCCCGGCTTCGGTCAACGGCCTGGTCGGGCTCAAGCCGACCGTGGGCCTGGTCAGCCGCGACGGCATCATTCCGATCTCGGCCAGCCAGGACACCGCCGGCCCGATGACGCGCAGCGTCGCCGATGCGGCCGCCGTGCTGCAGGCGATCGCCGCGCCCGACCCGCAGGACCCGGCCACCGCCAAGGCGCCGGCGACCAGCGTGGACTATCTCGGCCACCTGAAGCCCGACGGCTTGCGTGGGGCGCGCCTGGGCCTGTTGCGCAACCCGCTACGCGAGGACCCGGCCATTGCAGCGACGCTCGACCGCGCCGTGCAGACGCTGCGTGCTGCGGGCGCCACCGTGGTTGAGACCGCCCTGGTCACGGATGGCAAGTGGGATGCTGCCGAGCAGATGGTCTTATTGGTCGAATTCAAGGCCGGCCTGAATGCTTACCTGCAACGCCACGGCGCGCCGGTGGCGAGCCTGGAACAGGTGATCGCCTTCAACCGCAAACATGCGCAGCGCGAGATGGCGTATTTCGGGCAAGAGCTCTTCGAACAGGCGCAGGCAGCGCCCGATCTCGACGACGCGGGGTATGTGAGCGCGCGCGCCAGCGCCAAGCGATTGGCCGGCCCGAAAGGCATCGATGCCACACTGAAGGCAGATCGCCTGGATGCCTTGATCGTGCCCACCACCGGCGAGGCGTGGGTCACCACGCTTGGCAAGGGCGACGCCTTCCCCGGCGCCGGCTATGGCGCCGCAGCGGTGGCTGGCTACCCGAGCCTGAGCGTGCCGATGGGACAGACCCAGGGCCTGCCATTGGGTCTGTTGTTCATGGGCACAGCCTGGAGCGAGCCGCGCCTGATCGAGCTGGCGTATGCGTACGAGCAACGCAGCCATGCGCGCTTTACGCCTGGTTATGCGCAAAGCGCGCCGGCCGTGCAGGGCCGGCCCCCTTCACAGACTGCGCCTTCTATGCCGGTGTCGGCGCCGCGCAAACATGATTGACCGCGCCACGCGTGGCCGTAAGGCGCAGCTGGCAGGCGGTGACACACGCTGCGAGTGCAGGCGCCATTGATGCCTGCGCTACCCAGTGCATGCGCAAGAATCGGGACGGCTGGTGCTCACACAACTCCCAGCCGCATCCATTAAACCTCTGTATCCAGCTGCAGATACACGCTAAATCGTCGTCGCAGGTTCGCCGTCTTCAGCGCCCGGCGATCGCACACTTTCTTGTGCGATCGGCTCGGCAGCATGCGATGGCGCTTTTTCCTGCGCAGCGATTTCGGCGCGGATCCTCGGCAATGCATAGGCATGCTCGCGGGTCAGGAAATCGATCATGCGTTCGCGCACCAGACAGCGTAAATCGAAGGCATCGCCGGAATTGCGTGCGCTCACCAGCAGTCGTACCTGGATGGTATTGTCGCTGGTGTCGGTAATCTGGGTCACGCACACGCGGCCGTCCCACAGCGGCTCGCTATGGCAGATACGCTCCAGTTCCGCGCGTACCGCTGCAATCGGGGTGCGGTAGTCCAGCCACAGGAATGCGGTACCGAGCAGATCGGCGCTGCTGCGCGTCCAGTTCTGAAACGGGTTTTCGATCCACCAGGTCAACGGCACCACCATGCGCCGCTCGTCCCAGATCCGCACCACCACATACGAGCTGCCGATCTCCTCGATGCGGCCCCATTCGCCTTCCACGATCACCACATCGTCCAGGCGAATCGGTTGGGTCAGCGCAATCTGCAGGCCGGCGATCAGGTTGCCGAACACCGGCTTGGCCGCGATACCGGCCACCAGGCCGATGATGCCGGCCGAGGCCAGCAGCGTCTTGCCGATCTGGCGCACCTGCGGAAAGGTCAGCAGCACCACCGAGATGCCGAGCAGGATCACCGCGCCCATCACCACCCGGCTCAGCACGCGTGTCTGGGTCTGGATGCGCCGAGCGGTGAGGTTGTCGGACACCTCGATCGGGTTGCTGCGCAGGATCGCCATCTCGCCGGCAGCGACGGCGCGCACCAACAACCAGGTCACGCAGCCGACGATGCCGACATGCAGCAGGTGCTGCACCGCCGCCAGCGCCTTGCCGGCCAGCGGCGTCGCTTCGGTGGCGATGCCCAGAAACAGCAGCGGCAGGATGAAGGCTGCCGGCAGCGTGATTACGCGAATGATGCGCGCACGGCGATAGTCGCGGCCCTGCATGCGGCGGAACAGCCACAGCATCAACGACCAGGTGACGATGCCCGCCAGCAGCGCGGCACCAAGCGGGATTGCGTATTCGCGGATGACGTTCCAATCGGCAGTCAAACCGTTCCTCCTGTGGGGGGGAAAGAGGGATGGCTGCAGCATCATGCCGCACGCGGCATGAGCATCACGTCATGCGTACGGTGACATCACGCGCCCAGCGGCTGCGACGCCACCTGTTGTTGCTTGCGCACGATCGCCATTGCGATTTCCAGCGACTGCTCGTAGTTCAGCCGCGGATCCACGCTGGAGCGATAGGCCCGCTCCAGATCGCGCTCGGTCAGCTCGCGCGCACCACCTGTGCACTCGGTGACGTCTTCGCCGGTCAGTTCCAGATGCACCCCGCCCAGCCGCGTCCCGGCGGCCGCATGCAGATCGAACGACAACTCGACCTCGCTGCGGATATTGTCGAAACGCCGTGTCTTATAGCCATTTCCGGTGCTTTCGGTGTTGCCGTGCATCGCATCGCACACCCACAGCACCCGACGTCCATCGCGCTTGACCGCCTCCAGCAGCGGCGGCAACTTCTCGGCGATCTGCGCCGCGCCCATGCGATGGATGAAGCTCAGGCGGCCGGGTTCGTCTTCCGGATTGAGCACGTCGATGAGACGCAACAGCTGATCCGGCTGCACCGACGGCCCCACCTTGATCGCGATCGGATTACGTACGCCACGCAGATACTCCACATGCGCGCCATCCAGCGCGGCGGTGCGCATGCCGATCCACGGGTAATGCGTGCTCAGGTTGAACCACCCCCACTGCCGCGGCACCTGCCGGGTCAGGCCTTCCTCGTACGGCAGCAACAGCGCCTCGTGCGAGGTGTAGAAGTCGATGCGGTTGAGGTTGTAGACCTCCGCGCCGGACAAGGTCTCCATGAAGCGCACCGCATCGCCGATCGATGCCACCATCTTCTGGTAGTCCGCCGCCAGCGGCGAATACCCCACCCAGTCCAGATTCCAGTATTCGGGATGGTGCAGGTCGGCAAAGCCGCCGTCGATCAAAGCGCGTACGAAATTCATCGTCATCGCCGAGCGCGAATGCGCGGTGATCATGCGCTGCGGATCCGGCACGCGCGCCGCTTCGGTGAAGGCCGGCGCGTTGATCACATCGCCGCGGTAGCTGGGCAAGGTCACCCCGTCGCGGGTCTCGGTATCGGCCGAGCGCGGCTTGGCGTACTGCCCGGCAAAGCGCCCTACCCGAACCACCGGCAGGTGCAGACCATGCACCAGCACCAGGCTCATTTGCAGCAGCACCTTGAGGCGATTGGAGATCGTGCCCGATTCGCAATCGCTGAAATTCTCGGCGCAGTCCCCGCCCTGCAGCAGGAAGCGCTTGCCCTCCTGGGCCTCCGCCAGCTGGCGCTTGAGCGCAAAGATTTCCCAGGAGGTCACCAGCGGCGGCAGCTGCCGCAACTCGCCCAGCGTGTGTTCCAGCGCAACGGCGTCCGGGTAGACCGGCATCTGCAACGCCGGACGCTGCCGCCAGCTCTGCGGCGACCACTGGTCTGCCTGGTTGACCGACGAATGAGGGGAAGCGGACATCGTGAACTCCAGAAATCTCGGGCGCCGGCCAGCGCCGGAACGAAACGATCAGAACAATTTGCGCGGACCACGCTGCCTGAAGCCGGCATACAGCGCCCACAGCGCCAGGCCCACGAACCACAGCATGCTCCACATCGGCATGCTCAGGCCCAGAAAGCGCCAATCGATATTGCCGCAGTCGCCAGTGCCGGTCAGCACGGTGCGGAACACTTCGAACGGACCCATCGTCTCGCTCAGGAAGCTCAACGGCGGCCCGCAGGAAGACATCATGTCCTTGGGACGGATCTGCACCCAGACATGCCGCGCTGCAATGCCCATGCCCACCCCGGCAGCGATGAAGCTCAGCACGCCATAGAGCTTGCGCGTGCCCGCAGCCCGCGGCCCATGCAAGGCGCCCAGCAGAAACAGCACCGCCAGCGCAGCAAACGCGATCCGCTGGAAGATGCATAGCGGGCAAGGCTCCAGTCCGAGATGCAGCTGCACATAGATCGCATAGGCAAGCAGTCCTGCGCACGCAAGAAAGCCCAGCAAGAACTGCGCCCGGAAACCCCAACGAAATGGATTCATCGCTATCGCTTGCCTAGGATCGAATGCCCGATTATCAGCCATCGCCGCCGCGGTGACCACGGATGCCTGCATCGGGCAGGTTGCATGGCGGCCGGCCCCGTACAAGCATGCGTGTCAACTGTCGTGCGCGCTCGCTGTAGACCGGGCGACGCCACCCGGAGGCGGTCGTGCGTGATCATGGGTGAGCCCTGCGCGCCGCTGCTGCTGAAACACCGATACCAAGATCGACCGCCATGGTCCGGCACGGGCAATAAAAAAGCCCGGCGCTAGCCGGGCTTTTCGAGAATCTTTGCCAAGCGCGAACCGATTACTCGGCCACTTCCTCGGCGACGACTGGACGGTCGACCAGCTCGACATACGCCATCGGCGCATTGTCACCGGCACGGAAGCCGGCCTTCAGGATGCGCAGGTAGCCGCCGGGACGGGTCGCGTAACGCGGGCCCAGTTCGACGAACAGCTTGCCCACCGCTTCCTTGTCGCGCAGGCGAGCAAACGCCAGACGACGATTGGCAACGCCATCGACCTTGCCGATGGTGATCAGCGGCTCGGCCACGCGACGCAGTTCCTTGGCTTTCGGCAAGGTGGTCTTGATCAGCTCGTGCTTGAACAGCGAGGCGGCCATATTGCGGAACATGGCTTCGCGATGCGCGCTGGTGCGGTTGAATTTACGACCGGATTTCTGGTGACGCATGAGTGTGATTTCCTAAGGAATGTTGAGACTGCTTCAGAAACGTTGTCGCCATCCTGGCGCTGTTGAATGGACTGCGGTTGGTCCGAGCCGGCCGTCCTTTGACCGGATGTCACCGCGGGCTCTGGCCCGTCGATGTAAAAAAACAGCATGGGCGCCCGAGGACGCCCATGCGGTGATGCATTAACCAAGCATGCCGTGCTGGGCGACACCGGCCGGCGGCCAGTTCTCCAGCTTCATGCCCAGTGCAAGGCCGCGCTGTGCCAGCACTTCCTTGATTTCGGTCAGCGACTTCTTGCCGAGGTTCGGGGTCTTGAGCAGCTCCACTTCGGTCTTCTGGATCAGATCACCGATGTAGTAGATGCTCTCGGCCTTCAGGCAGTTGGCCGAACGCACGGTCAGCTCGAGGTCGTCGATCGGGCGCAGCAGCACCGGATCCACGCCGCTGGCAGCCGGCTTGGCCGCACCGCGATCGCGGTGGGTGAAATCGCCGAACACCGACAGCTGATCGCTGAGGATGTCGGCGGCGGTGCGCACGGCTTCCTCGGCATCGATCGTGCCGTTGGTCTCGATATCGATGACCAGCTTGTCGAGGTCGGTACGCTGTTCAACGCGCGCAGCTTCCACGGCGTAGGCAACGCGACGCACCGGCGAGAACGACGCATCCAGCATCAGACGACCGATGGTGCGGGTCTCTTCGTCCGGACGACGACGCGCGGCAGCCGGCTGGTAGCCGAAGCCACGCTCGATCTTCAGGCGCATGTTCAGCGCCGTGTCCTTGGTCAGGTGGCAGATCACGTGGTCGCCGTTGATGATCTCGACGTTGTGATCGGTCCTGATGTCGGCCGCAGTGACCGTGCCCGGACCCTGCTTGGACAACGACAGCGTCGCGCTGTCGCCACTATGCATACGAATCGCCACGTCTTTCAGGTTGAGCAGGACGTCAAGCACGTCTTCCTGCAGCCCTTCGACCGTGGTGTACTCGTGCAGCACGCCGTCGATCTCGACCTCGGTGATCGCAAAACCCGGGATCGACGACAACAGCACACGACGCAGGGCATTGCCCAGCGTGTGCCCGTAACCGCGCTCCAAGGGCTCGATCACGACCTTTGCGCGATTGTCGGTAAGACGTTCGATCTGCGGACCACGGGGGCGCAGAACCTGGTTGGCGGTAACCGTCATGTTGCGGGGTCTCCTGCGAACCTCCGGCGGTGCCGGAGGCTCTCCAATGTGAATTACTTCGAATACAACTCGACGATCAGCGCTTCGTTGATATCCGAAGGCAGGTCAGCGCGATCCGGAACGGCCTTGAACACGCCGCTGAACTTCTTCGAATCGACTTCGACCCACGACGGCGTCATGTCGTGCTGCTCAGCCACGGTCAGGGCTTCCTGCACGCGGAGCTGCTTCTGTGCCTTTTCCGACAGCGTGATCGCATCGCCAGCCTTGATCTGGTACGAAGCCAGATTCACCGACTTGCCGTTGACCAACACGCCACGGTGCGACACCAGCTGGCGCGCGGCCGGACGGGTGACGGCAAAGCCCATGCGGTAGCAGACGTTGTCCAGACGGGTTTCCAGCAACTGCAGCAGGTTCTCGCCGGTGTTGCCCTTCTTGGTCGAGGCCTTCTTGTAGTAGTTGCGGAACTGACGCTCCAGCAGACCGTAGATACGCTTGACCTTCTGCTTTTCGCGCAGCTGGGTCGCATAGTCGGAGAGCTTGCCTTTGCGAGCCGCGCCATGTTGGCCGGGCTTCTGCTCAAGCTTGCACTTGGAGTCCAGCGCGCGCGCCGGGCTCTTGAGGGAAAGATCGACGCCTTCGCGGCGGGCGAGCTTACAGGTAGGACCGATATAACGAGCCATTTCTTATCGCTCCC
The DNA here is from genome assembly GCF_002940205.1 of Xanthomonas arboricola pv. guizotiae. GTDB lineage: Bacteria > Pseudomonadota > Gammaproteobacteria > Xanthomonadales > Xanthomonadaceae > Xanthomonas > Xanthomonas arboricola_C. The sequence continues at coordinate 86,125 of NZ_MDSK01000001.1, forward strand.
TTTAGACGCGACGCTTCTTCGGCGGACGGCACCCGTTGTGCGGGATTGGCGTCACGTCGATGATGTTGGTGATCTTGTAGCCCACGTTGTTCAACGAACGCACGGCCGACTCACGGCCCGGACCCGGACCCTTGATACGCACTTCCAGCGACTTCACGCCGTAGTCGAGCGCAGCGCGGCCAGCCTTTTCGGCGGCAACCTGAGCAGCGAACGGGGTCGACTTGCGCGAACCACGGAAGCCGGCGCCGCCGGACGTAGCCCACGACAGTGCATTGCCCTGGCGATCGGTGATGGTGACGATGGTGTTGTTGAACGAAGCGTGGACGTGAGCGACGCCGTCAGTGATGACGCGCTTGATCTTCTTCTTCGTTTTCTTTTCTGCTGGCTTTGCCATGATCTATCCCTTACTTCCTGATCGCCTTGCGCGGACCCTTACGGGTGCGGGCGTTGGTACGGGTGCGCTGACCACGCAGCGGGAGACCACGGCGATGACGCAGACCGCGATAGCAGCCCAGGTCCATCAGTCGCTTGATCGCGATACCGATTTCGCGGCGCAGGTCGCCTTCGACGACATACTTGCCGACCTCGGCGCGCAGGCGCTCGATTTCGGGTTCGGACAGATCACGAATCTTCGTGGTCGAGGTAACGCCTGCGGATTCGCAGAGCTTCTTCGAACGGGTACGGCCGATGCCGTAGATGCTTTGCAACCCGACCCAGACGTGCTTCTGGGCTGGCAGGTTGACGCCTGCAATACGCGCCATGACGCGATTCTCCAACTGAGTGATGGCCCGACGGCGCCCAGGCGCCACCCGGCAGGATGGATCAAAAGTGAACTCGGAATTGTAGCAAGGCCTCGGATTGCTTTGAAGCCCGTGGAACCAAAAGTTCCATGGACCCGGCGTGGGGAGTGTGCCCTCGCTCCGGCGCCGGACGATGTTGATCCAGAAGACTTCTCCGAATCGCCTGTACTACCCCCCGCACAGGACCACCTCGCCACACCCGCGCGCGAGACGTCGCGCGAGCCGCCCTTCTGATCGGAAGATCGTGGCCCGGGAACCAGGCCGTCTTCACGCAATGAAGATCTAGTGTACCACTTAACTGCGCGCCAGACCGCCGCGCGAGCCACCCTTGAGGTTGGCCTTCTTCAGCAGACTCTCATACTGATGCGACATCAGATGTGCCTGGATCTGTGCGATGAAGTCCATCACCACCACCACGGCAATCAGCAACGACGTACCACCGAAGTGGAACGAGGTGCCCAGCTGCGTGCGCATGATTTCCGGCAGCAGGCAGACGATCACCAGGTACAACGAACCTGCCGCGGTCAACCGGGTCAGCACGCCGTCCACATAGTCGGCCGTTGCCTTGCCCGGACGGATACCCGGAATCAGTGCGCCCGACTTTTTGAGGTTGTCGGCGGTTTCCTGCGAATTGAACACCAACGCGGTATAGAAGAACGCGAAACCGATGATCAGTGCGGCGAACACCAGCATGTGCACCGGCTCGCCGGGCCCGAGCGCATTGGCAATCTTCTGCAGCCACGAACCCACGCCGCTACCGGAAGCAGCCTGACCGGACCACATCGACAGCGTGGCCGGGAAGGCCAGGATGCTGGACGCGAAGATCGGCGGAATCACGCCTGCCATATTGAGCTTCAGCGGCAGGAACGAGGTCTGGTTCATGTACGCATTGCGACCGCCCTGGCGGCGTGCGTAGTTGACCGTGATACGGCGCTGCCCGCGCTCGACGAACACCACGAACAGCGTAAACGCCAGAATGGTGATGACGATCAGCAGCAGCGAGATGAAGCTCAGATTGCCTTCGCGGAAGGCCTCGACGGTCTGGATCGCCGCCGACGGAAGGCCTGCCACGATGCCGGCAAAGATGATCAACGATACGCCGTTACCGATGCCACGCTCGGTGACCTGCTCGCCCACCCACATCAGGAAGATGGTGCCGGCGGTCAGCGCAATCACCGCGGTGAGCACGAAGCCCATGCCCGGCGCATACACCACCGGCGCGCCACCAGGCGCGGTCTGGTTCTGCAGTGCCAGCGCGATACTGCCGCCCTGCACCACCGCCAGCAACACCGCGCCGATACGCGAATACTGGGTGATCTTGCGTCGACCGGATTCGCCTTCCTTCTGCATCGCCTTGAGGGCGGGAAAGATATGCGTGGCCAACTGGATCACGATCGATGCCGAGATATACGGCATCACGTTCAACGCAAAAATACTGAAACGGTGCAGGGCGCCGCCCGAGAACATGTTGAACATGTCCACGATGCCGCCGCCCTGCGCCTGCATCAACGAAAGCATGGCATCGGGATTCACGCCAGGCACCGGCACATAGCAGCCGATGCGATAGACGATCAATGCCCCGAGGACGAACAGTAGCCGCTGGCGAAGTTCCGTGAACTTGCCGAGCCCGCCACCGAGGTTACCAATGCCAGCCTGCGCCATCTGCCGATTACTCCTCTACGCTGCCGCCGGCAGCTTCGATTGCCGCCTTGGCGCCTGCGGTCGCCGCAACGCCCTTCAGCACGAACTTCTTGCTCAGCTCGCCCTTCAGCACGATCTTCGCCTTCTTGGCGCGGCTCGGGACCAGGTTGGCCGCACGCAGCGCTGCAAAGTCGACATCACCGGCATCCAGCTTGTCCAGCTGGTAGGACAACACTTCAGCGGTATCGCGCGCCATCTTGGAGCGGAAACCGATCTTCGGCAGACGGCGCTGCATCGGGGTCTGGCCGCCTTCGAAGCCGGCCTTGATCTTGCCGCCACCCTTACGGGCGAACGAACCCTTGTGACCGCGACCAGCGGTCTTGCCGAGGCCCGAACCGATACCACGACCGACGCGGGTGCGCTCGGTACGGGCGCCGTCGGCCGGCTTGAGGTCATTAAGACGCAGAGTCATTGAGTTACTCCTCAACCTTGACGAGGTAGTGAACCGTATTGATCAGACCACGCACCTGCGGGCTGTCTTTCAGTTCACGCACATCGTTGAGCTTATTCAGGCCCAACGCACGCACCGACAGGCGATGACGCGACTGGGTTCCACGCAGGCCACGCACCAGGCGCACCTTCACGGTCTTGTTGGTGTCATTAGCCATGGTTGAGCTCCTCGACCTTCTTGCCGCGCTTGGCAGCAACACGTGCCGGCGACTGCACTTCCGACAGACCCTTCAGGGTTGCACGGACCAGGTTGATCGGGTTACGCGAACCAACTGCCTTGGCCAGCACGTTCTTGACGCCAACCGCTTCCAGCACTGCGCGCATGGCGCCGCCAGCGATGACGCCCGTACCTTCCGACGCCGGCTGCATGTAGACGCGTGCTGCGCCGTGGCCCGACTTGACGGCATGCCACAAGGTGCCGTTGTTCAGATCGACAGTTGCCAGGTTCTTGCGCGCCTGCTCCATCGACTTCTGGATGGCGACCGGCACTTCGCGCGCCTTGCCATACCCGAAACCGACCTTGCCCAGACCATCGCCGACCACGGTCAACGCGGTGAAGGTGAACTGGCGACCGCCCTTGACCGTCTTGCTGACGCGATTGACCGCGACCAGCTTCTCGATCATGCCATCGTCGACTTTCTCTTCGCGGTTACGGTCGCGATCACGACCCCGCGGTGCACGTTCTTCTGCCATCTTGATTCCTTGACTGATTGAGTATGTACGGCTCGAAGCCGCTTATGGTTGTGGAGTCACGCTGTGTTCCCGGCACCGTTGCAAAAGAACGGGACGGTCCGGCATCTCCCCTGCCGGCGGTAACGCGGATGTGGTCGATGACCGCATCCGCAGCAGTACTTAGAACTGCAGGCCGCCTTCGCGCGCTGCATCGGCCAGCGCCTTGATGCGGCCGTGGTAGCGGTAGCCCGAGCGGTCGAATGCGACCTTCTCGATGCCCGCAGCCTTGGCGCGCTCGGCGATCAGCTTGCCGACCTTGACGGCCGCATCGCTGTTCTTGCCGTTCTTCAGGCCGTCCTTGACGTCGGCCTGCAGGGTGTTCGCCGCAGCGATCACCTTGGAACCGTCGGCGGTGAAGACCTGCGCGTACAGATGCTGACCGGTGCGCAGCACCGACAGACGGGCGACGCCCAGCTCACGGATGTGCGAGCGGGTGGACTTGGCGCGACGCAGACGGGCGATGTTTTTGTTGATGCTCATGATATGTGTCCTACGGAAGCTGAAGGGAGAGCGCGTTCCTGTCAAAAGTCCGCACAGGGATGTGCGGGCTCTTGCGAGGGACTCGCCATTAAGCCTTCTTGGCTTCCTTGCGAATGATGACTTCACCGGCGTACTTCACACCCTTGCCCTTGTAGGGCTCCGGCGGACGGAAACCGCGAATCTTGGCGGCAACTTCGCCGACGCGCTGCTTGTCGGCGCCCTGGACCACGATTTCGGTCTGGGTCGGGGTCGACAGCGTGATGCCTTCCGGCGCCACGAACACCAGCGGGTGCGAGAAGCCGAGCGCCAGGCTCAGGTCCTTGCCCTGCATGGCGGCACGGTAACCGACGCCGACCAGCTCGAGCTTGCGCTCGAAGCCCTCGGACACACCCTTGACCATGTTGGCAAGGATGGCGCGCACGGTGCCGGTGATGGCGATCTGCGACGGTTCGTTGGCCGACAGCGTGGCAACGTCGCCGTCGATGGCGATTTCGACGCCAACCGGCTTCGGCAGGGTCAGGGTGCCCTTCGGACCCTTGACGCTGACCAGCTCGGGCTGGACCTTGAGTTCAACACCCTTCGGAAGGGAAACAGGCTTCTTGGCTACACGGGACATGATCGATTCCTTCCCTTAGGCCACGAAGCACAGGACTTCACCACCAACGCCGGCTTCGCGAGCCTGCGCATCGGTCATGATGCCCTTCGACGTGGAAATGATGGCGATACCCAGGCCACCCAGGACCTTGGGCAGCTCGGTCTTGCCGCGGTACTGGCGCAGACCCGAGCGCGAGAAACGCTTCAGGGTCTCGATGACCGGACGGCCTTCGAAATACTTCAGCACGATTTCCAGCTCCGACTTGTTGTTCTCGGTCGCTGTCACGCGCAGGTCGGTGATGTAACCCTCGTCCTTCAGGACCTGGGCGATCGCGACCTTGATCTTGGACGACGGCAATTTCACCGTCTGCTTACCAACCGCGGCCGCATTCTTGATGCGTACCAGCAGGTCGGCGATGGGATCAGTCATGCTCATATGAGTACCTTTGAGTGCACCGATATCCGCTTTCGCGAAAATCTTGTGTTTTCCTGGGGATGGGCCAGGACCCTTGACGCCATGCCAGGCCCGTGCGGGCAAGACAGGAGCGGAAGTATACGACAAAAGAGCCCGACTTGCGTCGGACTCCCGTGTTGAACAGAACCATCCTGTTCAAGCCGGCCGCGAACGGCCGACACTGCTGTTACCAGCTTGCCTTGCGCAGGCCCGGAACGTCGCCGTTCATCGTGGCCTTGCGCAGCATGTTGCGACCCAGACCGAACTTGCGGTAGACACCGCGCGGACGACCGGACAGCTCGCAACGGTTGCGATGGCGGCTCGGCGACGAATCGCGCGGCAGCTTCTGCAACTTGGTCGAGGCATCGATCTTCTCTTCGTAGGACGCATCCTGACTGGAGAGGATCTTCTTCAGCGCATCACGCTTGCCGGCGAATTTCTTCGCCAGCTTTGCACGCTTGATGTCGCGGTGGATCATGGAGGTCTTTGCCATTTCGGATGTCCTCGACGGTCAGTTACGGAACGGGAACTTGAACGCTGCCAGCAGCGCCTTCGCTTCCGCATCCGTCTTGGCGGTGGTGGTGATGGCGATATCCATACCGCGAATCGCGTCGACGGCGTCGAAATCGATTTCCGGGAAGATGATCTGTTCCTTCACACCCATGTTGAAGTTGCCACGACCGTCAAAGGAGCGACCGGAAACACCACGGAAGTCGCGCACGCGCGGCAGCGAGATGTTGATCAGACGATCCAGAAACTCGTACATCTTGGCGCGACGCAACGTGGTCTTGCAGCCGATCGGCCAACCGTCACGAATCTTGAACGATGCGACCGAAACGCGCGACTTGGTGACCACCGGCTTCTGACCGGAGATCTTGGACATGTCGGCGACCGCATTTTCCAGAATCTTCTTGTTGGTAGCCGCCTCGCCCACGCCCATGTTGAGCGTGACCTTAACCAGCTTCGGCACTTCCATCGGATTGGTGTAGCCGAATTCCTTCATCAGGGCCGGCACCACGTTTTCCTTGTAAAACTTTTCGAGACGAGTGTTCATGATCGCATTCCTCAGGCGTCGAGCGCCTCACCGCTGGAGCGGAACACACGCAATTTGCGTCCATCCTCCAGCACCTTGAAGCCAACGCGCTCGCCCTTGCCCGTTGCCGGGTTGACGATATTGACGTTGGAGATATGGATCGACGCTTCACGCTCGACCACGCCGCCGGCGACACCCGCCTGCGGGTTCGGCTTGGTGTGGCGCTTGATGACGTTGGCGTTGGCGACGATCACGCGATCGCCGTCCACACGCACGACTTCACCCTGCTTACCCTTGTCCTTGCCGGTGTTGATGACGACCTGGTCGCCCTTCTTGATACGGTTAGCCATGTATATGTCCTCCGCTCACAGCACTTCGGGAGCGAGCGAGACGATCTTCATGAACTTCTCGGAACGCAGCTCGCGCGTCACCGGCCCGAAGATGCGGGTCCCGATCGGCTCCTGCTTATTGTTCAACAGCACAGCGGCGTTGCCATCGAAGCGGATCAGCGAACCGTCGGGACGGCGCACACCCTTGCGGGTACGCACCACGACGGCGTCGTAGACTTCGCCCTTCTTGACCTTGCCACGCGGAATGGCGTCCTTGACGGTCACCTTGATGATGTCGCCAATGTGTGCGTAACGGCGCTTGGAGCCGCCCAGCACCTTGATGCACATCACTTCCTTGGCACCCGAATTGTCGGCGACATCGAGGTAGCTCTGCATCTGGATCATGATTCAGATCTCCCTTATTCGGCCGAACGGGTGACGATTTCGACCACCCGCCAGTTCTTGGTCTTGGACATTGGAGCAATCTCGGTCACACGCACGACATCGCCTTCGTTGCAGGCATTGTCGGCGTCGTGTGCGTGGAGCTTGGACGAGCGCTTGATGTACTTACCGTACAACGGGTGCTTGACCTGGCGCTCCACCAACACGGTGACCGTCTTGTCCATCTTGTTGCTGACGACACGGCCTTCGACCGTGCGCAGCGCTTGCTTTTCGTTGTTGTCGCTCATCGCGGCCGTCCTTACTTGGTGCTGCCGAGCAGGTACTTGACGCGAGCAATGTCGCGGCGCACCCGGCGGGTATCGTGGGTCTTCGGCAGCTGGCCGGTGACCTGCTGCATACGGAGCGAGAACTGCTCCTTACGCAGATCGGTCAGGTGGGCCTTCAGTTCGTCAGCCGACTTCTCGCGGAGTTGTTTGATATCCATCAGCGCACCGTCCGGGTCACGAAAGTGGTGGTCACCGACAATTTCGCGGCGGCAAGGCGGAACGCCTCACGTGCGATATCTTCGGGAATACCCTCGATTTCATAGATCATGCGGCCCGGCTGAATCTGCGCGACCCAGTACTCCACGTTGCCCTTGCCGGAGCCCATGCGGACTTCGATCGGCTTCTTGGTGATCGGCTTGTCGGGGAACACACGAATCCACATCTTGCCGCCCTTCTTGACGTGGCGGCTGATCGTACGACGTGCTGCTTCAATCTGACGCGCGGTCAGCTGACCGTGCGCGGTTGCCTTGAGGCCGTACTCGCCGAAGCTGACGGCGTTTCCGCTCCATGCCAGGCCGTCGTTACGGCCCTTGTGCATCTTGCGATATTTGGTTCGCTTGGGTTGCAACATTGCCGTTACCTCGCTTCACGAGCCGGGCGCGAAGGACGATCACCACGGTCGCCGCGATCGTTACGATCGTTGCGCGGGCTGTCGTCCTGCTTCTCCTGGCCAACCTGGGAGAAGTCGAAGACCTCACCCTTATAGATCCAGACCTTGATGCCGATGATGCCGTACGTCGTGGACGCCTCGGCAAAACCGTAATCGATGTCGGCACGTAGCGTGTGCAGCGGCACGCGGCCTTCGCGGTACCACTCCGAACGGGCGATTTCTGCACCGTTGAGGCGGCCAGCCACATTGACCTTGATGCCCAAGGCACCCAAGCGCATCGCGTTGCCGACCGAGCGCTTCATTGCACGGCGGAACATGATGCGACGCTCAAGCTGCTGCGCGATCGACTCGGCGACCAGCTGCGCATCCAGCTCCGGCTTGCGCACTTCGGTGACGTTGATGTGGGCAGGAACACCCATCATCGCGCTCACTTCCTTACGCAGCTTTTCGATGTCCTCGCCACGCTTGCCGATCACCACGCCCGGACGGGCGGTGTGGATCGTCACGCGGGCGGTTTTGGCAGGGCGCTCGATCAAGATCTTGCTGATACCTGCCTGCGCGAGCTTCTTGCGCAGCATTTCACGCACTTTCAGGTCGGCTGCCAGGTAGGCGGCGAAGTCGGCCTTGCTTGCGTACCACTTGGAATTCCAGTCCTTGGCGATGCCAAGGCGAATTCCAGTCGGATGAACTTTATGACCCATGGTCTTTTCCTTTCCGCTTACTTGGCGGCGCCGACAATCACAGTGATGTGACTGGTGCGCTTGAGGATGCGGGTACCGCGGCCTTTCGCCCGCGCCATGAAACGCTTCAGGGAGGGACCTTCATCAACCATGATGGTCTTGACCTTCAGCTCGTCGACATCCGCGCCCTGATTGTTCTCGGCATTGGCAATAGCCGACTCCACAACCTTTTTGATCAGGTGTGCAGCCTTCTTGTCCGAGAACTTCAGCAGATTGACCGCACGCTCGGCGGACAAACCACGCACCTGGTCAGCGACCAGGCGGGCCTTCTGCGGGGAGATGCGCGCGGTGCGCAGGATTGCTTTCGCTTCCATCGTCATCTCTCCTTACCTGCTCGACTTCTTGTCGCCACCGTGACCCTTGAAGGTCCGGGTGACGGCAAATTCGCCGAGCTTGTGGCCGACCATATTCTCGTTGACGAGCACCGGAATGTGGTTCTTGCCGTTATGCACGGCGATGGTGATGCCTACCATTTCCGGCAGGATCATCGAACGGCGCGACCAGGTCTTGATCGGCTTCTTGCTACCCGCAGCGGACTCCACCTTCTTTGCAAGGTGGTGATCGACGAACGGGCCCTTCTTGAGTGAACGTGCCATGGTCGATTAGCCCCTACGATCGCGGACGATGAATTGCTGGGTGCGCTTGTTCTTGCGCGTCTTGTAACCCTTGGTCGGAACACCCCACGGGGTGACCGGATGCGGATTACCCTGGCCAGCCTTGGCCTCACCACCACCGTGCGGGTGATCGACCGGGTTCATCGCCGCACCGCGAACGGTCGGACGAACGCCGCGCCAGCGCTTGGCGCCAGCCTTGCCCAGCTTCTCGAGGTTGTGCTCGTCGTTGCCGACTTCGCCGATGGTGGCGCGGCACTCGACCGGCACCTTGCGCATTTCGCCCGAGCGCAGACGCAGCGTGGCATAGATGCCTTCGCGAGCGACCAGCTGGACGGCTGCACCGGCAGCACGTGCGATCTGAGCGCCCTTACCCGGCTTCAGCTCGATACCGTGGACCGTCGTACCGACCGGGATGTTGCGCAGCGGCAGCGTGTTGCCGGTCTTGATCGGTGCGTTGGCACCGGCAATGACCTGGTCGCCAGCCTTCAGGCCCTTGGGGGCGATGATGTAGCGGCGCTCGCCGTCGACGTAGCACAGCAGGGCGATATGAGCGGTACGGTTCGGATCGTATTCGATCCGCTCCACACGCGCCGGAATGCCTTCCTTGTTGCGCTTGAAGTCGATGATGCGGTAGTGCTGCTTGTGACCACCACCGACGTGACGCACGGTGATGCGGCCATGGTGGTTACGACCACCGGACTTGCTCTGCGAGTCGAGCAGCGCCGCGTGCGGTGCGCCCTTGTGCAGATCAGGGGTGACCACGCGCACGGCGGAACGACGGCCGGGAGAGGTGGGTTTGAACTTCATCAATGGCATGGGATGGACCTCAGGCCTTGGCCGTTACGTCGATGGACTGACCATCAACCAGGCGGACGTACGCCTTGCGCCAATTGCCACGGCTGCCAGCACGGTTACGGAAGGACTTGCTCTTGCCCTTGACGTTGACCACGTTGACCGCTTTGACCTTGACGTCGAACAGCTGCTCAACCGCGGCCTTTACATCGGCCTTGGTGGCTTCGTTCGAAACTTCGAAGACATACTGGTTGGAGATTTCCTGCAGGCGCGCGGTCTTTTCGGAGACTCGCGGAGCACGCAGCACGCTGAAGATTTTTTCGTTGCTGCTCATGCCAGCCACTCCTCGACCTTCTTGACCGCATCGGCGGTGATCACGACCGTATCGGCCCCGACCAGAGCGACCGGATCCAGACCCTGCACATCACGCACCTGCACATACGGCAGATTGCGGGCGGACAGATACAGGTGCTCGGAGGCTTCCTCGGTGACGATCAGCGGGCGCTTGCCCACATCCAGTCCCTTGAGCTTTTCGATCAGGCCCTTGGTCTTGGTCGCTTCGAGGTCGAACGCGTCGACGATCATCAGACGGCCCTGACGGTTCAGCTCGGAGAAGATCGCGCAGATGGCCGCACGGTACATCTTGCGGTTGACCTTCTGCTCGAAGCTGCGCGGCTTGGCCGCGAAGGTCACGCCGCCGCCGACGAAGATCGGAGCCGTCAGCGCGCCATGACGCGCACCGCCGCCCTTCTGCTTCTTCGACTTCTTGGTCGTGCCCGCAACTTCCGAACGCGTCTTCTGTGCCTTGGTACCGGCGCGACCGGCGTTGCGATAAGCGACGACGACCTGGTGGACCAGATCTTCGCTGAATTCGCGACCGAACACGGCATCGGAGACCGAGACCTTGTTGTTGCTACCCGTGATAACGAGTTCCATCGTCATCTCTCCTTATGCCTTGCTCGCCGGACGGACGATCACGTCGCCACCAGCTGCGCCAGGCACGGCGCCGCGGATAGCAATCAGACCACGCTCGACGTCGACCTTGACCACTTCCAGGTTCTGCGTGCTTTGCTGCACGGCGCCCATGTGGCCCGACATCTTCTTACCCGGGAAAACGCGACCCGGGGTCTGGCGCTGACCCAACGAACCCGGCGCGCGATGCGACAGCGAGTTACCGTGAGTTGCATCGCCCATACGGAAGTTGTAGCGCTTGATGGTGCCCTGGAAACCCTTACCCTTGGTGACGCCCTGGACGTCGACCTTCTGGCCGATGGCGAAGATGTCCGCCTTGATTTCGCCGCCGACGGCGAAATCGCCGAGCTGCGCATCTTCAACGCGGAATTCCCACAGGCCGCGACCCGCTTCCACCTTCGCCTTGGCGAAGTGGCCAGCAGCCGGCTTGTTGACCAGTGCGGCGCGACGCGCGCCAACGGTAATCTGCACTGCGCTGTAACCGTCGGTTTCAACGGTCTTGATCTGCGCGATGCGGTTCGGAGTTGCTTCGATCAGCGTAACCGGCACCGAGCGGCCGTCTTCAGTGAAGACGCGGCTCATGCCAGCCTTGCGGCCCACGAAGCCCAACGAATATTTCTTCGTCATGGTCGTAGTCCTCAGGTCAACTTGATCTGTACGTCGACGCCAGCCGCGAGTTCGAGCTTCATCAGCGCGTCCACGGTCTTGTCGTTCGGGTCGACGATATCGAGCACACGCTTGTGCGTGCGGGTTTCGTACTGGTCACGCGCATCCTTGTCGGCATGCGGGGATACGAGGATGGTGTAACGTTCGATCTTGGTCGGCAACGGAATCGGGCCACGCACTTGCGCGCCGGTCCGCTTAGCCGTTTCGACGATCTCGCTGGCCGAACGGTCGATCAAACGATGATCGAACGCCTTCAGCCGAATCCGGATCTTTTGTTCCGACATGACGGAAGCTTCCTTCGTTAAAAGAGCGACGGGCAAGGCCTCTGGGATACCTGCCCCGATATTCCTGACGTAAATGAAATCGCCGCGCGTCCTGCTGGCGAGGGCATTTCCTCCGCCCAAAAACTGAAGCAGACCGGTAAACCGGCCTGCCCAGACGGAAAAGTATAGTGCGCAACAAGAGCACGGTCAACAACACGTGAGTTGTTGAGTGCTCCATGCAACGCGACCTTCCCGGTCTGGCGAACACGAGCGGCATCCTGCCGTTCTTTTCGCTGTAACTCAGCGCCCTACCCAGGGACACCGAGCCGCGCATTATAGCGATGGACTTTTACCTGTGCAAGCGCCCTGGTCCGTCAATACGCCCCCGCAAGCACATCCCCCCGACCTGGCGCACAAAAAAAGGGCCGGCTTGCGCCGACCCTCCCTTTTGCAGATCCAGCGACTGAAAGCCGCCGGGCTGCAGGACTTACTTGATGATCTTGGCAACCACGCCGGCGCCGACGGTACGACCGCCTTCACGGATGGCGAAGCGCAGACCTTCGTCCATCGCGACCGGGTTGATCAGGGTCACGACCATCTTCACGTTGTCGCCCGGCATGACCATCTCCACGCCTTCCGGCAGCTGGCAGGCGCCAGTGATGTCGGTGGTGCGGAAGTAGAACTGCGGACGGTAGCCCTTGAAGAACGGGGTATGACGGCCACCCTCGTCCTTGGACAGCACGTAGACTTCGGCCTCGAAGTCGGTGTGCGGCTTGATCGAACCCGGCTTGCACAGCACCTGGCCGCGCTCGACGTCGTCACGCTTGGTGCCGCGCAGCAGCAGACCGGCGTTGTCGCCTGCCTGACCCTGGTCCAGCAGCTTGCGGAACATTTCCACGCCGGTGACGGTGGTCTTCTGGGTGTCGCGGATGCCGACGATTTCGATTTCGTCGCCGACCTTGATGATGCCGCGCTCGATACGACCGGTCACCACGGTGCCGCGGCCGGAGATCGAGAACACGTCTTCGACCGGCATCAGGAACGGACGGTCGACGTCGCGGGTCGGCTCCGGAATGAACGAATCCAGCGCCTCGACCAGCTTCAGGATCGCCGGCACGCCGATGTCGCTCTGGTCACCGTCCAGCGCCAGACGCGCCGATCCGTGGATGATCGGGGTGTCATCGCCCGGGAAGTCATACTTGCTGAGCAGCTCGCGCACTTCCATCTCGACCAGCTCAAGCAGCTCGGCGTCGTCGACCATGTCGGCCTTGTTCAGGAACACCACGATGTGCGGCACACCGACCTGACGCGAGAGCAGGATGTGCTCACGGGTCTGCGGCATCGGGCCGTCAGCGGCCGAACACACCAGGATCGCGCCGTCCATCTGCGCCGCACCGGTGATCATGTTCTTGACGTAGTCGGCGTGGCCGGGGCAGTCGACGTGCGCGTAGTGACGGGTCGGGGATTCGTATTCGACGTGGGCGGTCGAAATCGTGATGCCGCGCGCCTTCTCTTCCGGCGCCGCGTCGATCGCGTCGTACGCCTTGAACTCGCCACCGAAACGCTCAGCACCGATCTTGGTCAGCGCGGCTGTCAACGTGGTCTTGCCATGGTCGACGTGACCGATGGTGCCGACGTTCACGTGCGGCTTGGTGCGCTCAAATTTCGCTTTTGCCATGACTAACTACCTCTAATTGAAAAATTTGTGAGAAGCGGCTGAGCGAACTCAGCCCTTCTTGGTGACGGCGTCGGCGATGTTGGCCGGTGCCTCTTCGTAGTGGTCGAATTCCATCGAGAACGTCGCGCGGCCCTGGCTCATCGAGCGCAGCGAGGTCGCATAGCCGAACATTTCACCCAGCGGTATCATCGCGTTGATGATCTTGCCCGACGGGCTGTCGTCCTGACCCTGCAGCACGCCACGACGGCGGCTCACGTCGCCCATCACGTCACCCAGGTAATCCTCCGGGCTGACGATTTCGACCTTCATGATCGGCTCCAGCAACACCGGGCTGGCTTTCGCAAAGCCCTGCTTGAACGCCATCGACGCGGCCAGCTTGAACGCCATTTCCGAAGAGTCGACGTCGTGGTACGAGCCGAACACCAGCTTGACCTTCACGCCCACCACCGGGAAGCCAGCGATCGGACCACTGGTGATCGTCTCGCGCAGACCCTTTTCGACCGAGGGGATGAATTCCTTCGGAATGATGCCGCCGGTGATGTCGTTGATGAAGAGGAAATCGTCCTTGACGTTGTCGCTCTTGCGATCTTCCTCGGTCATCGGCGACAGCTCGATCACCACGTGACCGTACTGACCCTTACCACCGGACTGCTTGGCGTGCTTGTAGTCGGACTTGACGTCGGACTTGCGGATGGTTTCGCGGTAGGCCACCTGCGGCTTGCCGACGTTGGCCTCGACGTTGAACTCGCGACGCATGCGGTCGACGATGATGTCCAGGTGCAACTCGCCCATGCCCGAGATGATGGTCTGGCCGGATTCCTCGTCGGTCTTGACGCGGAACGAGGGATCTTCCTGCGCCAGACGGCCCAGGGCCATGCCCATCTTTTCCTGGTCCGACTTGGTCTTGGGCTCCACCGCCATCGAGATCACCGGCTCCGGGAACACCATGCGCTCCAGGGTGATGACCTTGTCCTGCGCACACAGCGTGTCGCCGGTGGTGACGTCCTTCAGACCCACGGCAGCGGCGATGTCGCCAGCGCGCACTTCCTTGATCTCTTCGCGATTGTTGGAGTGCATCTGCAGGATGCGGCCCACGCGCTCTTTCTTCGACTTGACCGGGTTGTAGACCTGGTCGCCGGAGTTCAACGTGCCCGAGTAGACACGGAAGAACGTCAGCGAGCCCACGAACGGGTCGGTCATGATCTTGAACGCCAGCGCCGAGAACGGCGCGGTATCGGTGGCCGGACGGGTGTCTTCCTTCTCGTCCTCATCGATACCCTGGACAGGCGGACGGTCGGCCGGCGACGGCAGCAGGTGCACGACGCCGTCGAGCATGGCCTGCACACCCTTGTTCTTGAACGCCGAACCGCAGAACACCGGCACGATTTCCACCTTCAGGGTGCGCTCGCGCAGACCCACCAGGATCTCCTCTTCGCTCAGGTCGCCTTCGTTGAGGTACTTGTCCATCAGGTCTTCGCTGGCTTCTGCAGCCGCCTCGACCATGAACGAACGCGCCTCGGTCGCGATCTCGACCAGATCGGCCGGGATGTCGCGGTATTCGAAGGTGGTGCCCTGCGATGCGGTATCCCAATGGATCGCCTTCATCTTGAGCAGGTCGACCACGCCCTCGAAGCCGTCTTCGGCGCCGATCGGCACCTGCATCGGCACGGCGTAGGCACCCAGACGGGCCTTCAGCTGCTCGACGACCTTGTCGAAGTTGGCACCGGTACGGTCCATCTTGTTGACGAAGGCCATGCGCGGCACCGAGTACTTGTTGGCCTGGCGCCACACGGTCTCGGACTGCGGCTGCACGCCACCGACGGCACACAACACGAACACCGCACCGTCGAGCACGCGCAAGGAGCGCTCCACTTCGATGGTGAAGTCAACGTGCCCGGGGGTGTCGATGATGTTGAAGCGGTGCTGCGGCATGGACTTGTCCATGCCCGACCAGAACGCAGTGGTCGCAGCAGAGGTGATGGTGATACCACGCTCCTGCTCCTGCTCCATCCAGTCCATCACTGCAGCGCCGTCATGGACTTCGCCGATCTTGTGACTGACACCGGTGTAGAACAGGATGCGCTCGGAAGTGGTGGTCTTGCCGGCATCGATGTGGGCCATGATGCCGAAGTTGCGGTAACGCTCGATAGGGGTGGTGCGGGCCACGGGGAGCCTCTCAATTTCTTGGATTTCGGATGGCCGAACGCCGCCTTTCGGCGGCCTTCGGATTGAATGCGACGCGTAACGCGTCGCAAACAGCACTCAGATGGTGCTGAAGGGCCCCGTTACCAAGGCCCACGAGGTCACCAGCGGTAATGTGCGAACGCCTTGTTCGCCTCCGCCATACGGTGCGTCTCTTCGCGCTTCTTGATCGCGCCGCCGCGGCTTTCCGAGGCGTCCAACAGTTCTGCAGCCAGCTTGCGCGGCATGGTGTTCTCGCCACGCTTGCGCGCGGAGTCGATCAACCAGCGCATTGCCAGCGCCATGCGACGGGAGGAGCGCACTTCGACGGGCACCTGATAGGTAGCACCACCGACGCGACGCGATTTGACTTCGACAGCCGGGGCCACGTTGTCCAGTGCTTTCTGCACCAGCTCGACGGCATTCGGATTCTTTTCGCCAATGACGTCCATTGCGCCATAGACAATTTTCTCAGCAACCGACTTCTTGCCACTTTGCATCACCATATTGATGAAGCGGGCAATGGTTTCGCTGCCATGCTTTGGATCAGGCAGGACGGTGCGCTGCGGAGTAGAACCTTTACGGGACATTGGAGTGTTTCCTTAGCTCTTCGGGCGCTTGGCGCCGTACTTGGAACGACCTTGACGGCGCTTTGCGACGCCGGCGGCGTCCAGCGAACCACGGACGGTGTGATAACGCACACCGGGAAGATCCTTGACGCGGCCACCACGAATCAGGACCACGGAGTGCTCCTGCAGGTTGTGGCCTTCACCACCGATGTAGCTGATGACCTCTTCCTGGTTCGTCAGGCGCACTTTGGCAACCTTACGCAGGGCCGAGTTCGGCTTCTTCGGGGTAGTGGTATAGACGCGTGTGCAGACGCCACGGCGCTGCGGACACTTGTCCAGTGCCGGGGAGGCACTCTTGTAGGTGGTCGCTTGCCGAGGCTTGCGGACCAGCTGATTGATCGTCGTCATCAGTTGATTCTTCTGATTGAGAGGCCGAGACGGCCTTGCACGAAAACGAAGGCAGGCCGAAAAACGGCCCGCCGAGACAGGGAAGTATAGCTGGCAGGACGAAACTCCGTCAACTTCACGGAATTCTAACCCTGCTGGCCCATCCAGGGCCGGAAAACGGAGGGCCTCCTGCCCTCCTTTTCGCTTGGCTTACGGCGGTCTTGCGACCGCCGTCGGAGCGCTTACTCCTCGTCCGCGCCAGCGTCGGCCACGGCTGCGACCGGTTCGGCCACCGTCGGCTTGCCCGACAGCGTTTCCATTTCCGAGTCGGTCAGACCCGACGACTTGCGACGTCCGGCGTGATACGCCAGACCGGTACCGGCCGGGATCAGACGACCCACGATCACGTTTTCCTTCAGACCGCGCAGGTTGTCGCGGGTGCCGCGGACGGCCGCCTCGGTCAACACGCGGGTGGTCTCCTGGAACGATGCCGCCGAGATGAACGACTCGGTGGCAAGCGACGCCTTGGTGATACCCAGCAGCACCGGATCGTACCTGGCCGGCAGTTCGTTGCGCTTGACCAGGCGGGCATTTTCCTCGATGACGCGCTGGCGCTCGACCTGCTCGCCGTTGAGGAACTTGCTGGTGCCCTGGTCGGTGATCTCGACCTTGCGCAGCATCTGGCGCGTGATCACCTCGATGTGCTTGTCGTTGATCTTCACGCCCTGCAGGCGGTACACGTCCTGGATTTCCTTGACCAGATACGCAGCCAGCGGTTCGACGCCCAGCAGACGCAGGATGTCCTGCGGGCTCGGCTCGCCGTCCACCACGGTCTCGCCCTTGGTCACGTGCTCGCCTTCGAACACGATGATCTGGCGGTACTTCGGGATCAGCTCTTCGTGTTCCGAACCATCGGTGTCCTTGATGATCAGGCGCTGCTTGCCCTTGGTGTCCTTACCGAAGCTGATGATGCCCGAGCGCTCGGCCAGGATCGCCGGATCCTTAGGCTTGCGTGCTTCGAACAGGTCGGCAACGCGCGGCAGACCACCGGTGATGTCGCGGGTCTTGGACGCTTCCTGCGGGATCTTGGCAACCACGTCGCCCACGCCGACGGCGGCGCCGTCCTGCAGGTTGACAATGGAGCGCGGCGGCAACAGGTACTGGGCCGGCAGATCCGTATTCGGAATCGTCAGGTCGTTGCCCTTGCCATCGACGATGCGCACGATCGGGCGCAGTTCCTTGGCATGCGCACCGCGACGCTTCGGGTCGGTGATTTCGCGCGAGGCCAGACCGGTCAGTTCGTCGGTCTTCTCGATGACGGTAACGCCGTCGACGAAGTCGATGAAGCGGATGAAGCCAGCCACTTCCGACACGATCGGGTGGTTATGCGGATCCCAGTTCGCAACGCTCTGCCCGGCCTTGACCGCATCACCGTCCTTGGCGGTGATGGTGGCACCGTACGGCAGCTTGTAACGCTCGCGCTCGCGGCCATGGCCGTCGAGCACGGACAGTTCGCCCGAACGCGAGACCGCGACCAACGCGCCGCTGGCATGCGCCACCGACTTGAGGTTGTTGAACTTCACCGAACCGGTGGTCTTGACGGTGATGTTGTCCACCGCCGCCGCACGCGATGCCGCACCACCGATGTGGAACGTACGCATGGTCAGCTGGGTACCGGGCTCACCGATCGACTGGGCGGCGATGACGCCGACCGCTTCACCGATGTTGACCTGGTGACCACGTGCGAGATCGCGACCGTAGCAACGTGCGCACACGCCGAACGAGGACTCGCAGCTGATGGTCGAACGCACCTTCACCGACTGCACGCTGGCGTCTTCCAGCTTGGCAACCCAGGCTTCGTCCAGCAGCGTGTTACGGGTGACGATCGGCTCTTCGTCGTTGCCCGGCAGGTAGACATCCTCGGCCACCACACGGCCCAGCACGCGCTCCCTCAACGGTTCCACCACGTCGCCGCCTTCCACGATCGGGGTCATGATCAACCCTTCGGTGGTGCCGCAATCGACTTCGGTGATCACCACGTCCTGCGCCACGTCGACCAGACGACGGGTCAGATAACCCGAGTTCGCGGTCTTGAGCGCGGTATCGGCCAGACCCTTACGGGCACCGTGGGTGGAGTTGAAGTACTCCTGCACGTTCAGGCCTTCGCGGAAGTTCGCCTTGATCGGCGTCTCGATGATCGAGCCGTCCGGACGCGCCATCAGGCCGCGCATGCCGGCCAGCTGACGGATCTGCGCCTGGCTACCACGCGCACCGGAGTCGGCCATGATGTACAGCGAGTTCATCGACTTCTGGTCGATGGTCTCGCCCTTGGCGTTTTCGACCTTCTCGGTACCGATGGTGTCCATCATCGCCTTGGCGATGCGCTCGCTGGTACGCGACCAGATGTCCACGACCTTGTTGTAGCGCTCGCCGGCGGTGACCAGACCGGACTGGTACTGCTCCTGGATTTCCAGCACTTCGGCTTCGGCCTCGGTGAGGATGCCCTTCTTCTCGTCCGGGATCAGCATGTCGTCGATGCCGATCGACACGCCTGCGCGGGTGGCGTAGGCATAGCCGGTGTACATCAGCTTGTCGGCGAACACGACGGTGTCCTTCAAGCCCAGCAGACGGTAGCTGGAGTTGATCAGACGCGAGATGTTCTTCTTGGTCATCTCGGTGTTGGCCAGCTGGAACGGCAGGCCTTCGGGCAGGATTTCGCTCAGCAGGGCACGACCGACCGTGGTGTCCACGATCGAGGTGCCGCTGCTGCGCTTGCCGTCGGCTTCCACGTCCACCTGGGTGATGCGGACCTTGACTTTGGCGTGCAGTTCGACCACGCGGTTGTCGTAGGCGCGCTTCACTTCGCTGGTGTTGGCGAACACCATGCCCTCGCCCTTCTTGTTCTCCAGGGCGCGGCTCATGTAGTACAGGCCCAACACCACGTCCTGCGACGGCACGATGATCGGCTCGCCGTTGGCCGGCGACAGGATGTTGTTGGTGGACATCATCAGCGCACGCGCTTCCAGCTGGGCTTCCAGTGAAAGCGGCACGTGGACGGCCATCTGGTCACCGTCGAAGTCGGCGTTGAATGCAGTACACACCAGCGGATGCAGCTGGATGGCCTTGCCTTCGATCAACACCGGTTCGAACGCCTGGATGCCCAGACGGTGCAGGGTCGGCGCACGGTTCAGCAACACCGGATGCTCGCGGATCACTTCTTCCAGGATGTCCCAGACTTCGGCTTCTTCGCGCTCGACCAGCTTCTTGGCCGCCTTGATGGTGGTGGCCAGGCCGCGACGCTGCAGCTTGGCGAACACGAACGGCTTGAACAGCTCCAGCGCCATCTTCTTCGGCAGGCCGCACTGGTGCAGCTTGAGGTACGGACCGACGGTGATGACCGAACGACCGGAGTAGTCCACGCGCTTGCCGAGCAGGTTCTGACGGAACCGGCCCTGCTTGCCCTTGATCATGTCGGCCAGCGACTTCAGCGGACGCTTGTTGGTGCCGGTGATGGCACGGCCGCGACGACCGTTGTCCAGCAGCGCATCGACCGATTCCTGCAGCATGCGCTTTTCGTTGCGCACGATGATGTCCGGCGCATTGAGCTCGAGCAGGCGACGCAGACGGTTGTTGCGGTTGATCACGCGACGGTACAGATCGTTCAGATCCGAGGTCGCGAAGCGGCCGCCATCCAGCGGCACCAGCGGACGCAGATCCGGCGGCAGCACCGGCAGCACGGTCATGACCATCCACTCCGGACGGTTGCCCGATTCCAGGAAGGCTTCGATCAGCTTGATGCGCTTGGTCAAACGCTTGAGCTTGGTTTCCGAACCGGTGCTGGCGATTTCTTCGCGCAGGCGGGTCATTTCCGACTGCAGGTCAATCGTGCGCAGCAGCTCGTACACGGCCTCGGCGCCCATGGCGGCGTCGAAGTCGTCGTTGTACTCCTGGCGTGCGGTCAGGTACTGCTCTTCGGTCAGCAGCTGGCGGCGCTCGAGCGGGGTCAGGCCCGGCTCGGTGACCACGTAGGCTTCGAAGTACAGCACGCGCTCGATGTCACGCAGGGTCATGTCCAGCATCAAACCGATGCGCGAGGGCAGCGACTTGAGGAACCAGATGTGCGCGACCGGCGAGGCCAGATCGATGTGACCCATGCGCTCGCGGCGCACCTTGGCCAGGGTGACTTCGGTGCCGCACTTTTCGCAGACCACACCGCGGTGCTTCATGCGCTTGTACTTGCCGCACAGGCACTCGTAGTCCTTGATCGGTCCGAAGATGGCGGCGCAGAACAGGCCGTCACGCTCGGGCTTGAAGGTCCGGTAGTTGATGGTTTCGGGCTTCTTCACTTCGCCGTAGGACCACGAACGGATCAGGTCCGGCGATGCCAGCGCGATCTTGATCGCGTCAAAATCCAGCGTCTGGCGCTGTTGATTGAAGAGGTTGAGCAGGTCTTTCATTTGATATCTCCGGGTCGGAGGAATTTCGTAGCTGAGATGAAACCGAGGGCCTTGCGTTCCGGATCCCGGCACCGCATCGCGGCGCCGGGATCCGGCTCGATCACTCTTCCAGTTCCATGTTGATCGCCAGCGAGCGGATTTCCTTCACCAACACGTTGAAGGATTCCGGCATGCCCGCGACCATCTCGTGCTCACCATCGACGATGTTCTTGTACATCTGGTTGCGGCCCTGCACGTCGTCGGACTTCACCGTCAGCATTTCCTGCAGGGTGTAGGCCGCGCCGTAGGCTTCCAGCGCCCAGACTTCCATTTCGCCGAAGCGCTGACCGCCGAACTGCGCCTTGCCGCCCAGCGGCTGCTGGGTGACGAGCGAGTACGGACCGGTCGAGCGCGCATGCATCTTGTCGTCGACCAGGTGGTTCAACTTCAGGTAGTGCATGTAACCGACCGTGGTCTTGCGATCGAACGCTTCGCCGGTACGACCGTCGTACAGCTGGGTCTGACCGCTCTGCGGCAGTTCGGCCAGTTCCAGCATGCGCTTGATTTCCGCTTCGCTGGCGCCGTCGAACACCGGGGTGGCCATCGGCACACCATCGACCAGGTTCTTGCCCAGGTTGAGCAATTCCTCATCGCTGAACTGCGACAGATCCACACGCTGCGCATTGATCGCGTTGTCGTGGTTGTAGATATCGTCCAGGAACTTGCGCAGTTCGCTGACCGCCGCCTGGGCTTCCAGCATGCGCTGGATCTTGCGACCCAGGCCCTTGGCGGCCCAGCCCAGATGCACTTCCAGAATCTGGCCGATATTCATACGCGACGGCACGCCGAGCGGGTTCAGCACGATGTCGACCGGCTCGCCGGTGGCCATGTACGGCATGTCTTCCACGGGCACCACGTTGGAGACCACACCCTTGTTGCCGTGACGGCCTGCCATCTTGTCGCCCGGCTGGATGCGGCGCTTCACGGCCAGGAACACCTTGACCATCTTCAGCACGCCCGGTGCGAGGTCATCGCCCTGGGTGATCTTGCCGCGCTTGTCGGCGAAGCGTGCCTCGAATTCCTTTTCGTGCGCCTGGATCTGCTTCTGCGCACGCTCGATGGCGTCGGCAGCGTCTTCGTCCTTCATGCGCAGTTGGAACCAGTCGGACTTCTTCAGGCCGTCCAGGTACGCGTCGGTGACGTTGTCGCCCTTCTTCAGGTTCGGACCACCGTTGGCAACCTTGCCCACGATCTGCGAGCGCAGGCGTGCGTAGATGGCCGCTTCCAGGATGCGGAACTGGTCGTCGAAGTCCTTCTTGACGCGCTTGATTTCGGACTCTTCGATCTGACGCGCACGCTTGTCCTTCTCGATGCCGTCGCGGGTGAAGACCTGCACATCGATGACGGTACCGTCCATGCCCGGGGGCACGCGCAGCGAGCTGTCCTTCACGTCGGACGCCTTCTCACCGAAGATCGCACGCAGCAGCTTTTCTTCCGGGGTCAGCTGGCTCTCGCCCTTCGGCGTGACCTTGCCGACCATGATGTCGCCGGCGCGCACTTCCGCACCGATGTACACCACGCCGCTCTCGTCCAGACGGTTCAGGGCCTGCTCGGACACGTTCGGGATGTCGGCGGAGATTTCCTCCGGCCCCAGCTTGGTGTCGCGCGCAACGCAGGTCAGTTCTTCGATGTGGATCGTGGTGTAACGATCTTCTTCCACCACGCGCTCGGAGAGCAGGATGGAGTCTTCGAAGTTGTAGCCGTTCCACGGCATGAAGGCGATCAACATGTTCTGACCCAACGCCAGTTCACCGATGTCGGTGGACGGGCCGTCGGCCAGCACGTCGCCGCGCGCGATCACGTCGCCCACGTTCACCAGCGGACGCTGGTTGATGCAGGTGTTCTGGTTGGAGCGGGTGTACTTGATCAGGTTGTAGATATCCACGCCGGCATCGGTGCCGCCGCCGATTTCTGCCTCGTTGACCTTGACTACGATGCGGGCTGCGTCGATCTGCTCGATCACGCCACCACGCAGCGCATTCACGGTCACGCCCGAGTCGCGCGCAACCGCACGCTCGATGCCGGTACCGACCAGCGGCTTCTGCGAACGCAGCGTCGGCACGGCCTGGCGCTGCATGTTGGCGCCCATCAGTGCGCGGTTGGCGTCGTCGTGCTCCAGGAACGGCACCAGCGCCGCTGCGACCGACACGGTCTGCATCGGCGAGACGTCCATGAAGTGCACTTCAGCCGGCGGCTTGAGCAGCGACTCGCCCTGGAACCGGCACGGCACGAACTGCTCGGTGAGCATGTTCTTGGCATCGGTCAGCGCGTTCGCCTGGGCGATCACGTACTCGTTTTCCTCGATCGCCGACAGGTATTCGACGTCGTCGGAGACCTTGCCGTCCAGCACCTTGCGGTATGGCGTCTCGAGGAAGCCGTACTGGTTGGTGCGCGCGAACACGGCCAGCGAGTTGATCAGGCCGATGTTCGGGCCTTCCGGGGTTTCGATGGTGCAGACGCGGCCGTAATGGGTCGGATGCACGTCGCGCACTTCGAAGCCGGCGCGCTCGCGGGTCAGACCGCCCGGGCCCAGCGCGGAGACACGACGCTTGTGCGTGACTTCCGACAGCGGGTTGTTCTGGTCCATGAACTGCGACAGCTGCGAGGAACCGAAGAATTCCTTGATCGCCGCAGCCACCGGCTTGGCGTTGATCAGTTCCTGCGGGGTCAGACCCTCGGACTCGGCCATCGACAGGCGCTCCTTGACCGCGCGCTCGACGCGGACCAGGCCCACGCGGAACACGTTCTCGGCCATTTCGCCGACCGAACGCACGCGACGGTTGCCCAGGTGATCGATGTCATCGACCACACCGCGACCGTTGCGGATTTCGGTGAGCACCTTGATCACTTCCAGGATGTCGGAGGTATCGGTGTGCTCGGCCACCAGGCGCTTGGATTCTTCGTCGTTGCGCTCGGCAAAGTACTTCTTGTCGTACAGCACCGACTCGCCGAGCACGTCCTTGCGGCCGACGCGACGGTTGAACTTCATGCGGCCGACCGTGGACAGGTCGTAGCGCTCGAAGGTGAAGAACAGGTTGTGGAACAGGTTCTGCGCGGCTTCCTTGGTCGGCGGCTCGCCCGGACGCATCATGCGATAGATCTCGACCAGCGCTTCGAGCTGGGTCTTGGTCGGATCGATCCGCAGGGTGTTGGACAGGTATGGACCGCGGTCCAGATCGTTCACCCACAGGGTGCCGACCGCATCGACGCCGGCCTTGCGGAACGCTGCCAGCTGGTCTTCGGTGATCTCGTCGTTGGCATTGGCCAGCAGTTCGCCGGTGGAGCCATCGACCACGTCGTGCGACAGGATGCGGGTGAGCAGATAGTCGTCCGGCACGGCCAGCGCGGCGACGCCGGCGGCTTCGAGCTGCTTGACATGCCGGGCGGTGATGCGTTTACCCGCTTCCACGATGACCTTGTCGCCATCGGCCAGGTCGAAGTTCAGCGTTTCGCCACGCAGACGCTCCGGCACCAGCTCCAGCTGCACGCCTTCGTCAGGATTGATGTGGAAGGTATTGATCTCGAAGAACTCGGCCAGCATCTCTTCGTTGCTGTAGCCAAGCGCGCGCAGCAGGATCGACACCGGCAGCTTGCGGCGACGGTCGATACGGGTGAACAGCGCGTCCTTCGGGTCGAACTCGAAGTCCAGCCAGGAACCGCGGTACGGAATGATGCGGGCGCTGTACAGCAGCTTGCCCGAGCTGTGGGTCTTGCCACGGTCGTGGTCGAAGAACACACCCGGCGAACGGTGCAGCTGCGAGACGATGACGCGCTCGGTGCCGTTGACGATGAAGGTGCCGTTGTCGGTCATCAGCGGGATTTCGCCCAGATAGACCTCCTGCTCCTTCACGTACTTGATGGCCTTGGTCGACGACTCGCGGTCGTAGATCACCAGGCGCACGGTCACGCGCAGCGGCGCGCCATAGCTCATGCCGCGCTGACGGCATTCACGCTCGTCAAACACCGGCTGACCCAACTTGTAGCCCACGTATTCCAGCGCGGCATTGCCGCTGTAGCTGGAAATCGGGAACACCGACTTCAGTGCCGCGTGCAGACCAAGGTCCTTACGCTTGTTCGGCTCCACGTCTTCCTGCAGGAATTCGCGGTAGGAATCGACCTGGATGGCAAGCAGGAACGGCACTTCGAGAATCGAGCGCTGCTTGCCGAAGTCCTTGCGGATACGCTTTTTTTCGGTGAACGAATAAGACGTCATGAGTCTTCACCCTAGGCTGCGGGGGCCGCGTCGCGGCGGCCCTGAAATAACAAAAATTGTCAGTTGGAAGTCGCTGGTATTGCCGGCACCAGCACGCCTTCTCCCGCTACTTCCAACTACCAACTCGGTGAAGCGGAGATTGGGGATGACGAGATTGGGGATAGGCGAAGATTGCCTTCGAATCCCGAATGCCGACTCTCAAATCCCGGCTTTCCATCAACGGCCAAAGGCCGGGAGCTCTACGCTCCCAGCCTTCAGTGCATCACCGTGAAACGCTGGCGATGCAAGGGACTGCTTACTTGATTTCGACAGTCGCGCCAGCTTCGGTCAGTTCCTTCTTGATCTTCTCGGCTTCGTCCTTCGAAGCGCCTTCCTTCAGCATGCCACCGGCTTCGGTCAGGTCCTTGGCTTCCTTCAGACCCAGGCCGGTCACGGCACGGACGGCCTTGATGACGCCGACCTTGTTGGCGCCGCAGTTGACCAGCACCACGTTGAACTCGGTCTGCTCTTCGACCACGGCAGCCGGGCCAGCTGCAGCAGCAGCGACCGGAGCGGCGGCGGAGACGCCGAACTTTTCTTCGATGGCCTTGACCAGCTCCATCACTTCCATCAGGGACTTCTCGGCGATGGCGTCGACGATCTGTTCGTTGGTAAGGGACATTGTGATTACCTTTAAATGATTTTCTGGATTGGGGTTCTAGCGAACGCTAGGACATCAAGCTTCGGCAGTCTCGGCGACCGGCGCGGCGGCTTCGTCGCCACCACCTTGCTTGTCGCCCACGGCCTTGACGGCACGGGCAAACATGGCAGCCGGTTCGGACAGCACGCGGGCCAGCATGGCCAGGGCCTGATCGCGGGTCGGCAGCGAAGCCAACACGTCGACGTGGCCAGCCGGGAACAGTTCCCCGCCGATGGACACGACCTTGGCCTGCAACTTGTCGTTGCCCTTGGCGAATTCCTTGATCAGGCGACCGGCGGCGCCGGGCTCCTCCATCGAAAACGCATACAGCAAAGGACCGACCAGCTTGTCAGCGACGACAGCAAAATCGGTACCTTCAACGGCGCGCGCAGCCAGGGTGTTCTTGACAACCTTCAAGAACACACCGGTTTCGCGGGCCTGCTTGCGCATCGCGGTCATCTGGGAGACCGTGATGCCAGCGTATTCGGCGGCGATCAAGGAGTGAGCCTTGGCGGCGATGTCTGCCAGCTCGGCGACTACTTCTTGCTTCTGAGACAGATTGAGAGCCATTGCACTCCTCCGTTAAAGCCGGGATTGGAGATTGGTGATTCGGGATTCGCCAGAGCCGTGAAGCAGCCCCTGCAATCCTCAATGCCGAATCTCTCATCCCCGCTTCAAACTACTCCGCTCGCGGCTCCTGCCGGTTGCGGTCCAGGGCAGCCTCCTTCCTGGAAGCCGGGAACATCGACCGATGCTCCTTTGGTGGCCGTTCTAGACCTGGAGTGGGCTCGATCCGGGATGTCCCAGACGCGCGTAAACCAGAAAGCTCCAGAAGGGCGACACCATCTACGCCGGCCGGCTCTTGCGAACCCGATTAAGCGATCCCGCTGCATCGACGGCGACTCCTTGCCAGTGCGAGCATCCGTGCCCGTCGTCGATCTGCGCTGACCGCGCCTGCGGTCTTTGACGGCTACCGCCGGACATGCCGGCGATCGCCTTCAAAATGTCCGTTACCCCAAAGGAGGGAACGGACTCCCAGCACACGGTGACCCGGGCCGGAAAAACAATGCTGTACTACAGACGGGGTCAGGCCCGTGACAGGCCCGTCCCATCAACTCACTTCAGCGCAAGGCTGGACTGGTCGACCGTCACGCCAGGGCCCATCGTCGAGCTGACCGACACCTTCTGCAGGTAGGTCCCCTTCGAGGTGGCCGGCTTGGCCTTGATCAGGTCCAGCAGCAGCGCCTGCAGGTTCGACTTCAGCGCTTCGTCATCGAAGCTGGCCTTGCCGATGGTGCAGTGGATGATGCCGGCCTTGTCGGTGCGGTAACGCACCTGACCCGACTTGGCATTCTTGACCGCTTCGCCCGGATTGGCGGACACGGTGCCGACCTTCGGGTTCGGCATCAGGCCGCGCGGGCCCAGCAGGGTGCCGAGCTTACCGACGACGCGCATCGCGTCCGGGGTGGCGATGACCACGTCGTAGCTCAGATCGCCGGCCTGCATCTTCTCGGCCAGGTCGTCCATGCCCACCGCCTCGGCACCTGCGGCCAGGGCTTCGTCAGCCTTGGCACCGGCCGGTGCGAACACCGCAACGCGGACGCTCTTGCCGGTACCGGCCGGCAGCACGGTGGAACCGCGCACCTGCTGGTCGGATTTCTTGGCGTCCACGCCCAGGCGCACGGCGACGTCGATCGACTCGACGAACTTGGCCTTGGTCACGGTCTTCAGGATCTTGATTGCGTCTTCGAAGGCATAGGTCTTGCCCGGAACGACAGCGGCCGCAATGGCCTTAACGCGCTTGCTCTGTGCCATGTCTTAGCCCTCCACCGTCAAACCCATGCTGCGGGCAGAACCCGCAATCGTGCGCACCGCCGCTTCCAGCTCGGCCGCCGTCAGATCGGCTTCCTTGACCTTGGCGATCTCTTCCAGCTGCTTGCGCGTCACCTTGCCCACCTTGTCGGTGTTGGGGCGCTTGGAACCGGAGCTCACGCCTGCAGCCTTCTTGAGCAGCACGCTGGCCGGGGTGCTCTTGGTGATGAAGGTGAAGGTACGGTCGGAATACGCAGTGATGACCACCGGCGTCGGCAGACCCGGCTCCAGCTTGGACGTCGCTGCGTTGAACGCCTTGCAGAATTCCATGATGTTCAGACCGCGCTGACCCAGTGCAGGGCCGACCGGCGGCGCAGGATTGGCCTGACCGGCCTTGACCTGCAGCTTGATGTAAGCAGTTATCTTCTTTGCCATTTCGATACTCTCCGGGTGCTAGCGCCTGCTCGGCAGGCTCCCCATCGGACCGGGATTCACGCGTCCCGGCTTCACGTTTCTGACCACACGCAGATGGCTGCCATGCGGCAGCCATTGGTTCCCGGCGGTACGCCAGGTCAGCGAGCCGCTCACTATAGCAGCATTCAAGGCAGGCGCCTAGACGGCGCCCGACCGGGATCAGCCCTTCTCGACCTGACCGAACTCGAGCTCGACCGGCGTGGAGCGACCGAAGATGAGCACGGCAACCCGCAGCCTGCTCTTCTCGTAATTGACCTCTTCCACCACGCCATTGAAGTCGTTGAACGGACCGTCGGTGACGCGCACCATCTGACCTGGCTCGAACAGCACCTTCGGACGCGGCTTCTCGACGCCGTCCTGCACGCGCTGCAGGATCGCATCGGCCTCTTCGTCGCGAATCGGCAGCGGACGGTCGGCAGTGCCGCCAATGAACCCCATCACCTTGGAAGTTTCCTTCACCAGGTGCCAGCTTTCATTGTCGATGCGCGGGATACCGGCCTCTTCGTGGGTCTCGATCTGCACCAGCACGTAGCCGGGGAAGAACTTGCGCTCGGACCGACGTTTCTGGCCGGCGCGCATTTCGATGACCTCTTCGGTCGGCACCAGCACATCGCCGAAACGATCTTCCATCCCGGCACGGGCGATACGGTCACGCAATGCCTGCGCAACGGATTTTTCGAAGCCTGAATAGGCGTGAACGACATACCAACGCTTCACTGCTTGATTCTCCTCAACGAGCCAGGAACCACTGCGTGAGCTTCTGGATGACAAAGTCGAAGCCGCCCAACAGCAAACTCAGAATGATCACAACGACAATCACGACCCAGGTGGTGCGAATGGCTTCCTGGCGCGTCGGCCAGACCACCTTGCGCAACTCGAACCTGGATTCGGACATGAATTCACGGGCTTCACGGCCCTTGCCGGTTCCCAAAAACACGAACGCACCCGCCACCAACCCCACGATCACCGCCAGCGCACGCAACTGCGGCGTCCAGGCACCAAACTGGGTGGCGCGCTCGGGCGCAGAAAACCAGAACCACACAAACAACCCCGCGATCACCAGGAGCGCGGAGATGACGTATTTCACGATATCGGCGCTGGCAGCAGACGCGCTTTTGGAAGGCTCGATTTTGCTATTCATCCGGCTCTAGTTACCGATCTGACCCGAATCGCTGGGCCGGAAAGAGGAGTGGCACGCCAGGAGGGACTCGAACCCCCAACCTGCGGTTTTGGAGACCGCTGCTCTGCCAATTGAGCTACTGGCGTATGTACTCGTTTACCGCAAACCCCAAGACAACGAAGGCGGACCGCGGTTCAGCCGGCCCGCCATTCGTTTGAATCCAGCCGCCGCAAGGCGACTGGATGCAGGCACTTACTTGATGATCTTGGCGACCACGCCGGCGCCGACGGTACGACCGCCTTCACGGATGGCGAAGCGCAGACCTTCGTCCATCGCGACCGGGTTGATCAGGGTCACGACCATCTTCACGTTGTCGCCCGGCATCACCATCTCCACGCCTTCCGGCAGCTGGCAGGCGCCAGTGATGTCGGTGGTGCGGAAGTAGAACTGCGGACGATAGCCCTTGAAGAACGGGGTATGACGGCCACCCTCGTCCTTGGACAGCACGTAGACTTCGGCCTCGAAGTCGGTGTGCGGCTTGATCGAACCCGGCTTGCACAGCACCTGGCCGCGCTCGACGTCGTCACGCTTGGTGCCGCGCAGCAGCAGACCGGCGTTGTCGCCTGCCTGACCCTGGTCCAGCAGCTTGCGGAACATTTCCACGCCGGTGACGGTGGTCTTCTGGGTGTCGCGGATGCCGACGATTTCGATTTCGTCGCCGACCTTGATGATGCCGCGCTCGATACGACCGGTCACCACGGTGCCGCGGCCGGAGATCGAGAACACGTCTTCGACCGGCATCAGGAACGGACGGTCGACGTCGCGGGTCGGCTCCGGAATGAACGAATCCAGCGCCTCGACCAGCTTCAGGATCGCCGGCACGCCGATGTCGCTCTGGTCACCGTCCAGCGCCAGACGCGCCGATCCGTGGATGATCGGGGTGTCATCGCCCGGGAAGTCATACTTGCTGAGCAGCTCGCGCACTTCCATCTCGACCAGCTCAAGCAGCTCGGCGTCGTCGACCATGTCGGCCTTGTTCAGGAACACCACGATGTGCGGCACACCGACCTGACGCGAGAGCAGGATGTGCTCACGGGTCTGCGGCATCGGGCCGTCAGCGGCCGAACACACCAGGATCGCGCCGTCCATCTGCGCCGCACCGGTGATCATGTTCTTGACGTAGTCGGCGTGGCCGGGGCAGTCGACGTGCGCGTAGTGACGGGTCGGGGATTCGTATTCGACGTGGGCGGTCGAAATCGTGATGCCGCGCGCCTTCTCTTCCGGCGCCGCGTCGATCGCGTCGTACGCCTTGAACTCGCCACCGAAACGCTCAGCACCGATCTTGGTCAGCGCGGCTGTCAACGTGGTCTTGCCATGGTCGACGTGACCGATGGTGCCGACGTTCACGTGCGGCTTGGTGCGCTCAAATTTAGCTTTTGCCATGGGTGCGTGTCTCGGTAATCGTTTGGAGTTGAAGACGATTGAGTAGTGGTGCTCACGAAAGGAATCGAACCTTCGACCTCCTCCTTACCAAGGAGGTGCTCTACCGACTGAGCTACGTGAGCGAGTTTTGTATTATGCCATGCATTTGCGTTCAATGGAGCGGGAGACGGGAATCGAACCCGCACCATCAGCTTGGAAGGCTGAGGTTCTACCGTTGAACTACTCCCGCGCCGGGAACTGCATGCCACAACATGAAACTGGTGGAGGGAGGTGGATTCGAACCACCGAAGGCGTAAGCCAGCAGATTTACAGTCTGCCCCCGTTGGCCGCTTGGGTATCCCTCCAGCTTTTACTACCGGACCGGTGCGCGATGAGGCGAATTCGGTTCGGGGTGAAGCAGCCCGTTATTTTGTTGTGGGACGCATGCAGTGTCAACAAAAATTTTGAGCAAATCGTCAGTGCCGGAGACGCGCGACCATCGGGGTCGCGCGCAACCGGTCAGACGTTGAAGCGGAAGTGCAGCACGTCGCCTTCCTGCACGCGGTATTCCTTGCCTTCCAGGCGCAGGCGCCCCGCATCGCGCGCGCCGGCTTCGCCGCGGTGCTTGATGAAGTCGTCGAAGCCGATCGTCTCGGCGCGGATGAAGCCCTTTTCGAAGTCGGTATGGATCACCGCCGCCGCCTGCGGCGCGGTCGAGCCAGCCCTGACCGTCCACGCACGCACTTCCTTGACGCCGGCGGTGAAGTAGGTCTGCAGGCCAAGCAGCTTGTAGGCGGCACGGATGACGCGATTCAGACCCGGCTCGTCCAGACCCAGGTCGGCCAGGAAGGTGTCGCGGTCCTCGTCGTCGAGCTGCGACAGCTCTTCCTCGATCGCCGCCGAGACCGGTACCACTTCGGCACCTTCGGCCGACGCATGCCGACGCACCGCGTCCAGGTGCGGATTGTTCTCGAAGCCGTCCTCGAGCACGTTGGCGATGTACATCACCGGCTTGAGCGTCAACAGGAACAGATCGCGCACCAGCGCCTTTTCATCGTCGTCCAGCCCGGCTGCACGCCCCGCCTTGCCGTCGGACAGCGCGGCCTGCAACTTGGCCAGTACCGGCTTGCGCGCCGCAGCGTCCTTGTCGCCCCCCTTGGCACTACGCTCGGCACGGTTGAGCGCCTTTTCCACGCTGTCCAGATCGGCCAGCGCCAGTTCGGTATCGATGGTTTCGATATCGCTGATCGGGTCGACCTTGTTGTTCACATGGATGACGTCGTCGTTTTCGAAGCAACGCACCACGTGGGTGATCGCATCGACTTCGCGGATATGCGCCAGGAACTTGTTGCCCAGCCCTTCGCCGCTGGCCGCACCCGCGACCAGGCCGGCGATATCGACGAACTCGACCGCGGTCGGAATCAGCTTCTGCGGCTTGACGATCTCAGCCAGTTGATTGAGGCGCGGATCCGGCACCGGCACGATGCCGACGTTCGGCTCGATGGTGCAGAACGGGAAATTGGCCGCAGCGATGCCCGCCTTGGTCAGCGCATTGAACAGGGTCGACTTGCCGACGTTGGGCAGGCCGACGATGCCGCATTTGATACCCATGAGGTTTTCCAATGAATGGAGAATCGGGAATGGAGAATGGCAAGAGCAGCGCCCTGTCCATTCCCAATTCCCCATTCTCTATTTTTTTTCGGTGTGCAGCCGTTTCATCGCCTCGCTGAAATTACCTTCCATCACCAGCGGCACCACGTCGATGGCAGCGTCGATGGCAGTGCCGATCGCAGCATCATCCTCGCGCCCTGCCCGCCCCAGCACCCAGGGCACCACACGGTCCTTATGACCGGGATGGCCAATGCCGACGCGTAAACGATGAAATTTGCCGTGCCCGAGCAGGCGAATGGTGTCGCGCAAGCCGTTTTGTCCGCCGTGTCCGCCATCGAACTTGAGCCGCGCCGTACCCGGCGCCAGATCCAGTTCGTCGTGGGCGACGAGCAGGTGTTCCGGCTCGATCTTCCAGAACCGCAACGCGGCGACGATTGACTTGCCACTGAGATTCATGAAGGTGGCCGGCTTGAGCAGCCAGACCGGCTGGCCGGCGATCTCGACCTTGGCGGTCTCGCCGAACAACTTGGCATCCAGGCCCCAGCGCACGCCATGGCGCTCGACCAGGGCATCGACGAAACGAAACCCGGCGTTGTGCCGGGTTTGCGCGTGTTCCGGACCGGGATTCCCGAGTCCGACAATCAGGCGGAGTGCAGACATGCCAGTGACCGCAGCCGATCCCGCGCAGTGCGGGGGATCGGCCGACGGCTTACTTGGTCTCGGCGCCTTCGCTGCCTTCTTCACCGGCAGCGTCTTCTTCCTCGATCCGCACGTGCTTGGCAGCAACCACCGCCACATCGTGCTCCTTGCCCAGCTTCAGTTCCGGGATTTCCACACCTGCCGGCAGCTTGATCTCGGACAAGTGGATCACGTTGCCCACTTCCAGGGCACCCAGGTCCACTTCGATGAACTCCGGCAGATCCTTCGGCAGGCAGACGACCTGAACTTCGTTCAGCTCGTGGGTCACGACCACTTCGCTGGACTTACCGGCCGGCGAGCTTGCTTCGTTGACGAAGTGCAGCGGCACGGCGGCGCTGAGCTTCTCGTTGGCGCTGACGCGCTGGAAGTCGATATGGATGATCAGCTGCTTGAACGGATGGCGCTGCATGTCACGCAGCAGTACCTGCTGCACGTCGCCATTGAGGTTCAGGTCGAGGATCGACGAGTAGAACCACTCGTTCTGCTGGGCCAGCCAGATCTGCTCGTGGTCGAGCTGGATGCTGACCGGCTCGAGTTCGCCACCGTAAACGATGGCCGGAATGACGCCAGCGTGACGCAGGCGGCGGCTCGCACCCTTCCCCTCGTTCGCGCGGCGCTCGACCTTGATTTCATGTGTCTTTGCCATTGGATTTCACTACCTGGTTTGGAATATCGCCTCGCGGCGATGAAGCGTCTCACCCGCGACCAGGCGAGACGTAGTACCGGCACCCGGAACTCCGGGCGCCGAATGCGGCATCAGTCGACGTAGAGCGAACTCACCGACTCGCCGAAGGCGATACGGCGAATGGTCTCGGCCAGCAGTTCGGCCACGCTCAGCTGACGAATCTTGGCGCAGGTGCGCGCGGCTTCGTTCAGCGGAATCGTGTCGGTGACCACCAGCTCGTCGAGCTGCGAATTGTTGATGTTGTCCACTGCCGGGCCGGACAGCACCGGGTGGGTGATGTAGGCCACGACCTTGAGCGCGCCGCGCTGCTTCAGCGCCGCGGCGGCGGCGCACAGGGTCCCGGCGGTATCGACCAGGTCGTCGACCAGCACGCAGGTCTTGCCCTGCACGTCGCCGATGATGTTCATCACGGTGGCGACGTTGGCGCGCGGACGGCGCTTGTCGATGATGGCCAGATCGGCATCGTCCAGACGCTTGGCCACCGCGCGCGCGCGCACCACGCCGCCCACGTCGGGCGACACCACGATCAGGTTGTCGGTGCCGTAGGCGCGCCAGATGTCGGCCAGCAGCAGCGGCGAGGCATAGACGTTGTCGACCGGGACGTCGAAGAAGCCCTGGATCTGGTCGGCGTGCAGATCGACCGTCAACACGCGGTCGGCCTCCATCGCGCAGATCATCTTGGCGGCGACCTTGGCGGTGATGGGCACGCGCGAGGAGCGCATGCGGCGGTCCTGGCGCGAATAGCCGAAATACGGGATCACCGCAGTCACCGACGCGGCGCTGGCGCGCTTGAGCGCGTCGATCAGCACCAGCAACTCCATCAGGTTTTCCGCGCTCGGCGCGCAGGTCGGCTGGATCACGAACACTTCCTGCCGGCGCACGCTTTCTTCGATCTCGACCTGTACCTCGCCATCGGAGAAGCGCGTGACCAGCGCCTTGCCCATGCGGACGCCGAGCTCCTTGCAGATGCTCAGGGCAAGCGGCTTGTTGGCATTGCCGGAGAACACCAGCAGGTTACGTTGGTCTTGCATGGGATCTCTCGGGCGGCGGCAAAGAGCGTGCGGGCGATGATGGAGCTGGACAAAGCCGACCAAATGCCGGGCTTTTCGTTGAATCCCCGCACATGGATGTGCGGGCTGTTGCAGAGGGACCTGCATATACGGCTGTTGCAGGGGACCTGCATGTACCACTGTTGCAGAGGGACCTGCATCAACAACTGGCAGGGGCGGTAGGATTCGAACCTACGAATGCCAGGATCAAAACCTGGTGCCTTGGGCCTCTTGGCGACGCCCCTGCATCAAACCTGTCTCGCATCCAGCGCGTCGAGCAGTGGCGAGTGCGCTGCACCTTCCACGACCCACGCCCTCAGGCTGCCCGGCAACTGCGCCATGGCCTGCTCTGCAGCAGCGCGCGTGGCGAATTCGACGAAACACCCGCCCCCTGACCCGGTCAAACGCGGCGTCCCGATCCTGGACAGCGCCTGGAACACTGCCTCGATGGCGGGTTCACGGCGCCGCAGGACCGGCTCGAACGCATTGTCCAGCAGGGAACCCGAAGCGAAGTCCGCTATTTTCACGGGCGCAGCATCCCGCGTCAATTCCCGTGATTGAAATAAGACCGGGGTGGACACGTGAATTCCCGGATCGACCAGCACGTAGGACGCTGCCGGGAGACCGATCGGGGTCAGTCGCTCGCCGACACCCTCGGCCCAGGCATTGTGACCGCGCACGAACACCGGCACGTCGGCGCCCAGCCGCAGCCCCAGGTCGGCCAACGTCCGGACCGGCAAGCCCAGGCCCCACAAGGCATTCAGCGCGACCAGCACGGTGGCGGCATCCGACGATCCGCCGCCGAAGCCGCCGCCGGCGGGGATGCGCTTGTCGACCCGGATGTCGGCGCCGGCCTGCGTGCCCGCGCTGGATTGCAGCAGGCGCGCGGCCCGGATGACCAGGTCATCGGCTTCCGCCACGCCGGGCAGGCTGTCGCCGATGCGCCGGATCAGCCCGTCGTTGCGCACACGAAGATGAATGGTGTCCCCCCAATCCAGCAGCCGGAACACGGTCTGCAGCAGGTGATAGCCATCGGCGCGGCGCCCGACGATCTGCAGGAACAGGTTGAGCTTGGCCGGCGCGGGCCACGCCGACCAGCCCGTCTCCACCGCGGACATCAGGGCGATACCGTCCATTGATCGACCAACAGGCGCACCTTGGCCTCGCCGTTGCGGGCTTCGATGCGCTGCGGCAGCTCGGGTTGCCCGGCGCCGGCCGGCGCCCAGGCAAGAAAATCGATCGTCCAGCCATCCTGCTGCAAGGTACGCGGCCGCCCGGCCGCATCCAGATCCGCGCGCTCGGCGCCGGCGATGCGCAGCGCGCGCACCCAGTCCGGCATCTGCTTGACCGGGATGGTCCAGCCGGTCGCTTCCAGCAGCACCTGCTCGGCATCCGGACCGCTGCGCGGGCCGCCGTCCAGCCCTTCCAGGCGTCCGCCGCCGCTGGCGGTATCGCCGGTGAGCACCCAGCTCTGCCGGGTCACCGGCGCGCTGAGCTGCACGCGGTACTGCGCACCGTCCTGCTGCCAGTCGATGCGGCCGCTACCGCCGTTGCTGCCCTTGCTGATCGCCACCCGGCCCTGGAACGACCAGGCCGGATGCGCCTGCAGCCAGGCCTGGCGTGCGGCTTCGGCCTGCCGCGCCCCGTCGGAAACCTGCTCGACCACCGCGCCGCCACTGCCCTGCCCGCGCGGCACGCTGACGCAGCCCGACAGCCCGAGCAGCACCAGCCCGCCCAGGGCCAGTGTTCGGATCGTCCCGCTCATAGCCCGAATTTTTCCACCGCACGCTGCAGCGCGCGGTTGTCCGGATCCAGACGCCGCGCTTCATCGAAGTAGCGCCGCGCTTCGTCCTGCTTGCCGCTGACCCACAGCACCTCGCCCACGTGCGCGGCGATTTCCGGGTCCTTGACCAGCGCCCAGGCGCGGCGCAGCTGCACCAGGGCTTCCTTGGTGCGGCCCATGCGATACAGCACCCAGCCGTAGCTGTCGACGATTGCGGGGTTGTCCGGGTCGGCGGTACGGGCGCGGTCGATCAGCGCCAGCGCTTCCTTGTAGCGGGTGGTGCGGTCGGCCAGGGTATAGCCCAGCGCGTTCAGCGCCGCCACGTTTTCCGGTTCGGCCACCAGGATCTTGCGCAGGTCGGCCTCGGCACGCGCGACATCGTCGCGGCGCTCCCAGGCCAGGCCGCGGGCGTACAGCAGCGCGCCGTCGTCCGGATAGGCGGCCAGGCCGCGCTCGAAGGCCTCCAGTTCGCCCGCTGCATCGTCGGCGCGCTGGTGCAGCTCGGCTTCGAGCACGTAGGCGTCGCGACGCGCGTCGTCGTCGGCGCTGGCATCGCTCTGCAATGCGCGCGCTTCGGCCAGCGCCTCGGGCTTGCGGCCCAGCTCGTACAGGGCGCTGGCGGCGCGCAGGCGCGCTTCGCTCAGCTGCGGCCCCCCGGGCACGCCGCGATACCACTCCACTGCCTCGTCGTAGCGCTTGAGGAATTCGGCGATTTTGCCGAGCAGCAGGCGGCGGTCCGGGTCGGGCTTGGTGGCGTTGCGCTTGAGCTCGCCGTACAGCGCTTCCAGCGCGGTGCGATCCTTTTCCTTGGCCAGCATGGAGGCACGCAGCCCGTAGGTCTGGGTGTCCTGCGGCCCGGTCGACAACACCCGCGCGGCGGCTTCGGTCTGGCCCATGGCGTCGTAGGCAAAGGCCAGCGCGCCGCGCAGCTCCGAATCCTTGACCGCCTGCGGCTCGACATTCTTCAGCAGTGCCAGCGCTTCGTCGTTCTTGCCTTCCTGCTGCAACTGGGTGGCGTGCAACAAGGCCACGCGCGGCTCTTCGGGGAAGCGGCGCACCACTTCGTCGACGATGCGCTTGGCCAGCGCCGGGCGCTCCATGCGCAGGGCGAGCCGGCCGAATTCCTGCCAGGCTTCGATCTGGTTGGGGATGGCGCCGGCCTTGACCAGGTCTTCGAGCACGTCGGCGGAGGCTTCCGGCTCGCGGCCGCCGTTGGCCAGGGCGATCAGGGCGAAGCGCCAGCCGCGCGGGTCGGGCTCCTTGAGCAGGCCGAGCAGGTCACGGCGGGCGGTACGCAGGTCGTTGCGGCGCAGGGCCAGCGAGGCTTCGGTACTGCGCATGGACATCGACGCCGGTGCGCGGGAGCGCCACAGCGCCAGGGCCTCGATCGCACGCGGGTCGTCGTTGGCCAGCATGGCGATGCGGGCGGCGCGTTCGGCCAACCCGGCGTCGCCGGCCTCGGCCCTGGCGGCATCCAGGTAGGCGCGGGCGGCATCGTCCAACTGCCCGGCCTGCAAGGCGAATTCGCCGGCGAGCACCGGCTCCAGCGAGTTGGCGCCGGCGCGACCGGGCGGTGGCGCGGGCGGTGCTTTCTTGGGTACTGCAGTGGCACTGGCGGAGACTGCGACCAGCAAAAGAACACACAGGATGCGAATCGGTACAGGCATCGGGGGCAACCGGGCCGTAAAATGGGGCCCTGAATGGCCGCCAGCTTATCGCAAGCAACTGAACAATGACGTTGTGGGTGCTCGGACTGAATCACCAGACCGCACCTGTGGACCTGCGCGAACGCGCGGCGTTCGCAGGTGACGCGTTGCCGCGCGCGCTCGAATCCCTGCGCGCGTTGCCGCAGGTGAGCGAGGCCGCGCTGCTGTCCACCTGCAACCGCACCGAGCTGTATGCGATGTCCGACGACCCGCACAGCCTGGTGAGCTGGCTGGAAACCCATGCGCCGGGCTTGAGCGGTTACCTCTATCAGCATCAGGAGGAAGCGGCGGTGCGCCACCTGTTCCGCGTCGCCACAGGGCTGGACTCGATGGTGCTGGGCGAGCCGCAGATCCTGGGCCAGGTGAAGGATGCCTGGGCCGTGGCCCGTGCACATGGCGCGCTGGGTAGCGGGCTGGACCGCCTGTTTCAGCAGACCTTCTCGGTCGCCAAGCGGGCGCGCACCGATACCCGCGTCGGTGCCAATCCGGTGTCGGTGGCCTCCACTGCGGTACGACTGGCGCAGGAATCCTTCGCGCGGCTCAATGAATCCACCGTGCTGCTGATCGGCGCGGGCGAAACCATCGAGCTTGCGGCCAAGCATCTGAGCGAAGGCCGCGTGCGCCGCCTGTTGATCGCCAATCGCACGCTTGCGCATGCGCAGACGCTGGCCAGCCAGCACGGCGGTTACGCGCTGCCGCTGAGCGATCTGGACCGCCATCTGGCCGAAGCCGACGTGGTGTTCTCGGCCACCGCCGCGCGCGAGCCGATCGTGACGCGCACGCAGGTGGAACAGGCGCTGCGCGCGCGCAAACGCAAGCCGATGCTGTTGTTCGACCTGGCGGTGCCGCGCGATATCGAAGCCTCCGTGGCCGAACTCGGCGACGCCTACCTGTACACGGTGGACGATCTGGAACGCGCGGTCGAAGACAACCGACGCGGCCGCCGCGAAGCCGCCGACCAAGCCGAAGTCATCATCGACCTGCAGGTGGCTCGCTATGTCGAAGCCTTGCAGGCCAACGCGCGCCAGGCGCCGCTCAAGCGCCTGCGCGCGTTCGGCGACAGCACCCGCGACGAACTGCTGGCCAAGGCGCGCCAGCAATTGTACAACGGCAAGCCGGCCGACGAAGTACTGGACCAGCTGGCGCATGCGCTGACCAACCGGCTGCTGCATCCGCCCACCGCCGCGCTGCGCGATGCCGCGCTCAACAACGACCTGGAATTGACCAGCGCGGCCGACCGGCTGTTTCCGGAAAAGCCGGGTTACCGACACCCCCCTGTAGCCACCCCGATCGTGAGGACCGATGACGCCGACCCTGCGCCGTAAGCTCGAAGCGCTGGCCGAGCGCCGCGAAGAACTGCAGCACCTGCTCTCCGACCCCGAGGTGGTCAGCAACAACGACAGGTTCCGCACGTTGTCGCGCGAACTGTCGCAGCTGGAGCCGGTCGCGGTGGCACTGGAAGACGAAGCGCGCGCCAAGGCCGACCTGAGCGCAGCCGAAGCCATGCGCAACGACCCGGAAATGCGCGAGCTGGCCGAAGAGGAGATCGCCGCCGCACAGGCGCGCCTGGAAGAACTGGATGCGCAACTGGCCTTGCTGCTGGTGCCGCGCGACCCGCGCGACGACGGCAACCTGTTCCTGGAAGTGCGCGCCGGCACCGGCGGCGACGAAGCGGCGATCTTTGCCGGCGACCTGTTCCGCATGTACGCACGCTACGCCGAGCGCCAGGGCTGGAGGGTGGAAATCGAATCCGACAGCCCCGGCGAACACGGCGGCTACAAGGAAGTGGTGGCGCGGGTGGTCGGACGCGGCGCGTATTCGCGCTTGAAGTTCGAATCCGGTACCCACCGCGTGCAACGCGTGCCGGCGACCGAATCACAGGGCCGCATCCACACGTCGGCTGCGACGGTGGCGATCATTCCCGAAGCCGACGATGTGGAAGAGATCGTGATCAACCCGGCCGACCTGAAGGTGGACACCTTCCGCTCGTCCGGTGCCGGCGGCCAGCACGTCAACAAGACCGAGTCGGCGATCCGCATCACCCATGTGCCCAGTGGCGTGGTGGTGGAATGCCAGACCGAACGCAGCCAGCACGCCAACCGCGACAAGGCGATGAAGCGGCTGAAGGCGCAGTTGGTGGAAGCCGAACGCAGCAAGGCGGCCGCCGCCGAAGCGCAGACGCGCAAGTTGCAGGTGGGCAGCGGCGACCGCAGCCAGCGCATCCGCACCTACAGCTTCCCGCAGGGCCGCATCACCGACCACCGCGTGGAAGGCCTGACGCTGTACGACCTGCCCAACATCATCGAAGGCGATCTGGATGCACTGATCGCACGACTGCTGCACGAGCATCAGGCCGACGAACTGGCACGGTTGAGCGACAGCCCGTGAGTGCGCAGGTCCCGCGCGAGCTGCTGCAGCTGCGCGAGGCGGTGCGACGCCAGCCGGGCGATTTCATCGCCTGGCTGATGCTGGCCGATGCCGAGCTCGGCATGGGCGCAATCGTTGCAGGCGAGGCCGCGGTACAACGCGCGCTTGCACTGCAGCCGGGCCATCCGGAAGCGGTGGCGCGGCTTGGCCGGGTGCGCTGGACACAGCAACGGCATGCCGACGCGGCAGCGTTGTTGCAGCAGGCATCGGACCTGGTGCCGCAGCATCCGGGCATCGCGCTGTGGCTGGGGCATGCATTGGAAGATGCAGGCCAGGCCGAAGCTGCCGCGGCCGCGTATACGCGTGCGCACCAACTGCTGCCCGACGAGCCGTATATCGCTGCGCAACTGCTCAACTGGCAACGCCGCCTGTGCGACTGGCGCGAGCTGGATGCGCTCGCTGCGCAGGTGCGCAGCGCCGTGGCCCAGGGCGCTGCCGCGGTGGAACCGTTCGCCTTCCTGAGCGAGGACGCCAGTGCTGCAGAGCAGCTTGCGTGCGCCCGCACCCGTGCGCAGGCGATTGCCGCGTCTCTGCGCCCGCTGCCAGCGGCAATGGTGCGCAGCCACGGCGCACTGCAGCTCGGCTTCGTCTCCAACGGCTTCGGCGCGCATCCCACCGGCTTGCTGACCGTGGCGTTGTTCGAAGCGCTGCAGCGACGTCAGCCGGACCTGCAGCTGCACCTGTTTGCGACCAGCCATGACGACGGCAGCGAGATTCGCGCGCGCCTGGCACAGGCCACGCAGTTGCACGACGTCACCGCGCTAGGGCATCTGGCGACCGCGCAGCACATCCGCGACCAGGGCATCGACCTGCTGTTCGATCTGCGTGGCTGGGGCGGTGGCGGACGTCCGGAAGTGTTCGCGCTGCGGCCGGCACCGGTGCAGCTCAATTGGCTGGCGTATCCGGGCACTTCGGGCGCGCCGTGGATGGACTATGCGCTGGGCGACGCCGTTGCATTGCCGCCGTCGCTGCAGCCGTTTTATAGCGAACAGGTGCTGCGCCTGCCGCGCGCGTTTCAGCCGTCCGACACCTCGCGCACGCTTGCCGAGCCGCCATCGCGTGCGCAGTGCGGGTTGCCCGAGAACGGGGCGGTGCTGTGCTGCTTCAACAACAGTTACAAGTTCAATCCACGCAGCATGGCGCGCATGCTGGCGGTGGTGCGTGCGGTGCCCGATAGCGTGCTGTGGCTGCTGTCCGGCCCGGGCCAGGCCGACGCACGACTGCGTGCGGCCGCACAGGCACAGGGCGTGGATGCGCAGCGCCTGGTATTCATGCCGAAGTTGCCGCATCCGCAGTATCTGGCACGCTATCGGCATGCGGACCTGTTTTTGGATACGCATCCGTACAACGCGCACACCACCGCTTCCGATGCGTTATGGGCAGGATGCCCGGTATTGACCACGCCAGGTGAGACATTCGCTGCACGCGTGGCTGGCAGCCTCAATCAGCATCTGGGGCTTCATGAAATGAATGTGGCCGATGATGCTGCGTTCGTGTCCAAAGCGATCGAGCTGGCGAGCAATGCGGAGGCCTTGCGTGTCGTGCGTGCGCAGCTGGCGGAGCAACGCCTGCGCAGTGGCCTGTTCGATATGGATGGATTTGCGGATGACCTGGCCGCGCTGCTGCGTGGTGTTGCTCAGCGCAGTGGATGGCTGGAGGTTTAGTCGTTGGTGCCTGACTTGGTTTATTGGGTGCTGCGAGTTGGCCTCGCTGCTGTG
This sequence comes from Xanthomonas arboricola pv. guizotiae, assembly GCF_002940205.1. Taxonomy (GTDB): domain Bacteria; phylum Pseudomonadota; class Gammaproteobacteria; order Xanthomonadales; family Xanthomonadaceae; genus Xanthomonas; species Xanthomonas arboricola_C. The sequence goes on from NZ_MDSK01000001.1 coordinate 128,792, forward strand.
TTGGCCTGAGATGGCATGGCTGAAAACGCTGCCCAAAGCGGCGGATACGCATCGACGCTGTATTCCCTTCTCGCGTCGGGACATTGCTCCCCCTTCGTGGAGGACAGGTGGTGCGTAGCGCGGGATGAGGCTACGTCTGCGGCAATCACACTGCTCGACCGTACCCTCACCCCTCTCCCGCAGGAGAGGGGCTAACGGCAATGCATCAGTCCGTGCCCGATAGTCAGGCGCTCCGTGCAACTTCACACCGCGGCGCTGTACCCGGCCGTCCAGGCTCGCTAGGCTGCGCGCATGCCTTCCAATCTCGATTTCATTCCCTTGCGCCTGTGCGTGCTGACCGTGTCCGACAGCCGCACCCTGGCTGATGACCGCTCTGGCGACTACCTGGCCGATGCGCTCACCCACGAAGGCCACGTGCTGCACGAACGTGCGCTGTGCCCGGACGACCGTTACCGCATGCGTGCGATCGTGTCCGGCTGGATCGCCGATGCGCAGGTCGATGGCATCCTGATCACCGGTGGCACCGGTTTTACCGGCCGTGACAGCACACCGGAGGCGATCACGCCGCTGCTGGACAAGACCATGCCCGGTTTCGGCGAGTTGTTCCGCGCGGTCAGTGTCGACGAAATCGGCACCTCGTCGCTGCAGTCGCGCGCGTTTGCGGGGCTGGCCAATCACAGTTTCGTGTTCTGCCTGCCCGGCTCCACCTCGGCCTGCCGCACGGCCTGGGAAAAGATCGTGCGTGCGCAGCTGGATGCGCGGACCAAGCCCTGCAATCTGGCGACACTGCGTCCACGCCTGGGCGAATAGCCTGCGCGCTCCATCGCTGCTGGAACGCGCATGTCGCACCTGAAACGCAAGGCCTACAAGAAGTTGCTGGCACCGCTGCAGCTGGAACTGGTCAACATGGCGCGCTGGCTGCGGCATACCAACCAGCGCGCGCTGGTACTGGTGGAAGGCCGCGACACCGCCGGCAAGGGCGGTGTGATCCAGGCCATCGCCAGCCATCTGAACCCGCGCCAGTGCCGGGTGGTGGCGTTGCCGACACCCAACGACCGCGAAAGCACGCAATGGTATTTCCAGCGCTATGTGGCGCACCTGCCAGCGGCCGGCGAGTTGGTGCTGATGGATCGCAGCTGGTACAACCGCGCCGGCGTGGAACGGGTGATGGGCTATTGCACCGACGGGCAATACGACGCGTTCCTGGAGCAGGCGCCGCGCTTCGAACAACTGCTGGTCGACGACGGCATCCTGTTGTTCAAGTACTGGCTGTGCGTGGATCAGGCCGAGCAGGAACAGCGCTTTGCCGAACGCCAGGAAGATCCGCTCAAGGGCTGGAAGCTGTCGCCGGTGGACCTGCAGTCACGCAGCAAGTACGAGGCCTACACCGCCGCGCGTGAGCGCATGCTCGAGGTGACGCATACGCCGGACGCGCCGTGGACGCTGGTGGATTTCAACGACCAGAAGCGCGGCCGGTTGAGCCTGATCCGCAATCTGCTGGATCGACTCCCGGACACCGCGGTGCCAGATGACACGCTGCAGCTGCCGCCACTGGACGGCAAGCCGCAAAAGGAACGTTACGGCGTGCTGGAACCGATCGACGATTACGCCGGCCAGTCCTGAGAGATCTCGTCGCTGGCCGCGGTGGCGCGCGGCAACGGATACAGGCCGGCCTGGCGTTCGGCTTGCTCGGCCTGCAGCACCAACTGGCTCAGGCGCTGACTGAACAGCTGCATGAAACCGCGATGCAGCGGGCGCATCGCTTCAATGTAGTCGACGTCGTCGGCCTGCGCGCCGAGCGGGCTGCAGGACGACAGCAGCACTTCGTCCAGGCGTAGCGCGCTGTCGGGCAAACGCACCAGCGCGGCGCGGCGCAACCAGTCGCGCATGCCCTGGCGGTACTCGGCAGCCAGGATGTAGGCCACTTCGACCTGGTCCAGGTCCACATCCGGATTCCACGCCAGCACCTGGATGACCTGCGAGCGCTCGTCCAGCATGCGGCTCTCGGCAACCAGGCCGTGCAATTGCTGCAGCAGACGCCACTGGACGCCGGCGGCCTCGCGCTGCGGGGCCGGCATGGTCTCGATCGCCAGCGCCAGGCGGCGTGCGAACAGTGCCGGCACTTCGGCCAGGACGATCGGGCCGGCATCGGCGCCAAGCAGGAAACGTTCGGTGCGCAGCGTGGCGGTGTCGGGCAGGTAGCCGTCCTGCAGCGGGCGCATCACGCCGTGGTCGAGCAGCGACAGCACCACATCCAGCCAGTAGCGACGCTCCTGTTGCAGCGCGCGGTTGGCGGTGGCGTTCTGCCAGGCCGGACGGAGATCGTCCAGACGCGCGATGCAGGCCTGGGCATCGAAGGTGTCCCAGGGCGCGCGGGTGGCGTCGTTGGGATCGAAATTCTCCACGCTGAGCATGCCGCCGCCGAAACGGTGCCAGGCTGCGCCGCGCTGGCTGCCGGCAGGATCCGGCCTGGACGCCGACAGCGGCGCCGCGGGGGCCGGGCGCAACAGCGCCGCGTAGGCGTCGGCCCAGGAATCGGGCAGACGCGCAGATAGCGGATAGCTGGCCGCGGGCGCGCCCAGGCCGTGGCGTGCGAGCTTCAGGCTCCACAGCACTGCAGCGATCACGATGCCGCCGAAGATCCAGGCCAGCAGCCAGCTGGTGGCCGCCTGCCCTGGCTGCAGCACACGGGTCTGCGGCTGCTGAAACAGCAACCAGCCGCTGCCCGACAGGATGCCCAAATACAGCCATGGCGCCAGCTGCGCCAGGCGACGGTTGCGGTGGTGGGCAGGCAGTGCGCGCCCGTCGGTGTGATCTTGAGATGGAGCGGCCATATATTCCCCCTGCACGCCTGATCGCGCTGAGAAGGTTATCGGCGACGCATCGCAAGTCTGTTGGCCTGCCCGGCTGGCAGCGACTCAGCCAGTTACAAATGCTTCAGTCGGCGGCGGCGCGCAGGGCGTGCGGGTCACCGCCGCGACCCTGGCCGCCGGCGGGCCTTGCCATAGCCAGGCTTCCAGCGCGTCCAGCGCGGCGTCGGTCCCGGCAGCGACCACCTCCACGCTGCCGTCGGGCTGGTTGCGCGCATGCCCATGCAGACCCAGCGCAACCGCACGCTCGCGGGTGGAGGCGCGGAACCACACGCCCTGCACCGCGCCGGTGACGATGAAGCGCGCCGCCTGCATCAGCCGGCCTTGCCGGTGATGCCGACCGCCGTTTCGATGTCGCGTGCGGTCACCGGGCCGAGGAACTGCTTGGCCACCTTTCCGTCCGGCCCGATCAGATACGTCATCGGCAAGCCGCGCGGCGTGGCGAAGTCCTGCGGCGGCTGGTAGGGGTCGAGGATGGCGATCGGGTACGACACCGGGTGGTCCTTCAGGAACACCTGCATGTCGGCACTGCTGATGTCTTCATAGGCCAGGCCCACTACTTCGATGCTGTCGCGCATGGTATGCAGCGCCGACAGCTCGGGCATTTCCTTCAGGCATGGCGCGCACCAGGTGGCCCAGAAATTGACCACCACCCACTTGCCGCGATGCGCGGCCAGGTCATAGGCAGCGCCGGTCACGGTCGGCAGCGACAGCTTGGGCATTTCGGCGGTCTGCTGCACCACCGCGGTGTCGGTTGGGCTGGCCGGGTCGGCGGGGGCGGCCGGCTTTTGCGGCGTCGGTGCGGTGGTCGCCGGCGCTGCACCGCCGGCGGCGGGCGTGCCCTCGCCGGTGGGCTTGCAGGCGGTCAGCAGCAACAGCGGCAACAGCAGCGCACAGGCGCCGCGCACAAGGCGCACGGTCATGGGAGGTCTCCGGGAAGGTGGGTGTAGAGGTCGCCGACCGGTTGCGCCAGCACGCTGCGCAAGGGTTGGCGCAGTTGTTGCAGCGCAGCGGCAGCGGCCTGGCCGTAGGCATCGTCGCGGCACGGCAGGGGGCGGTCTTCGATCGGCACGCGCAGCTGGCAGCTTTCGTAGAGTTCGGCCAGCGGCACCACGTCCAGGTCGCGCGCCAGCAGCCATTGGCCGCGCTCGTCGCGGCGCAGCAGGCGGATGCGTTTGAGTTCGCACAGCAACTCCTGCATCAGCGTGTCGGTGAGCATCGGCTCCAGCGCCAGGATGCGGTCTTCGTCCAGGCCGTTGCCGTGGATGCGTGCCTGGCGGAAGCGGCCGAGCAGGCGCAGCAGGCCATAGATCTCGAAGCCCGGCGGCAGCCGCATGGCTTCGGGCTGGTAGCGGAATGCCGCCATCGACGAAGCCAGGGAGGCGCCCAGCAGCACCGAGACCCAGCTCAGGTAGATCCACAGCAACAGGATGGGCAGCGCCGACAGCGCGCCGTAAATGCGCTGGTAGGTCTGGAAATTGCCCAGATAGAAGCCGAAGCCCCATTTGACGATTTCCATCAGGATCACCGCCAGCAACGCGCCCGGCAGCGCATGCCGCAGGCGTACCCCATGCTGCGGCACCACGCGGTAGATCAGCACGATGCAGACGAACTCCACCGCCATCGGCGCCAGCCGCCAGGCGAATTCGGCCAGCCACTGGCCTTCGGTGGTGCGGAACAGCGGCAGCGCGAACACGTAGGCGGCCATCGCCATCGAGGCGGCGGCCAGCATCGTGCCCAGGGTCAGCACCGTCCAGTAGATCAGGAAGCGCGTCACCTTCGGCCGTGCGGCGGCCACCCGCCAGATGCTGTTGAAGGTCTGCTCGATGCTGTGCAGGGTGATCAGCAGCGAGGCCACCAGCGCGACCATGCCAGCCACGGTGAACTTGCCCAGATCCTCCAGCGAACGATTGAGGTAGTTCTGCACCGAGCGTGCCGCGCCGGGCACGAAGTTGTTGAAGATGAAGTCGGTCAGCGCGTCCTTCCACTCGTTGAAGGCCGGGAACGCCGACAGCACCCCGAACACCACGATCGCCAGCGGCACCAGCGCGAACACCGTGGTGTAAGCGAGCGAGGCGGCCGCCTGGAACAGGCGGTCGTCGAGAAAGCGGCGCCACAGGAAGCGCCCGAAGCTGACCGTCCGCGCGCGGTCGCGCAGCCGTTCTTTCCATTGGTGGATTTTGTTCACGCGCAACATCGCGCAAGGGTACCCGATGCGCCGTTATCGCGGCCTTGCCGCAACTGCGGCGTGCAGGCAGGCGGTGGCTTGGCCGATACTGCGGCAACTCACACAGGCGGTGGATGCGCGATGGCGGAGATTCTGGTGCTGTATTACAGCCGTGGCGGTTCGGTGGCGCGGCTGGCGCGGCAGATCGCGCGCGGCATCGGCGAAGTGCCGGGCATGGGCGCGCGGCTGCGCACGGTACCACCGGTGGCGGCGGTGACCCAGACCAGCGCCCCGCCGGTGCCGGACGAGGGCGCGCCGTATGTGGACAAGGCCGATCTGTCCGAATGCAGCGGTTTGCTGCTGGGCAGCCCGACCCGCTTCGGCAACATGGCCGCGCCGATGAAGCATTTCCTCGACAGCCTGGGCGCCGAATGGGCCAGCGGCACCCTGGCCGGCAAGCCGGCCGGCGTGTTCACCTCCACCGCCTCGATGCACGGCGGGCAGGAATCCACCTTGCTGTCGATGCACCTGCCGCTGCTGCACCACGGCTGCCTGATCGTCGGCATCCCGTTCACCGAGGCTGCGCTCAGCCATACCACCAGCGGTGGCACGCCGTATGGCGCCAGCCACGTCTCCGGTGCCGGCGGCGACCCGCAACCGAGCGAGGACGAAGCGCTGCTGGCGCGTGCGCTGGGCCGCCGGGTGGCCGATATCGCCCGGCGCCTGGCCAGCCCATGAGCCTGCGCGCCACGCATTGGCTGCTGACTGCGACGCTGATCGCGCTGACGGTGCTGTTCGTGAGCTGGTTTCACGACGACCGCCATCGGGTCGCGGCGCTGCTGGTGTTTGCGGTGCCGCCGGCGCTGATGGCCGTGCTGGCATTGCGCAGCGCACGTGCGCGTTTCTGGGCCGGCGTGTTCGCGCTGGGCTGGTTCAGTCACGGCGTGATGGCCGCCTGGAGTCAGCCGCAGGCGCGTGGGCTGGCCTGGCTGGAAGTGCTGCTGGCCCTGCTGGTGGTGGCATTGGTGGGCGGCCCCGGCATGGCGGCGCGCTTCGGCCGCAAGCGCCCTCCACGTTGACCGGCTTGGGCAGCACCCGCGCCGGGGTCGTATCATGACGGCCCTCGCGCGGCCTGCACCGCGCCCGTTTGAAGGACCCGCAGCAATGGAAGACCTCCTGATCGTCACCACCGGTGGCACGATCGACAAGATCTACTTCGACGACAAATCGGATTACCAGATCGGCGACCCGCAGATCGGCCAGATCCTCAAGGAGCTGGGCGTGACCTTCCGCTTCTCGGTGATTCCGATCATCCGCAAGGATTCGCTGCACATCACCGCTGCCGACCGCGAACTGGTGCGCGCCACCATCGCCGCCCAGCCGACGCGCCACGTGCTGATCACCCACGGTACCGATTCGATGGTGGAAACCGGCAAGGTGCTGCAATCGATCGCCGACAAGACCATCGTGATGACCGGCGCGCTCAATCCGGCGCGCTTCCGCGGCTCCGATGCCGAGTTCAACATCGGCTGCGCAGTCGGCGCGGTGCAGTCGCTGCCGGCCGGCGTGTACATCGCCATGAACGGGCGCATCTGGAATCCGGAAAAGGTGCGCAAGAACGTCGCCGCCAACCGCTTCGAGTCGCTCTGACGCCATGAGCAAGGCCACCCGCGCCACCAAGGCACTGGACGCTGCCGGCGTGGGTTACGTGTTGCACCCGTACGCCTATCAGGCCGATGCCGATGCAAAGGGGTTGCAGGCTGCACACGCGTTGGGGCTGCAACCGCACACCGTGTTGAAGACGCTGATGGCATGGGTCGACGACAAGCCGGTGTGCGTGGTGATTCCATGCGATCGCCGGGTGTCGTTGAAGAAACTGGCCAGTGCCTGCAACGGCAAGTCGGCACGCATGATGGAGGTGGCCGATGCCGAGCGTCGCACCGGCTACAAGGTCGGCGGCATCAGCCCGCTCGGCCAGCAACGGCAGGCGCCGGTGCTGGTTGAAACCACCGCACTGGACGCACCCGCGCTGTGGATCAACGCCGGCCAACGCGGTTTGCTGCTGGAATTGCCAGGCGCGCAGCTATTGCATGCACTCGCCGCACGCGCGTGTTCACTGTGCGAGTAAGCGCATCGCCACACTCCGCGCGTGCCGGCCGGTGCGCGCACCGCTTGCCCAGATTTAGGCTTGCGCAGTGCTTCGCAGTCGATCATCGGCCTGGATGTTGACCTCCAGCCGATGCTGCGCTGCACTGCACGCCTGCGCTGACGATCGCCCGTAGAACGGCAGTCGTCAGCGCATCCCGGAACGGCAACAACAGCGCGCCGGGATGACTCAATACGCCGCAGTGACGCTGACGCCGGAAAAGCCCAATGCGGCCTTCAAGCGGACGTAATAGACGCCTGCCGCAGGCGCAGCCAGCGTGCAGCTGTCGCCATTGCCCGGCAGCATGCTGCGGCAGCTGTACGCAGCATCGGTGGGTAACGCGCCCGCCCGCAGCGAGAGATCAGCATTGCCGCTGCCACCGGCGAGCGTGACCTTGAGCGAGCGTGTGCCGGCCGGCACGTTGACCTGGTAATACAGCGAATCAGAGAGCGCTGCGCTCAACCCGGTGCGTGCCACATTCCGGGTCAAGGTGGTCGACGCGATCACCGCCGCCACCGCGCCATCGGCATTCACCAGCCCTGCCCCGCAGCCCTGCGTGCAGGCCACCGGCAATGGCCGTGCGCTGCTCTTGAGCAGTGCTTTTACCGTTGCCGGCGTGAGCGGATTCAACGCCACCGACTGCATCAGCGCCACCACGCCGGCCACATGCGGCGCCGCCATCGAGGTACCGCTGTACACCGCATATGCGGCATTGCCCGGCACCGTGGTGCCGGTATTGAGCGTGGACACGATCGATTGCCCGGGCGCGGCGATATCCACGCCCTTGCCGAAGTTGGAGAAGCTCGCCTTGGCGCCGGCCGAGGTGGTGGCCGCCACCGCGATCACATTCGCGCAATTGGCCGGCACGCTGGTGGAGACATCCATATTGCTGTTGCCGGCCGCCACCACCACCGCGCTGCCACGTGTCACCGCCGCGGTAATGGCGTTGCTCAACGTCGTCGAGCATGTGCCGGTGCCGCCCAGCGAGAGATTGATCACCGTGGCCGGATTCGGGTTGGCCGGCACGCCGCTGACCTTGCCGCCCGCCGCCCACACGATCGCATCGGCGATGTCGGACATGTAGCCGCCGCATCGGCCCAGCACCCGCAGCGGCAGGATCTTGGCGTTGAACGCGGTACCGACCACGCCCACCGCGTTGTTGCCCACCGCCGCCACGATGCCCGCCACATGCGTGCCGTGCCAGCTGGAATTGGTTGCCGATGCGCCGGGCCCGCATTCGTTGGCCGCGGCCCAGTCGCCCTGGTCGATGGCGCTCGCATCGCGCGCATTGCCGTCGCGCGCGCTCGCCGGGGCGGCGATGAAGTCGTAGCCGGGCAGCACGTTGGCTGCCAGGTCCGGATGATTGGTGATGCCGGTGTCGATCACCGCCACCACGATGCCCTTGCCGGTGGAACGGTCCCAGGCCGGACGCACATTGAGGCTGGCGGCGGTCGCGCCCATCGCCCACTGCTGCGGTACGCCCGGGTCGTTGGGCACCAGCAGCGGCCGCATCAAAATGTCCACTTCCACGCGCTTGACGGCCGGGTCGGCGGCCAGGCGCCGCATCAGGCTTTCCGAATCCACGCGGTCCAGCTTGCGGTCGGCCACCAGCAACATCGGGCCGCTGCTGAGCCGGCGCGTGGCCGACAGACCCAACGCGCGTCCGCGCGCTTCCGGCACGGCGCGTGCGATGTCGCGCCATGGCGCAGACAACCCGGTTGCCCGGCTGCTGCCGACGCGATCCTTGTAGCTGACGATGAAACGCTGATGCGTGCTGCTGGAGTTCAAGCCCTGCAAACTGACCTCGCCGGCAGCGGCATGAAACGTGCATGACAACGCACAGACAAATGCAACGCGGCGCAGTGCGCCAACTGAGTGATACGACATAAATCCATCCCTCCCCCAAGGAGCTGGCAACCCGGATGGCAACGCGCCAACGCTACTGCAATGCGCGTTGCCTGATGCGTGGGCGTGCATACCTACCTGCCTCACGTGGGGTGGCTATCGGCGTGCCGTAGGCGGCACTGAAGCGGCCGATCTGCGCGGGCGGGGGCTTCGTTCAGCCGGCGCCGCCTGGCCTGCCTGGTGGCCCGGCAACTGCCGCTGCCCGAACGCACACTGCCCCGCGCAAGGCGGGGCAGTGCAGGTTTCAAAACACCGACAGTGGCGTCGGGGCAAGCCCGACGTGATGCCGGCAGCAGCGCCGGCATCGATGTTGTCGGCACACTGTTACGGGGTCTGGCTGACCGCACCGGCCGCGTTGACGATGCCGGCGCCGCAGCCGCCCGAGCAGGCGCCCGGCAGCGGACGCGCGGTGTTCTTCAACACCGTTTCCACTGCCGCCGGGGTCAGCGGACGGCTGGCCACCGACTGCACCAGCGCCACCACACCGGCCACGTGCGGGGCCGCCATCGACGTCCCATTGTAGGAGGCGTAGCTGGCACTGCCCGGGGTGGTGGTGCCGCTGTTGAGCGTGGACAGGATCGCCGAGCCGGGGCCGGAGATGTCGATGGTGCTGCCGAAGTTGGAGAAGCTCGAACGCGCACCGGCCGAGGTGATCGACGCCACCGAAATCACGTTGGCGCAGCTGGCCGGGGTGAAGTTGGCCACATCGGCATTGCTGTTGCCGGCCGCCACCACCACCGTGGTGCCGCGCGAGACCGCACCGTTGATGGCGTTCTGGTAGGTGCTCGAGCAGGTGCCGTTGCCGCCCAGCGACATGTTGATCACTTCGGCCGGGTTGGCATTGGCCGGCACACCGGACACGGTGCCGCCCGAGGCCCACACGATCGCATCGGCGATGTCGGAGGTGGTACCGCCGCACAGGCCCAGCGCACGGATCGGCACGATGCGCGCATTGAATGCGGTGCCGGCCACGCCGGTGCTGTTGTTGGTGACCGCCGCGATGGTGCCGGCGACATGGGTGCCGTGCCAACTGGAATTGGCGGCGGCCACGCCGCTGCCGCACTGGTTGGCAGCGCGCCAGTCACCCTGGTCGGCCGGATTGTTGTCGCGGCCATTGTTGTCGCGCGCACGCGCCGCATCGCTGATGAAGTCGTAGCCCGGCAGCACGTTCGCATTGAGGTCCGGGTGGCTGGTAATGCCGGTGTCGATGACCGCCACCACCACGCCGGTGCCGGTGGCGGTGTCCCACGCCGGGCGCACGTTGATGCTGGAGGCGGTGGTACCGAAACCCCACTGCTCGGACAGACGGGTGTCGTTCGGGGTCAGCACCGGGTACATGATCTGGTCGACTTCCACATAGTCCACGCTGGGGTCGGCGGCGATGCGGCGCATCAACGTTTCGGCTTCGGCGCGGTCCAGGCTACGGTCGGTCTTGAGCACTTCTGATCCCAGTGCGGTGCGGCGCACGTGATTCAGGCCCAGCGCACGGCCGGCGCGTGCCGGCACGGCGGTGGCGACCGAATTGAGCGATGCGCGCATTGAGGTCGGGCTCACCGCGGCGCTGGAACCGTCCCGGTACTTGACGATGAAGCGGTCCAGGGTGGGCTGCGAATCCAGCCCGGAAAGATTGACCTGACCGGCAAACGCCGGCACCGCCAGCAGCGAGGTCAGCGCGGACACACCCAGGACCACCAGCGCGCGCGTGGGCGCACGACGTTGCGACACATTGGACATCGATCGTTCCTTATTGGAGAGGTGCCGCAGCTGCGGCGAGAGGGCCGAGCCTTCGCCGCACGCTGCGGATCGAGGTCGGAAACTGCACGGGCGCCAGGCCCGTCGAAACGACTGGCCGGTGTCCATCCCGGCCGAGCGGCAACAGCTCGCTTGCGCCTGCCGGAATGGCAGACCTGGGCGGGACATCGCGAATGGGGTGAAGCGAAGGAGACAGCGTTCCCTGGCGGCATGGCCAGGGAACGCACCCAGCTAGTGAGCGCTCAGTAGCTGGCTCGCAAGGTCAGGCCGGAAAACGTGCTGTAGGCCTTGACGCGCACGTAATAGATTCCCGACGGCGACGTGATGGTGCAGGTTTCGGCATTGCCGCTGCGGTACGGGCGGCAGGTGTAAACCGTGTCGGTCGGCGCACTGCCGGCGCGCACGTACAGATCTGCATCGCCGCTCCCGCCACTGGTGGTCACCGTCAGCGTGCCGCTGCCGGCCGGGACGGTAATGGTGTAGTTCAACTCCGCACCTGTCGCTGCGCCCAGTCCGGTGACCGGCGTGCCGTTGGTCAAGGTATTGCCGGTCCCGCCACCACCGCCACCGCTGTTACCCGCAATGGCGGCCGTCACCGCCGCATCGGCGTTGACGATGCCCGCACCGCAACCGCCCGAGCAGGCACCCGGCAATGCGCGGGCGGTGTTCTTCAGCAGCGTTTCCACCGCAGCCGGCGTCAACGCGGTCGGCGCGACCGACTGCACCAAGGCGACGACCCCGGCCACATGCGGTGACGCCATCGACGTGCCGTTGTACGAGGCGTAGCTGGCGCTGCCCGGCGTGGTGGTGCCGCTGTTGAGCGTGGACAAAATCCCCGAACCAGGCGCAGAGACATCGATGCCGGTGCCGAAGTTCGAATAGCTGGCCTTTGCGCCGGCCGAGGTGGTGGCCGCCACTGCGATCACATTGGCGCAGTTGGCCGGAAACGAACCGGACACGTTGGCCGCGCTGTTGCCCGCCGCCACCACCACCGTGGTGCCGCGCGAGACCGCACCGTTGATGGCGTTTTGCATGGTGGTCGAACAGGTGCCGCCGCCGCCGAGCGACATGTTGATCACTTCGGCCGGATTGGCATTGGCTGGCGCGCCGCTCACGCTGCCGCCAGAAGACCACACGATGGCGTCTGCGATATCCGACAGCGAACCGCCGCACTTGCCGAGTACGCGCACCGGCACGACCTTGGCGTTATAGGCGGTCCCCGCCACGCCGGTGGTGGTGTTGGTCACCGCAGCCACCGTGCCGGCCACATGGGTGCCGTGCCAGCTGGAATTGTCGGCGGGAATGCCGCTACCGCATTCGTTGGCGGCATACCAGTCGCCTTCGTCGGCCGGGTTGCTGTCGCGCCCGTTGCCATCGCGCGCGGTGGTGGCGTCGCTGATGAAGTCGTAGCCCGGCAGGATGTTGGCGCTGAGATCGGCGTGGGCGGTGATGCCGGTGTCGATCACTGCGACCACGACGTTGGCACCGGTGGCTTTGTCCCAGGCCGGGCGGATGTTGAGGCCGGCGTTGGTGGTGCCGAAGGCCCATTGCTCGGACAGGCGGGTGTCGTTGGGGGTCAGCGTGGCGTGCAGGATCTGGTCCACTTCCACGCTCTGCACGTTGGGGTCGGCGGCCAGCTGACGCATCAGGGTTTCGGCTTCGGCGCGATCCAGCGCGCGGTCGGCCTGGACCAGTTCCGGCCCCACCGCCAGGCGGCGCACGCTGTTCAGGCCCAGCGGCTTGCCGGCCTTGGCCGGAAGCGCACGTGCCGCGCTGCGCAACGAGGTGGTCAACACGCTCGGGCTGCTCAGGGCGCTGCTGCCGTCCTTGTAGGTCACGATGAACTTCTGGTGGGTCTGCGCGGTAGCCAGGCCGCCCAGGTAGACATCCCCGGCAAATGCCGGCGTTGCCAGCAATAGCGAGGTGAGTGCCGATGCACCCAGGATGCAGAGCGCACGGTGGCGCGGACGAAACGACGCATTGGACATCGAATTCCCTTCCAGTCAAGAGAACCGCCGAAGCGGTAGTTCCGAAACCGCCGCAATGTCGGATGTCCCGGGGTCCCGGATCGCCCCCTGTTACCGATCCGTTCAGCGAACCTATCTCAAATAAATCGGACTGGACAATACACAGTTGGTAATTTTAGAAATAAAATTTCAGTTATGTGACATAACTCACAAATTGCCCATGCTGAATTCGACCCTTTTCTGGTCGAAAAACGCGCTTTTTGCTGTTTCGCAAACAAAAAAGCCCCCGTGCTGACACACGGAGGCCACTGTTTGACGAAAGATGTCCGACTACGACAAACGCACCAGCCATCCATGACGGTCCGGGACGCGCCCGTACTGGATGTCGGTCAGCTCCTGACGCAGCGACATGGTCACCTCGCCGGCCGGTGCGGACAGATCGCCGACAGCAAAGCCGTTGCCCTTCAACTCGCCGATCGGGGTCACCACCGCCGCGGTGCCGCAGGCGAACACCTCGGTGATCTCGCCGGAGGCCACGCCCTGCTTCCATTCGTCGATGGCGACCTTGCGCTCGATCACCTGCATGCCGCGGTCGCGGGCCAGTTGCAGGATGCTGTCGCGGGTGATGCCCTCCAGGATGCTGCCGGACAATTCCGGCGTCACCAGCGTGCCGTCCCTGTAGACCAGGAACACGTTCATGCCGCCCAGTTCCTCGATGTACTTGCCTTCCACCGGGTCCAGGAACAACACCTGCGAGCAGCCCTGCGCATAAGCCTTCTGCTGCGGCAGCAGCGAAGCGGCGTAATTGCCGCCGCACTTGGCCGCGCCGGTCCCGCCCTTGGCCGCACGTGCGTATTCGGTGGACAGCCAGATCGACACCGGCGCCACGCCCTTGGCGAAGTACGGGCCGGCCGGGCTTGCGATCACGTAATACGAGGCCTTGTGCGCCGCGCGTACGCCCAGGAAGGCCTCGTCGGCGATCATGAACGGGCGGAAATACAGGCTGGTTTCCGGTGCCGACGGCACCCAGCTCGCATCCACGGCCACCAGCTGGCGCAGCGATTCGACGAACAGGTCCACCGGCAGTTCCGGCAGCGCCAGACGGCGCGCCGAGCGCTGCAGCCGCTCGCCATTGGCCTGCGGGCGGAAGGTCCAGATCGAGCCATCGGCATGCCGGTAGGCCTTGATGCCTTCGAAGATCTCCTGGCCGTAATGCAGCACCGAGGCGGCCGGATCCAGTTGCAGCGGGCCGTATGCGCGGACCTGCGCGTCATGCCAGCCCTGCTCGTTGTTCCAGGAAATGGCGACCATGTGGTCGGTGAAATGCAGCCCGAAACCGGGCGCGGCCAGGATCACGGACAGTTCGTCGGCGCTGCGCGGCGACGGAGAACGGGTGGAAGCGAAGGACACGGACACCGGGAGATTCCTGTATGGCGGGCGAAAGGACGCGGCGCCACATCGTGGACATGGCGCGTGACGATCAGAGCATGCCGGTCTCGAGACGGGCCGCTTCGGACATCATATGCCGGCCCCACGGCGGGTCGAACACCAGCTCGACATCGGCCTCGGCAATGGTCGGGATCATTTCGACCTTGCTGCGCACGTCGTCGACCAGGATCTCGCCCATGCCGCAGCCAGGTGCGGTGAGGGTCATCTTGACGTCGACCCGGCGCTGATCGTCTTCCTCGCGATGGCTGACCACCGCCTCATAGACCAGGCCCAGGTCGACGATATTGAACGGGATCTCGGGGTCGAAACAGGTGCGCAACTGCTGCCACACCAAGGCTTCCACCTCTTCGTCGCTGGCATTGGCAGGCAATTCCAGCCCCGGCGGGGCCTCCTTGCCGATCGCATCGCCATCCTTGCCGGCAATGCGGAACAGGTTGCCTTCGACAAACACGGTGTAGCTGCCACCCAGCGCCTGGGTGATATAGCCGTAACTGCCTGCGGGCAGGGTCACCGAATCGCCCTGCGGCACCATGACGGCATCGCAATCGCGTTCGAACTGGACGGGTTCGCTGCTACGGGAGTACATGGGCTGGATATGGGGCCGCGGCGGATGCGCGCAAGTCCGCCATTCTAGCCGACCACGGCAAGGCCGCTGCCGCTGCGGGATGGAGCCGGCGACGACGCTGCATTCCATCGGCGCGCCCATCACCGCGCAAAGCACGTCGCGCGCCTTATCATGTGCGCACTGTCAGGAGCTCCAATGCCGCCCACCACCGCGTCCGCCAGAACCGCCCACTGGCTCTGGCCCCCGCTCCTGCTGCTGGGATGCGTCACCGCCCTGATCGCCTGGATGCTCATCGCGCTCGCCCTGGGCAACCAGGCCGGCTGGATGGCGGTGCTGGTGGCCCTGGAAATCGTCTGGATGCTGCGCCTGGGCACGCTGGGCGCCGGCCCGTTGCGCATCGGCGTCGCGGTCGTGGCGACCGCGCTGATCATCGTCGGCGCCAACTGGGGCATCGCCTCGGCGCAGCTGGGCGGCGCACTGGGCCTGGACCCGTGGACCTCGGCGCAGAAGATGGGCACCGGGCTGGCCTGGACGCTGCTGCAACTGGCCAACAACGGCTTCGACCTGCTGTGCTATGCCACCGCGCTGGTCCTGGCGTGGTGGGCGGCGCGCTGAGTCGGGCGCGATTGTTTCGGTAGCCAACGTCGGACGTCGTTGAAGCTGATGCGGTAGCTGCACAGATTCGAGCACCGCGGCTCGTCAAATGCCATCGCTCTCATCAGAGATACATGAGAAAGCGCTGCGCGTTTGCCGCAGGGCCCTTGCCGATTGCGGGACCGTTGGCGGCATGGATGCCGTCATCGAGCCTTATCTGTTCGGATTCTGCCAGTCTCCAGGGACGGATTTACGGCGTGTCCCGCAAGCGGTGAGGGCGCCGCGCCTTCGACTAACCCCGGCTTTGATCCGCGCGTGTAAGCGCCCCCGGTAACGCAACAGGACACGACCGACCCGGCGTTGCCTTAAGCATCTGAGCGCGCCTGGCGATACACCAACACTCAATGCCCGCTGCCATCCAGCGCCTTCAATTCACTCACCAGCGCACCAGCGGCTTCTGCCCCATCGCCGTACAACATGCGCGTGTTGTCGGCATAGAACAGCGCGTTTTCGATGCCGGCAAACCCCGTCCCCTTGCCGCGCTTGATCACCACCGTGTTGCGGGAATTGACCACATCCAGGATCGGCATCCCGTAGATCGGGCTGGCCGGATCGGTCTTCGCGACCGGATTGACCACGTCGTTGGCACCGATCACCAGCGAGACATCGGTGCTGGCGAATTCCGGATTGATGTCGTCCATGTCGGCGATCAGGTCGTAGGGCACGCCGGCCTCGGCCAGCAGCACGTTCATATGCCCGGGCATGCGCCCGGCGACCGGGTGGATCGCGAACTTCACCTTGACCCCGCGCGCGATCAGCCGCTGCGCCAGCTCCCAGATCTTGTGCTGCGCCTGTGCCACCGCCATGCCGTAGCCGGACACGATCACCACCCGCTCGGCGAACGCCATCATCGCCGCCACGTCGCCGGCCTCGATCGGCTTCTGCGCCCCGGCGATCTCCTGCGCCTGCCCGCCGCCGCCGAAGTTGGAAAACAGCACCCCGCTGATCGGCCGGTTCATCGCCTTGGCCATCAGGCGCGTCAGCAGGATGCCGGCCGCGCCGATCATCATGCCGGCGATGATCAGCGCCTCGTTGCCCAGCACATAGCCTTCGAAAGCCACCGCCAGGCCGGTGAAGGCGTTGTACAGCGAGATCACCACCGGCATGTCGGCACCGCCGATCGGCAGCGTCATCAACACGCCCAGCGCCAGCGCCACCACGAAGAAGGCGATGATCGCCAGCGGCTGCAGGCTGCTGGCCGCCCAGATGCCGAGCGCCAGCACCGCGATTGCCACCAGCAGACTGAAGACCTGCTGGCCGGGGAAGGTCACCCGCCGATCGAGCCGGCCGTCGAGCTTGGCCCAGGCCACGATCGACCCGGACAGCGACACCGCACCGATCGCCGAACCGACCACCGCCAGCACCACCGTGGTGGTATCCGGTCGCCGCGCCGCCAGTTCGGCGATCGCCTGGGCGCTCCAGTGGGCGGTATCGCGGTTGGCGAAGAAGGCAAAGCGCAGCAACTCCACTGCCCCGATCGCCGCCGCCGACCCACCGCCCATGCCGTTGTACAGCGCCACCATCTGCGGCATGTCGGTGATGGCGACCTTCCTGGCCGACCACCACGCCACCCCGGTACCGATCGCCAGCGCGGCCAGGATCAGCGGTACGTTATGCAGCTCGGGCAGGAAGAATGTCGCCACCGTGGCGATCAGCATGCCCAGCCCGGCCCAGCGGATGCCGCTGCGCGCGGTCAGCGGCGACGCCATGCGCTGCAGCCCGAGCAGGAACAAGGTCGCCGCGACCAGATAGCTGGACTTCACCAACCACACCAGCAGCTCGGCGGTGGAGACGTTCATGGCGCGTCCCCGCCCGGCGGCTTCCTGCTGGACTTGAACATGTCCAGCATCCGCTCGGTCACCACGTAACCACCGGCCGCGTTGCCCGCACCCAGCATCACCGCGACAAATCCCAGCGCCTTCTCCAGCGCGGTATCGGCATGCCCCAACACCACCATCGCCCCGATCAGCACGATGCCGTGGATGAAGTTGGAGCCGGACATCAGCGGCGTATGCAGGATCACCGGCACCCGCGAGATGATCACGTGGCCGGCGATGGCCGCCAGCATGAAGATGTACAGCGCTACGAATCCATCGCTCATCGTCTTTCGCTCCACTGGCCGGTGCGGCCCGCCGATCATACCCACGCCGCGCGCGCCCGGGCGCGTGTCAACCGAATCCGCACTCGCCCGTTGACGTCGTATCGTCTCCGCGGAAGCTACGCTGTGCTGGTGGGAACCCCTTTCGATCCGCAACCTGCCGCACCGGCCGCCACCGCGCCGGTTTCGCTGGACGCCTTCCTGGCCGGCATCGGCCCGCGTGCGTTCCGCTTTGCCGAGGCCGGCCTGCGTCACCGCGAAGATGCGCTGGACGCCGTGCAGGACGCCATGGTGAAGCTGCTCGGCTACCGCGAGCGCCCGGCCGCCGAATGGACGCCGCTGTTCTGGAGCATCCTGCGCAGCCGCATCGTCGACCTGCAGCGCCGGCGCAGCTTCCGCCTGAAGTTCTGGGCACCGGCCGAACGCGCCGACGACGAAGGCCCCATCGACTGGGCCGACCCCGGCACCGGGCCGGTGGACGAACAACAGCATCAACAGGCCTACCAACGGCTGGTCGAGGCCTTGCGCAACCTGCCGGCGCGCCAGCGCGAAGCGTTCACGCTGCGCGTGCTGGAAGACCTGGACGTGGCCACCACCGCCAAGGCGATGGGCTGCTCGGAAGGCTCGGTCAAAACCCACCTGTCGCGCGCGCGCGACGCGCTGCAAGCACAGTTCGAGGATTTCCTGTGAACCGCTCCCACGACACCGCCCGGCTGGACGCGCAGCTGCGCCAACTGCATGCCACCGCACTGACCAGCCTGCCGCCGCAGACCCTGGCGCGCCTGCGCCAGGCCCGTCACGCGAGCGCTCCCACGCGCGCGCGGCGCGGCTACTGGCTGCTGGCGACCGCGTGTTCCGGCCTGCTGGCAGTCGGCATCGGCCTGCAGCTGCGCCCGGGCGAGCGCACCTCGCCCGACAGCACCCCGACCCAGGTGGTCGCCGGCACCACCACCGATACCGACGACATGCTGACCCAGAACCCGGACCTGTACGTCTGGCTGGGGTCCGATACCGCCCTGGCCATGGAATAAGCACGATGACCCGCACCACCCGCCTGTTGTTGACCCTGCTGCTGTGCGCCGCGCCCTGCGCGCCCTGCGCGCCCTCGCTGGCCCAGGCCCGTTCCCCCGGACCGCCGGGGCCGCCGCCGGATGGCCCCGGCCCGCGAGGACCCGGACCGCGCGAGGCAGACACGCCGATGCCCGAGTGGGACAAGCTCACCCAGCAGCAGCGGCAGGTGCTGATCGATGCGCTGCGCGAACGCTGGAACGATGTGCCGGAAGAACGCCCGCGCATGTATCGCCATGCGCGCCGCTGGCTGGACATGACCCCGGAGCAGCGCAAACAGGCCAAGGCCGGCATGGACCGCTTCCGCAACATGAGCCCGGAGCAACGCCGCGAGGCCAAGGCCTTGTTCGAACGCATGCGCACGCTCAACCAGCAACAACGCAATGAGCTGCAGCAACGCTGGCAGAAGATGAGCCCGGCCGAGCGCGGCACCTGGCTGCGCGAGCATCCGCCCACCGACGATTGACGCAGCGCACCGGTGCATCCCAGTCACGCGCGGCCACCGTAGGAGCGCGCTGGCACCGACCAGCGTGTCTTGTTCGTCATCCGAGTCGTAGGAGCGCGCTGGCGCGCGACGGAGCGTTACCGACAAAGCGCCATCGCGCGCCAGCGCGCTCCTACCCGCCAATGCGCAGGGCGCATGGGCCCGGCGGGGCTATGTAGTCGCCGTCGCCGACCAGCGTGTCCTGTTCGGCATCCCAACCGTAGGAGCGCGCTTGCGCGCGATGGAGCGTTACCGATAAAGCGCCATCGCGCCAGCGCGCTCCTACCCACCAATGCGCAGGGCGCATGGGCCCGGCGGGGCTACGCCGTCGCCGTCGCCGACCAGCGTGTCCTGGCCAGCAGTTCGTCGTCCCAGTCGAACGACAGCGCGCCATCCTTGATCAGCAATGCGGCGAACGCGTAGACATTGCGCGCGAACATCTCACTGGCGTGCACCGCGCCCTGGCTGGCCAGATTGAGCGGGCCGGCGATCACCACGCCGTCGCGCTCATAGGTATCGCCGGGCCGGGTGGCGGCGCAATTGCCGCCGGTTTCCGCGGCCAGGTCGACGATCACGCTGCCGGCGCGCATGCCGTGCAGCATCTCCATGCTCAGGATCTTGGGCGCCGGCCGGCCGGGCACGGCGGCGGTGCAGACCACCACGTCCACGCTCTTGAGGTGTTCGGCCAGCCGGCGTTGCTGTTCGGCGCGTTCCTCATCAGTGAGCTGGCGCGCATAACCGCCCTCGCCGGCCGCGCTCACGCCCAGATCCAGGAAGCGCGCACCCAGCGAGGCGATCTGCTCGCGCGTTTCCGGGCGCACGTCGAAGCCTTCGACCTGCGCGCCCAGCCGCCTGGCGGTGGCGATCGCCTGCAGCCCGGCCACGCCCGCACCGATCACCAGCACCTTGCACGGGCGCATGGTGCCGGCGGCGGTGGTCAGCATCGGAAAGAAGCGCGGCGCCAGTTGCGCGGCGATCAGCACGGCCTTGTAGCCGGCCATGCCGGCCTGCGAACTCAGGACGTCCATCGATTGCGCACGCGTGGCGCGCGGCAGGCGCTCCAGCGGAAACGCGACCAGCGCAGCGGTGGCGATCGCCTGCGCACGTACCGGATCGGCGTCCGGCGCCAGCATGCCGATCAGCACGGTGTGGGGTCTGCATTGCTGCAGCAGCTCGATGGGCGGTGCCTGCACGCTCAGCAGCACCTCGGCCTGGGCCAGCGTGTCTGCCGTGGCGAGCTGCGCCCCGGCCTGCAGATACGCCGCGTCGGCCATGCTGCTGGCGCCGCCGGCGCCCGGCTCGATCCACACGCTGGCGCCGAGCGCGACCAGTTTCCTGACCGTTTCCGGCGTGGCGGCGACACGGCGCTCGCCTGCCGCGCGTTCTTTCAGCACCAGCACCTGCACAGCCATGGCTTGCCCCGCTCGCGCGCCTGTCGTCGCGGCGATGCTAGCAGAGCGCGGCAGCCACGCTCACGGCGTCAGCAAGGCCGGCAGCATCGGGGCCAGCAATTGCTCGGGCGGCGCCAGCGCCACCGCGTCGGTGCGGTGGTCGATGGCCAGGCACGCGTAGCCATGCGCCGCGCTCCAGGCCAGTAGCACCCGTTGATGCAGCAGCTGCGCATCCGGCGCACTGCCGTGCCGGGCCAGCCAGGCCGCCTGCAAGGCATCGCGCAGGCAGGCCATCGCCGCCTCGGTGGCCGCCAGCAGGCGCGGCAGGCCGCGTCGCTGCGGCTCCAGGCTCTGCATCAGGCGAAACTGCTGCGGGTAGGCGATGGCGAAACGGATATAGCCCAGGCCGCCGCCCAGCAGCGGATCGACCTCGCGCTGGGCCCGGACGATCCACTCGACCATGCATTCGTAACCGTCCGCGACCAGTTCCACCACCAGCCCTTCCAGCGAGCCGAAGTGATGCGCCGGCGCGGCATGCGAAACGCCCGCACGGCGGGCGCATTCGCGCAGGCTCAGCCCGCGCGGACCCGATTCGCCGACGATCTCCCAGGCGGCCCGGCGCAGGGCGGCGGGCAGATCGCCGTGGTGATACGTAGCTGACCTGGGCGCGTGGGACATGGCGGCTTCGCACATCGGGATGTCATTGGAGCAGGGAATCTTGACGCTGACAAGATCGGCGATGCAGACTCGCCCCCGCATCTTGCCAGCGTCAAGATTTGGCGGCGGATGATGTAGCCCCTTCCTCCAGCGAGTCTTTAATCAATGGCCAAGGCATCCTCCCGCTGGCGCATGCGCCTGACCCGCGCGTTGTTCGGGCTGGCCAGCCGCCTGGCCCCCGGCCCGACCGGCCGCCTGCTGGCGCGCCGCTTCGTGACGCCGGATGCGGCATCGCGCCGGCACGCCGCAGCCGCCCTGGCCACGCTGTCCGACGTGGGCCGCGACAGCCTGTCCATCGATGGCATCGAGATCGCGGTGTATGTCTGGGGCGATCCGGCGCAGCAACCGTATGTGCTGCTCTCCCACGGCTGGTCCAGCTATGGCCTGCGCTTTGCGGCCTGGGTGCCACGGCTGCAGGCGCTGGGCTACGCGGTGGTGGCCTTCGACCAGGCCGGGCACGGATTGAGCGGTGGGCGCATCAGCTACATGCCGCACTTTGTCGAGGTGCTGCGCCGGATCGGGCGGCGCTTCGGCCGGCCGGCTGCCTTCATCGGCCACTCGCTGGGTTCGGCATCGATCGTGTTCGCCGACGAAGCCGCCTGGCAGCCGGCGCGCTACGTACTGATCGCGCCATTGCTGGCGCCGGCCGACGCCGCGCACCGCCAGTTCCGCGCGTTCGGCATCGCGGCCAGGACCTTCGTACCGTTCGAGAACCTGCTGCGCACGATCACCGGCAAACGCTTCGCCGATTTCGATGCGTCCCCGCATCTGCCGCGTTTCCAGCGCCAGGCCCTGATCATCCATGACCGCCGCGACCGCGAGACACCCTGGGACGAAGGCGCGCGTTTTGCGGCGCTGTGGCCGCAGGCGCAATTGCTGACCACCGAAGGCCTGGGCCACAACCGCATGGTCGACCATGCCTCGGTCATCGAAGCGGCGCTGGACTTTATCGGCCCGGCGCGGGCCGGACCATAAGGCGATGCGGCGAGCGCATCGCTCGGCACCTGCTAATGCACGGTGCTGTTGTGCAGCGGATCCAGGCGGTCGATGACGCCCTGCATGGCGCTGTCGAAGACGCCGTCGTTGATGTGTTCGCGCAGCCGGCCCAGGCGCACCATCACCGCCAGTTCCTCCGGCGAGGCGACGCAGAAGCGCACGCCGCGGCGATTGACGAACAGCAGCCGCTGCGAGATCGGGCTCACCCATGACAGCTTGCCCGCCTGCACCTTGCCGTCCTTGTCGACAAAATCCAGCCAGGTGCCGATATCCATCGCACGGAAACGCTCGGCATCGGCGCTGTCGATGCTCTGCGCCACCGCCTCGGCACCCAGCACCACGCTGACGCTTTCGGCAGCCGGCGGCGGCAGGTTGACCTGCGGCAGCTCCGGCAAGGCCTTTTCCAGCTCCGGGCGCGCCTCGGCAATGGCCTGCAAGGTGTCGTGCAATGCGGTGATCGCCACCACCACCGCGTCGCCATGCAGGCCGACGCTGGCAAACACGCGATGCAATGCCGGCTGCCAGACCTGCAGCCACGGCTTGCCGACGATGTGGCGACGCGCCTCGGCCAGTTCTTCCAGCACGCCGTCGGCCAGGGCCAGCGCCTCGACGGTGCCCGGACCTTCCTCGCCATCGCGCAGGATCGCCATGGTCAGATGGTGCAGCCACGGCTGGCGCAGGAAATCCTCCACGGCCCTGGGCAGCGGCGTGCCGGCCTGGGTGCGCTGTTCCAGTTCCGACAGCGCGCGGCTGCGTGCCAGTTCGAGCTTTTCCTGGCCGCGCTGGGTTTCGGTGGCGCGCCGCTCGGCGATTTCCACCCGGCGCCGGTGCTGCGACAGGAAATCGCGGAATTCCTCTTCCAGGGTCAGGAAGATCGCCAGGTTCTCGTTGAATTCGGCCACCAGGCGGTCGACGATTTCCTCGACCTTGCCCATCAGCACGCGCTCGGCAGCGCTGTCGCCGTTGTTGCCTTCGCAGGCCTCGGCCAGCGAATTGAGCAGGCGCCGTGCCGGATGGGTCTTCTGCACGAACATCTTGCGGTCCAGCAGCGCGACCTTGACGAAGGGCACCACCAGCCGGCCGATCATCTCGCGCGAGCGGTTTTCCAGATCGCGCTCGTCCAGCATCACGTCGAACAGCATGCCGACCAGATCGATCGCATCCTCGTCCATCGGGTCCAGGCGCGCGGTCGCCGGGTCCACGCCCAGCCGGGTGGCGCTGGACAGCACTTCGTTCTTCAGCCGCTGCGCCAGCGACTCGGTATCGTCGCCGATGGCCGCCTGCAGCGTCGCGCTCGGCGTGGCCTGCAGCAGCGACAGCACCGACATCATCTCGCGCTGGCTCAGCGGGCGTTGCTGGCCTACCGCCACCGATGCCGCAGAGGCGGTGTTGTCGCGCACGCTGCGGGTCTGCTGCAGCAGTTCGTGCAGCGCTTCCAGCAACATGCCCTGGCTGCCACCGGGGTGATCGGCCTCGCCGCCGTCCATGCCGCCGGCAGCGCCGCCACCGGCCTGGCCACGCTGGGCGGCGGCCTGCATGCGGCCGCGGCTATGCGCCCAGCGGTCCAGGAAGCGGTTGGCCCAGGCCGGTGCGTACTGGTCGTTCGGATCGTCGCCGCCCATATCGGCAGCCGCGCCCTGGGCCTCGGCCTGGGCGCGCTCTTCGGGCGTGTCGCCACGCGGCTGCATGCGCGGCGGCGGGCGCTTGGGCTGGGAGATTTCCGGCATGACCCCGGCCTTGGCCAGCGTCTCGTCCAGGCGCGCATACAATTTGCCGATCGGCTCGGCCAGGTCGCGCTCGCACAGCTTGATCAGCACCAGACGCACTTCCGGCGCCAGGTCGCAGGTGGCGAAGGCTTCGTGGATCGCCACGCCCAGATGTTCCGGACCGAGCGGGTTGGTGTCGGCCACCAGCTCCAGGCCGCCGGCGATCCAGCCCAGGCGGCGGTCCACCCGCGCCAGCACCTGCTTGAAGTCGCGCAGCAGCACGGTGGCCAGGTTGCGCACCGCCAGCCGCGATTCGAGCACGTGTTCGGGCACCAGACTCAGCGGGCCGGCGCCGACGTCGCCTGCCAGGACCACCTCGGCCGACAGCGGCTCGCCCAGCAGCAGCGCCTGCCAGCCGTCGTCCAGCTGCTGGCGGAACTGCGTGGCCACGTCGTCGCGCTTGCGGCGCAACTCGCGCATGCCATCGAGAAACAACAACTGCGATGCGCCTGCGGATTCGGCGCGATCGAACAGCACATCGTCGAAATGTGCGACTGCAGCTGCGAAAACCTGCGCAAGTGCGGGCACGAACACGGCATGCGCCTGTTCGAGCAAGCGTTGGTCACGGCCCGGATGTCCCGACGGACTGGGCTGAAAAGTCATGCGCAAAGGCTCCCCGCCCCTGCAGGCGTGAAAATATTCAAACGAAAGGAAACAGACGCGGCCCCAAATTCCGCCACCGCATGGTAGGCGTTTCGCTCGTTTGTTAAGTGTGACGCAATTCTCACTTTAGCCGTGACCGCCCAGGGTTTGCGTGTCAGGCGGACATCGTAGCTCGCATCGCTGCGGTGGCGCTTGCCGACACGCGTCAGGCGCCTGCGGAGGTTAAGCCTTCAGCATGCGCGGCCGGTCCAGCGCATCGACCACGTCCTGCATCGCGCTGTAGAACGCGTCCTCGTCCCGATGCAGACGCAGGCGGTCCAGCCACACCATCATCGCCAGTTCCTCCGGCGAGGACACGCACAGCCGCCCGCCGCGCCGGTTGACGAACATCAGCCGCCCGGAAATCGGGCTGATCCAGGACAACCTGCCGGCCTGTACACGGCCGTGCCGGTCGACGAACTCCAGACAGGTGCCCAGCGCCATGCCGCGGAAGAAGTCGGCGGTGACGCGATCGAATTCCACCCGCGCGGTGGCATCCAGCATCGGCGTCAGCGGCTCGCCGACCGGATCGGCCGGACCGGGGTTCGGGCGCAGCGCGCTCAAGGTCGGCGCAAACGGGGCCGGATCCGGCGCTCCCGCCGCCGGTACCGGTGGCGTGGACAGCAGCGCGCGCTGCAGTTCCTGCAGGGCCAGCTCGGCGTCGCCTTGCGCCAGGCCGGCCAGCGCGAAGGCCTGCAGCAACTGCGCACGCTGCGGCGCCAGCGCGGTGTCACCAGGCGCAGCACCCGGTCGCGCCAACACCGCATCGCCCAGGGCCAGGGCGGCGTCCAAGGCCGGGCCGTCGCCGTCGCCACGCAATGCCGCCTGTTGCACATACGGCTGCCAGACGCGGCCGAGGAAGTGCTCGACCAGCGGCGGCAGCGGCCCGCGCGCCAGGCGCTCTGCCAGCGCCTGCGCGGCCGTGCTGCGTGCGGCTTCGCGGCGTTCTTCGGCGCGCTGCAATTCGCTGGCGCGGCGCTCGGCGATTTCCACCCGCCGCCGATACTGTTCGTAGCTGGCGCCGAACTCGGCCTCCAGCGTCAGAAACAGCCCCGGATGCTCGTCGAAATCGCGCACCACCGTGTCGATCACCGCCTGCACCTGGCCGAGCAAGGCCTGCTCTGCCGCGGTTTCGCCGGCATTGCCATCGCAGGCGTCGACCAACAGGTTGAGCAGGCGGCGTGCGGGATGGCCGTCGCGCACGAACAGGTGGCCGTCCAGCATCGCCAGCTTGGCCATCGGCACCAGCAACTGGCCGAGCAGGCTGCACTGCGCATCCGACAGATGGCTCTGCACCAGGATCGCGGCGAACAACAAGGCCACCAGATCCAGCGCGTCCTCGTCGTCGGGGTTGAGGCAGGTGGTGGCCGGATCCACCCCAAGCGCGGCGGCGGCGCGCCTGACCTGCTGCCGCAGGCCACATGCCAGGCCCGAATCGGTGCCGTCGATGGCCTCGAAGCCGGCCGCAGGCATGGTCTGCAGCAGCGACAGCGCCGAGACCACCTCGCGCGGCGACAGCAGGCGCTGCCCGGCAGCTGCGGGCGTGTCGCCATCGGGTTCGCGTTGGCGGCGTGCATGCTGCAGCAAATGGTGCAGGCCGGCCGGCAACAGCGCGCGGCCGCTGCGCAGATGCACGTCGATCGCCTCGACGCCGGCCAACGCGCCCTGCCCGCCCGACCAGTCGGCGAAGAAGCGCGCGATCCAGTCCGGCGTCTCGGCGGCCTGCTCGCCGGCGGCTTCGTCCTGGCGCGGAATGCCGCGCCGCCGGCTGCGCGGCTGCGGCAACTCGCGCAAGCGCGCCACCTGCGCCAATGCCTGTTCCAGCGCGCCGTAGCGCTGGCCGACGCGTTCCATCAGGTGCTGCTCGCAGATGTTGATCACCGCAAGATGCGCCTTGGGCGCCAGCGTCACCCCCTGAAAGGCCTCGTACAGGGCCACGCCCAGGTGCTCCGGCCCGAACGGATTGCTGTCCCCGTCGATACGCAGCCCGCCGGCAATGAAGCCGAGATAGCGATTGAGCCGCATCAGCTCCGTGCGCCACTGGTGCTGCAGCGCGCCGGCCAGGTTGCGCACCGCCAGGCGCACCTCCAGGTCCTGCTCGGGCAGCAGGGTCAGCCCGGCCGCGCCGCGCCCCAGGCTGCGATCGGCCGACAACGGCCGCCCGGATTCCAGACCCTGCCAGGCCCTGGCCAGATGCCCGCGGAAACGCGCGGTGATCGGCTCGCGCTGCTGCCGCACCGCCTGGATCGCTTCCAGGAAGTCGTTCTGGGCCGTGCCGGCATCGGCCGCCAGCCGGAACAGCGCCTCGGCCAATGTGTCCTGGAATTGGACAAAGGCATCGGCCAGCGGCACCAGCACGATCTCGCGTACCTGATCGAGCAGCTGCGGATTGCGGCTGGGAAGCACGGGGGTGGACACGAACTGGGTCATCGGGCGGCGCACAGGGCGAACATGGAAGGGATGTCACGACCGGGCCGGCATCGGCCCGCCGCCCATGATGCGGCGGGCGTTGGGAAGGGCCCGTCTATAATTGCCCGTCTCCTCGCCTCGACCCGGAATTATGCACGCACCGTATTCGCTCCAGGCGCTGGACGCGCGCCGCTCGGTCCCCTCCAAACAGCTGGGCGAACCCGGCCCGGATGAAGACACCCTGCTGCGCATGCTCGCCTCGGCGGTGCGCGTACCCGACCACGGCAAGCTGGTGCCGTTCCGTTTCTTGCGCATCAGCGGCGATGCCCGTCAGGCACTGGGCGATTTCCTGGCCGAGCGCAGCCTGGCCGCCGACTCGCTGGCGCCGCCCGCAGCGGTCGAAAAAGACCGCAACCGCTTCAACGATGCGCCGCTGGTGATCGTGGTGATCGCCGCGCTGCGCCCCGGGCACAAGGTGCCCGAGCAGGAACAGCTGCTCACCGCCGGCTGCGTGTGTTTTGCGCTGCTGCAGGCCGCGCAGGCGCATGGCTTCGGCGCGCAATGGCTGACCGCATGGATGGCCTACGACCCGGCGGTGACCGGCTATCTGGGCCTGGAGCAGAACGAGCGCATCGCCGGTTTCATCCACATCGGCACCCCGCGCCTGCAGGTGCCCGAGCGCGAACGCCCGGATCCGCGTGCGCTGCTGCGCGACTGGACCCCGTGACCACGCAGGCCCCCATGCCTGCGGGCGCGCCGGCGGCGATCAGCCGCCCGACCCCGCTGTATCTGGTCGATGCCAGCCTGTACGTGTTCCGCGCCTGGCATTCGATCCCGGACGACTTCCAGGATGCGCAAGGCTGGCCGACCAACGCCGTGCACGGCTTTGCGCGCTTCCTGCTCGACCTGCTCGAACGCGAGGATCCCCAGCACATCACCATCGCCTTCGACGAGGCGCTGGACAGCTGTTTCCGGCATGCGCTCTACCCGGCCTACAAGGGCAATCGCACCCCGGCACCGGATGCGTTGCGGCGCCAGTTCGCGCATTGCAAGGCGCTGTGCGCGGCCTTGGGCCTGAGCGTGCTGGCGCATCGCGATTACGAGGCCGACGACCTGATCGGCAGCGCCCTGCACAGCGTGCGTGCGCACGGCCTGCGCGGGGTGATCGTGTCGGCCGACAAGGATCTGTCGCAGCTGCTGCTCGAGCACGACGAGCAGTGGGATTACGCGCGCAACCTGCGCTGGGGCATGGACGGGGTCAAGGCGCGCCACGGCGTGCACGCCCATCAGATCGCCGACTACCTGGCGCTGTGCGGCGATGCAATCGACAACATTCCCGGCGTCACCGGCATCGGCGCCAAATCGGCGGCGGTCCTGCTGGCGCATTTCGGCAGCCTGGATGCCTTGCTGGAGCGCATCGACGAGATCCCGTTCCTGCGCCTGCGCGGCGCGGCGCAGATGGCCGCGCGCCTGCGCGAGCAACGCGAGCACGCGCTACTGTGGCGTCAGCTCACCACCATTGCGCTCGACGCGCCGCTGGCGCTGACCGATGCCGGTTTCACGCGCGCGCCAGCCGATACCGACATGCTGGGCGGCTTGTGCGAGAGCCTGCGCTTCGGCCCGCTCACCCGGCGCCGGTTGCTGGCCGCCTGCGGCGGCGCGGCGGCACCGCGCACTCCCGTTTCCCTGGAACAAGGCCTGCATCCATGAACCGACACGACACCCCGCCCACCGTGGTCTACGAAGGCAAGTACCAGCGCATGGTCGTGCGCGGCACCTGGGAATATTCCGAACGCGTGCACGCCGGCGGCCTGGCCGCGATCATCGTGGCGGTGACCCCGGACGATGCGATGTTGTTCGTCGAACAGTTCCGCGTGCCGCTGCAGGCCCGCACCATCGAAATGCCGGCCGGCCTGGTCGGCGACGTGCATGCCGACGAGTCGATCGAGCTGTCGGCCATTCGCGAACTGGAAGAAGAAACCGGCTGGACCGCCGAGCACGCCGAAGTGCTGATGATCGGCCCGACCTCGGCCGGCGCCAGCAGCGAGAAGATCGCCTTCGTGCGCGCCACCGGCCTGCGCAAGGTCGGCGCAGGCGGCGGCGATGCCAGCGAAGACATCACCGTGCACGAGATCCCGCGCGCGCAGGTCGGCGCCTGGCTGGTGCAGAAGATGGCCGAGGGCTATCAGATGGATCCCAAGCTGTGGGCCGGGCTGTATCTGGTCGATCACGCACTGGACGGCACCCCGCGTGGCTGAAGCGACCGCTGCCCGCCTGCTCGGCGCCGACGATCCCGCACCGTTCAGCGTGCACAACCCGCAGGCCGCCTCGCCATGGCTGCTGATCGCCGACCACGCCGGTCAGCGCGTGCCGGCGCGGCTGGCCGATCTGGGCCTGCCGCAGCAGGAACTGGACCGCCATATCGGCTGGGATATCGGCATTGCCGAGGTCACCCGCCTGCTGGCCGATGCGCTGGATGCGGTCGCCATCGCACAGACCTATTCGCGCCTGGTGGTCGACTGCAATCGCCCGCATGGTTCGGCCACGCTGATGCCCGAGGTCAGCGACGGCACCTCGATTCCGGGCAACCTGCAACTGTCGGCCGACGATCGGCAGCAGCGCATCGATGCGATCTTTGCGCCGTACCACGCGCGCATTGCGACGGAACTGGATGCACGCGCACAGCGCGGGCAACCCACCGTGCTGGTGTCGATGCACAGCTTCACGCCGATCATGGCCGGCCATGCACGGCCCTGGCATGCCGGCGTGCTGTACAACCGCGACACGCGGCTGGCGCGGCGCCTGCTGCAGGCCTTGCGCAACGAGCCGGATCTGGTGGTTGGCGACAACCAGCCCTACGCGGTCAGCGACACCAGCGACTACGCGATTCCGGTCTACGGCGAAGGCCGCGGACTGCTGCATGTGGAACTGGAACTGCGCCAGGATTTGATCGCCGATGCGGCGGGGCAACAGGCGTGGGCGCAGCGCCTGGCACGCATCCTGCCGCCGCTGGCGCAGGCGCTGCTGCCGCACTGACTCCTACGGAGCATGCGGCGGCCGCGCTGATCTGCAGCCTCGGTGACGACGGTTGCCTCGTAGGAGCGCACCCGGGCGCGACAGGCCGTCCCGTTACCCTACGTCGCGCCCGGGTGCGCTCCTACCGCTGGCGCGCGAGCGCTGCTGCAGCTTCCCGTGCACGCTCGCGGTTGCGCTCAGGCGAACCCGTCGGTGGCGCGCACCAGCGCATCGACATTTTCCGGCTCGAAGGCCGAATGCCCCGATGCCGGGCTGATCTGCAGCTGCGCCTTCGGCCACACCTTGTGCAGGTCCCAGGCGCTTTGCAGCGGGCACACCACGTCGTAGCGGCCGTGCACGATCACGCCGGGGATCTCGGCGATGCGGTGCGCGTCGCGCAGCAGTTGGTCTTCGACCTCGAAGAAACCGCCGTTGACGAAGTAGTGGTTCTCGATGCGCGCGAACGCCAGCGCGAAATACGCATCCTCGTGCCCGCTGACGAAGTCGGCGTCCACATGCAGGAAGCTGGTGGCACCTTCCCACACGCTCCACGCCTTGGCCGCGGCCAGACGCGTGGCTTCGTCGTCGCTGGTCAGGCGGCGATGGAAGGCCGAAATCAGATCGGCCCGCTCCACCACCGGAATCGCGTTGAGGTAATGCTCCCAGGCATCCGGGAACAGCCGGCTGGCGCCTTGCTGGTAGAACCATTCCAGCTCGAAACGGCGCAGCAGGAAGATGCCGCGCAGCACCAGCTCGGTGACCTGCTGCGGATGGGTCTGCGCATAGGTCAGCGCCAGGGTCGAACCCCAGCTGCCGCCGAACACCTGCCAGCGCGCGATGCCCAGGTGTTCGCGCAGGCGCTCGATATCGGCGACCAGGTCCCAGGTGGTGTTGTTCACCAGATCGGCATGCGGGGTGGAACGGCCCGCGCCGCGCTGGTCGAACAGCACGATGCGGTACTTGGCCGGGTCGTGGAAGCGCCGCATCTTGTCGTTGCAACCGCCGCCGGGGCCGCCGTGCAGCATCACCACCGGCTTGCCCTGCGGATTGCCGCACTGCTCGAAATACAGGGTGTGGCGGTCGTCGACCTGGAGGGTGCCATGGTCGTACGGCGTGATCTCGGGATAGAGCGTGCGCATGCGTCGGTCCTGCGGGAAACCGCTAGTGTATCGACAGCCGGTCTGCACACGCGGGCGCCCATGCAATCGAGCAAGGGCAGGCTCACCGCGAAGCACGACGGCTTGGAGACGGAGCAAGGCTCCTGCGCGCAGCGCCGGACGGGCGCGGTCGGTGCCCGGAAGCGGCATGTCCTGTTTCAGTTCTGAGCGTCATCAGCCTCCACCTGGCGACCGCTAGCCCGCAGCCGGCGACCAGCGCCCCGACGTCACCCGGTCACGCTGCTCCAGGTCCTGGTGCGTGGTCACCGCATCGAAGCCACGCGCCTGCAGCAGCGCGGCCACCGCCGCGCCCTGGTTCCAGCCGTGTTCGAGCAGCAGCCAGCCGCCCGCCAGCAGATGCGCAGGCGCATCGGCGACGATCAGGCGGATGTCGTCCAGGCCATCGAGGCCGGAAGCCAGCGCACTGGCCGGCTCGTAGCGCAGGTCGCCTTCGCCCAGATGCGGATCCTGCGCGGCGATATATGGCGGGTTGCTGGCGATCAGGTCGAAGCGCTCGCCGGCCAACGGCGCGAACCAGCTGCCCTGCCGGCAGTCGACATTGCGCAAGCGGTGGCTGTCGGCATTGCGCCGGGCAACCGCCAGCGCCGCCGCGCTGGCATCGGTGGCGATCACCTGCGCCTGCGGCCGCTCGCTGGCGATGGCCAGCGCGATCGCGCCGCTGCCGGTGCCCAGATCGGCAACGCGGCGGTCTGGCCGGGCGTCCAGGCGCTCAAGTGCCAGCTCGACCAGCACCTCGGTGTCGGCGCGCGGGATCAGCGTGGCAGGGGAGACCGCCAGATCCAGCGTCCAGAACCCCCGCGTGCCGGTCAGGTAGGCCACCGGTTCGCCGGCCTGGCGCCGCTGCACCAATGCCTCGAACGCCTGCGCCACAGGCGCCTGGACCGGATCGCGGCCATGCGCGAACAGCCAGGCGCGGTCGCGGCCCAGCGCGTGCAGCAGCAGCGGTTCGGCATCGCGGCGCTCGATCCGCTCGACCGCGCGCCGCAACAGCTGCTCGGCGGCAAGACCGGCTGGGTCCTCGCTCATACGGATCATTCACTCCTGCGCAACATCGGCCCACCATTATCGGAGATGGAATCGGCCCCTGCAGCGGCAGACGCCGTCTGCACACATGATAGCCTCAGCCTATATATATAATTCCATCAATCGATTTGAGAAATCTATCGATCCTGCCTACCATGGCGACTGTTCCATCCCCCGCCCCCCCCCCTCCACCGCACGAGGAAACTCAATGTCTCTCATCAACACTCAGGTCCAGCCGTTCAAGGCGAATGCGTACCACAACGGCAACTTCATCGAAGTCACCGAGGCCAGCCTGAAGGGCAAGTGGTCGGTGCTGATCTTCATGCCGGCCGCCTTCACCTTCAACTGCCCGACCGAAGTGGAAGACGCCGCCGATAACTATGCCGCGTTCCAGAAGGCCGGCGCCGAGGTCTACATCGTCACCACCGATACCCACTTCTCGCACAAGGTGTGGCACGAAACCTCGCCGGCCGTGGGCAAGGCGCAGTTCCCGCTGATCGGCGACCCGACCCACAAGCTGACCCGCGCGTTCGGCGTGCACATCGAAGAAGAAGGCCTGGCCCTGCGCGGCACCTTCATCATCAATCCGGACGGCGTGATCAAGACCCTGGAAATCCACGACAACTCCATCGCTCGCGACGTCACCGAGACGCTGCGCAAGCTGACCGCTGCCCAGTTCGTCGCCAACAACCCTGGCCAGGTCTGCCCGGCCAAGTGGAAGGAAGGCGCCAAGACCCTGGCTCCGTCGCTGGACCTGGTCGGCAAGATCTAAACCGACTGCCACCTCCGGCCTGTGGTTGAGGCCGGAGCATCTCCGGCCCAGTACTGGGCCGGGGGTGAACCGGAGCCGGTGCCGGGCTGCCCGCCAGCCATCGCCAGCACGCATTCCCGACATCGCGCCGGCTGCGGTTCATCCCCTCCTCCCCGGCGACCTGCCTCAGCGCAGCGACGCCACGCCCTCCCCTTGCCCATTCCCAGGAGTTCTCCATGTTGGATGCCAACCTCAAGACCCAGCTGACCGCCTACCTGGAACGGGTTACCCGTCCGATC
Source organism: Xanthomonas arboricola pv. guizotiae (assembly GCF_002940205.1). Classification (GTDB taxonomy): domain Bacteria; phylum Pseudomonadota; class Gammaproteobacteria; order Xanthomonadales; family Xanthomonadaceae; genus Xanthomonas; species Xanthomonas arboricola_C. The sequence goes on from NZ_MDSK01000001.1 coordinate 162,104, forward strand.
CAGATCAATGCCTCGATCGACGAGAGCGCCGGCTCGCGCCAAATGCTCGACCTGCTCGAGGATCTGGTGCTGCTGTCGGACAAGATCAGCCTGGACATCCACCGCGACGACCACCAGCGCAAGCCCTCGTTCGCGCTGACCACGCCGGGCCAGGACATCTCGCTGCGCTTTGCCGGCCTGCCGATGGGCCACGAGTTCACTTCGCTGGTGCTGGCGCTGCTGCAGGTGGGCGGCCACCCGTCCAAGGCCGCCGCCGAGCTGATCGAGCAGGTGCAGCACCTGAATGGCGACTACCAGTTCGAAACCTATTTCTCGCTGTCGTGCCAGAACTGCCCGGACGTGGTGCAGGCACTGAATCTCGCTGCCGTGCTCAACCCACGCATCAAGCACGTAGCCATCGACGGCGCGTGGTTCCAGGACGAGGTCGAAACCCGCCAGATCATGTCGGTGCCCACCGTCTACTTGAACGGCGAGCTGTTCGACCAGGGCCGCATGACGCTGGAGCAGATCGTCGCCAAGCTCGACACCAATGCCGCAAAGCGCGACGCCGCCAGGATCGCCGCCAAGGACGCCTTCGAGGTGCTGGTGGTCGGCGGCGGCCCGGCCGGTTCGGCAGCGGCCGTCTACGCCGCACGCAAGGGCATCCGCACCGGCGTGGCCGCCGAGCGTTTCGGTGGTCAGGTGCTGGACACCATGTCGATCGAGAACTTCATCTCGGTACCGGAAACCGAAGGTCCGAAGATGGCCGCAGCGCTCGAGCAACACGTGCGCCAGTACGACGTGGACATCATGAACCTGCAGCGCGCCGAGCAGCTGATTCCGGCCGGTGCCGATGGCCTGATCGAGATCAAGCTGGCCAATGGCGCCTCGCTCAAGAGCAAGACCGTGATCCTGTCCACCGGCGCGCGCTGGAGGCAGATGAACGTGCCGGGCGAAGACCAGTACAAGAACAAGGGCGTAGCCTATTGCCCGCATTGCGACGGCCCGTTGTTCAAGGGCAAGCGCGTGGCGGTGATCGGCGGCGGCAATTCGGGTGTCGAGGCCGCGATCGATCTGGCCGGTATCGTGGCGCATGTCACGCTGGTGGAGTTCGACGACAAGCTGCGTGCCGACGAAGTGCTGCAACGCAAGCTGCGCAGCCTGCACAACGTGCGCATCATCACCAGCGCGCAGACCACCGAGGTGCTGGGCGATGGCCAGAAGGTCACCGGCCTGGTCTACAAGGACCGCACCGGCGGCGACATCCAGCATGTGGACCTGGAAGGCGTGTTCGTGCAGATCGGCCTGCTGCCCAACACCGAATTCCTCAAGGGCTCGGTGGCGTTGTCGCCGCGCGGCGAGATCATCGTCGACGACCGTGGCCAGACCAATGTTCCGGGCGTATTCGCTGCCGGCGACGCCACCACGGTGCCGTACAAGCAGATCGTGATCGCGATGGGCGAAGGTTCCAAGGCTGCGTTGAGCGCGTTCGATTACCTGATCCGCTCCAGCGCACCGGTCAGCGCCGACAACGTCGCTCAGGCAGCGTAAGCGCACTCAAGCCAAGGCCCGGCCAGGCCGGGCGCCACGCTCCAGTCGTACCCCGTCACCGCAATGAGGGCTGCTGCACATGAATCTGCGTGACCTGAAATATCTGGTCGCCCTGGCCGACCACAAGCATTTCGGCCGTGCCGCGACGGCCTGCTTCGTCAGCCAACCGACGCTGTCCACACAGATCAAGAAACTCGAAGACGAACTCGGCGTGCCGCTGGTGGAACGTGCGCCGCGCAAGGTGATGCTGACCCCGGCAGGCCGCGAAGCGGCGATGCGCGCACGCGGCATCGTGGCCGAAGTGGAACAGATGAAGGAAGCCGCGCGGCGCAGCCAGGATCCGGAAGCCGGCACTGTGCGGCTGGGCATCTTTCCCACCCTGGCGCCGTATCTGTTGCCGCATGTGGTGCCGCGGATCCGCGAGCGGTTCCCGCGCCTGGAACTGCTGCTGATCGAGGAAAAAAGCGATCAGCTGGTGCACCAGCTGCGCGAAGGCCGTCTGGATGCGGCGCTGCTCGCACTGCCGTTGCAGGATGAGCAGCTGCATGCCGAATTCCTGTTCGAGGAACCCTTCGTGCTGGCCGTGCCGGAAGGCCATCCGCTGTCGCGCCACGACAGCATGACGTTGGACGACCTGTCCGAGCAGCGGCTGTTGCTGCTGGAAGACGGCCACTGCCTGCGCGAGCAGGCGCTGGATGTCTGCCACCTTGCCGGTGCGCTGGAAAAATCCGAATTCCAGGCCACCAGCCTGGAGACGCTACGCCAGATGGTGGCCGCCAACGTCGGCGTGACCTTGCTACCGCTGCTGGCGGTCAAGCCGCCGGTCGCGCGCTCGGAGAACATCCGCCTGATCCGTTTCCGCGAAGACAAGCAGCCCAGCCGCCGCATCGCCATGGCCTGGCGTCGCAGCTCGGCCATGACCGCGTTTCTGGAGCAGCTGGCGCAGCTGTTCAAGGAGCTGCCGGAGAGCCTGTTCACGCTGGATCAGCCGGCAACCGGGCTCAAGGCGGTTGCGGCTTGAGGAATCGGGAATCGGGAATCGGGAATCGGGAATCGGGAATCGGGAATCGGGAATCGGGAAATCGTTTCATGGCTGCGGTTGCTTGACGTGATTTTTTTCACCTTTTCTCGGACATAAGCGACGCGCAAGCGTCGTTTTTTGTTTGGTGGGTGGTTATGACGCGATGTCTCTGGAAGCACCTGGCGGTTGTGGTGTCATTGGCACGTGGTGGACTCCCACGAGGCACTTCAAGTCAGTCGCTGGGTGATGGCGGATGGCACGCACCTGGGCGCTGCAGCGCTGCCTGCCTGATGCGCTGGCCACGGCCCGCTACTCGCGATGCCACGCCGGCCTCGCCCGATACCTGCCGTGCACTGCGCCATCTCGCCATGCATTGCGATCGGGCAGCGGCGCCCTCATCTGGGCAGCGAGGCTTGCCATGTTGGCGGGCCGTCATCGTCAAGGAGATTGCCATGACTTCGCAGCACCACAGCGGCCTGCCGCCGTCCATCCTGGTTTCCAGCCATGACCTCGCCCGGCTTGAGGCCCTGCTCGACTCCCCCGCTTTCAACAAGCACCCGGCCGCCACCGCGCTGAGTGACGAACTGGGCCGCGCACGCGTCGTGCCGCCCGACCAGATTCCCGGCGATGTCGTCACCATGCACTCCCGCATCGATTGCGAAGATGAGCTGCATGGCGAACGCCATACGCTCACCCTTGTGTATCCGCACGAAGCCGATGTGCAGCACGGCCGCATCTCGGTGCTGGCGCCGGTCGGCAGTGCGCTGCTTGGCCTGTCGGTCGGTCAGCGCATCGACTGGCGTACGCCCGACGGGCGCGACCTGCGTCTGCGCGTGAACGCCGTGCACGATCAACATGCCCTGGCCGGCGCCTGACTTCACACGCCAGGCGCGCTACCGTAGCGCGCTGCGTCCTATCCACGACCCGTTCCACGATTCGAGAGAACCCGCATGACTGCTCCCTCCAAGCTTGCCCAGTTGCGTGACCTGTCCGTCGTCGTTGCCGACACCGGCGACTACGACGCCATCAAGCGCCTGAAGCCGGTCGACTGCACCACCAATCCCACCCTGGTCAAAAAGGCATTGGATCTGCCGGTGTATGCCGACCTGATCGAGCGCGAACTGGCCTGGGGCCGCGAACACGGCGGCGAAGACCGCACCAGCACCGTCAACGAAGTGGCCGACCGCCTCACTATCGGCGTCGGCGTCAGGCTGGCCGAGCTGGTCCCCGGCCGCGTCTCCACCGAGGTCGATGCCGACCTGGCGCACGACACCGAGGCGACCATCGCCAAGGCGCGCAAGTTCATTGCGATGTACGCCGAGCGTGGCGTGTCCAAGGACAAGATCCTGATCAAGATCGCGGCCACCTGGGAAGGCATCGAGGCTGCGCGCCAGCTGCAGCGCGAAGGCATCGACTGCAACCTGACCCTGATCTTCAACCGCTCGCAGGCGCTGGCCTGTGCGGAAGCCGGCGTGTTCCTGATCTCGCCGTTCGTCGGCCGGATCCTGGACTACTACGTCGCCCAGGGGCAGACCCCGGCCAGCATCGACGAAGACCCGGGCGTGGTATTCGTGCGCACGGTCTACAACGAGTTCAAGCAGCGCGGCTCGTCCACCGTGGTGATGGGCGCCTCGTTCCGCTCCACCGCGCAGATCGAAGCCCTGGCCGGTTGCGATCGCCTGACCATCTCGCCGGAGCTGCTGGAAAAGCTCGACGCCGAACACGGCGAACTGCCGCGCAAGCTCTCGCCCGCGCAGGCCGACAACGCGCAGATCACCCCGATCGACAGCGACAGCTTCGCCGCCGATCTGGCGGCCGACCCGATGGCCACCGAAAAGCTGGCCAGCGGCATCGACGCCTTCGCCAAGGATCTGCAGGCACTGCGCAAGACCATCACCGACAAGCTCGCCAGCTGATCGCCGCGCCGCAGGTCGCGTTAGCGACGCCTGCAGCCTGGTGGCTGTCGGCGTTTTGGTTTTTGCAGTCTGCTGCGCAGCACGCTGCAGCCAGGACGCGCAAGGCAACACCGCTGGCGACACTGGCGCTGCAACTGCGGCCGGCCTCGGGTCGCGGTACTTTCCGGGCACCGCTGAGCGCTGACCGTGGGCGCCTGTACAGCCGCCACCGCGTCGCCATGCCTGCGTTTTGTCGGATCGGTGCGCGCATCGACGCCGTTCTCCACACGTCGCTTACACCCGCGCAACCCGCACTGCCTAGAATCCGGGTTCCTCAACTGGCGTAGCGGACAATGGCAAACATTGCAGTGGTGATGGTCGACGGCGTGGCCGATTGGGAAATTGGCGTCGTCCTGCCGGCGGCACGCGAATGGTTCGGCGACCAGGTCGCCATCGCCAGCATCGATGGTCAGCCGGTGCGATCGATCGGCGGGTTGCGCATCACCCCGGACTTCGCCCTGTCCGATCTGGCGCCGCTGGACGCCGACCTCTGGATCCTGCCTGGCAGCGAGCGTTGGCAGGCCGGCGAAATCCCCGGCCTGAGCGGCCTGCTGGTCGAGCGCGTGCAGCACCAGCGCCCGGTCGCGGCGATCTGCGGCGCCACCATCGCCCTGGCCTATGCCGGCCTGCTCGACCAACGCGCGCATACCAGCAACGCGCTGGCCTTCCTGCAGGAACACGTGGTGCCGTACGCCGGTGCTGCGCAATACCGGCACGAAAAGGTGGTGACCGCCGATGGCGTGATCACCGCCCCCGGCACCAGCCCGGTCGGCTTCGCGCTTGCCTGCATGCGACTGCTGCATCCGGAACGCACCGACATGCTCGCCCAGCTGCGCGGCATGTTCGCCGGCGAGTTCGTCTGATCCAACGGATTCAGGCCGGTACAGCTGATGCGCTGTACTGGCTCACCGTGCTGATTCCCTGTATCGAGTCTCCATACCGTTCGCGGCGAATCACCAGGCGTGAGTCGCTGCGCTGAGCAACCTGAGGCGATTTGCTGACCGGGATTTTTTGCACCGCTCGCCGCAGCTACTCACCAAAGATGACGCGCTGCATCGCTTCGCCGAGCCGATTCGGCTTGCAGACATACCGTTCCATCAGCAGCATCTCGCGCGAAGGCCGCCCAAAAAAAGATGGCCACGTCGTCTCCGACGTAGCCATTCAAGTTGCCTGGCATGCACTCCCATGCGCTGCCTGATCGTGATAACGCTGCCGGTCACTGTTGGCCATCGGCACGCCGCCACGATCATGTGGATGACAGCGCTTCAATCCGGCCCGCCTTTCCGTCAGGCATCCAGCCCGATCGGGCAGCTCACTCCCGTTCCGCCAAGCCCGCAATAACCATTGGGATGCTTGGCCAGATATTGCTGGTGATCGTCTTCGGCGTAGTAGAACGTGGGCGCCGGGAAACGGATCTCCGTGGTGATCGCGCCATACCCGGCGGCGTCCAGTTGCTGCTGGTACGCATCGCGGCTGGCAAGCGCGGCATCGTATTGCGCCTGTGTCGTGCAATAGATCGCCGAGCGGTATTGCGTGCCGACGTCGTTGCCCTGCTGCATGCCCTGGGTGGGATCGTGGCTTTCCCAGAACGTGCGCAGCAATTGCGCAAACGACACCGTCTGTGCGTCATAGACCACCAATACCGCCTCGGTGTGGCCGGTCTGCCCGGAACACACCTCGCCGTAGGTGGCGTTGGGTGTCTCGCCGCCGGCATAACCCACCGCCGTGGTGTACACCCCGGGCAGGTTCCAGAACTTGCGTTCTGCGCCCCAGAAGCAGCCGAGCCCGAATTGCACCTGGGCCAGGCCGGTGAACTCGCCGCGCAACGGATGGCCGTTGATCAGATGGGTGTTGTGGAGCGGCAGTGCCTGCTCGCGTCCGGGTAAGGCCTCGCCCGGACGTGGCATGCGTTGTTTGAAAGCGCCGATTCCCAGCATGGTGCAACTCCGCAATCGTGAGGACTGCCTGCTGGATGGCGCCGACCGCAGCGGCTTTCAAGCCGCTGCGGCCAATACGGCATTACTTCTTGGTCAACGAGGCGGTGGCGGTGTCCACTTCCGGCATCGCCGAGCTGTGGTGGTTGATGATCAGCCATTTGCCGTCACGCTTTTCGTACACGAAGGTGTAGCGCGCCTGCACATTGGTCTTGCTGCCGTCCTTGTCGGTCAGCGTGAAGGTGTAGACGCCGGCATCCACCGCGCTGTCGTCATCGAGCACGCGCACGGTGCGGTAGTTGACGACGCCCTGCGGCTTCTTGGTCAGGAACATCTCGAAGTACTTTTCGATCTGTTCGCGCGAGGCGCGGACCTCGTTGGAGACGGTCGGCAGCAACACGCCGTCCGGCGCGTACAGATCGGCCACCTTGTCCGGATTGCCGGTGGCCAGTGCCGCGTTCCAGGTATCGAACAGCGCGGCGACTTCGCGCTCTTCGCCGCCGGCCGGCAACGTGGCCTTGTTGGTGTAATGCATCACGCCGCCAGCCAGCGCCGGGGTGGCAGCCAGAGCCAGAACCAGAGAGAACAGAATGCGACGCATGGGAAATCTCCGTGTGGTTGATGGGGGTGCCTCATCGGGCAAGCTCAGTATCGAAACCAAGCGGCCCCCACAATTCTGCCGATTGGCATATACTCAAATATGCTGATCGGCCTAGAGCGAAGTCATGGAAACCCCTACCAATGCTGGTGATTGGCGCCTGACACTACGACGCGAGGCATCCGACAGCGCACGCTGGCAGGCGCTCTGGGAGGCTGCGGTGGCGCTGCGCCAGGTACAGACGCCGGAACAGGCCTGCGACGCGGTGCTGGGCCGGGTGCTGCTGTTGCTGGGCCTGGAACATGGCGCGGTGCTGGCACAGCGCGGGCCACGCGCGCAGGTGCTGGCCAGCCGCGGCCGCGCATTGCCGCCCGGTGCCAGCGCAGCCGGCGACAGCCATGAAGCGGCCTGGCTGATGCCACCGCGCCCGGCCGATATCCGCGAGGCCAAGGTGCCGATCCAGGCACTGGGCAGCACCCTGGGCATGCTGTGCGTGGCCTGGAACGACCACCGCCCCGCGCCCGGCAACGACGATGTGCAGGCGCTGCAGGCCTTCGCACTGCTGCTGCCGGCGATGGTGGCCGAACCGGCCAAACCGCTCGCCACGCGTCGGCGCAAGCCGGTGCAGGACGACCGCCTCGGCGCGCTCAGCAAACGCGAGAAACAGGTGCTGTCCCTGCTGCCGCGCGGCCTCACCAATGCGACACTGGCAGCTGAACTGGGGATTTCTGCCGGCACGGTCAAAGTGCATGTGGAGCGAATCCTGCAGAAACTTGAGGTAAAAGATCGCACCCAGGCCGCGGTGTACGCGGTCCAAGCCGGACTCGCGCTATGAATGCATTGGCGGTGCGTTGGAACGATTGGCCGATCACCCGCAAGAGCCTGGCGGTGGTGACCCTGCCGCTGCTGCTGCTGGCGGTCGCCCTGATGGCGATCTACAGCGTGGAGCGGCAGAACATCGCCGCCGAGAACGATGTGCGGCAAACGCTGGAAGTGTTGAGCGATCTGTACGAAGCGCACGCGCTGCTGGCCGAAACCGCAGCCGGCGTGCGCGGGTATCGGCTGGTGCGCCGCGATGAATTCCTCACTCCGTACCGCGATGCCGAGCCGCGCCTGCAACGGGTGGCCGAGCGGCTGTCGCAACGCATCACCGACCCGGGGCAGGCACAGCGGTTTGCGCGCATCAAGCCGTTGTTTGCGGAAAAAATGCAGGGCTGGCGCCGGTTGCTGGCACCGGATCTGAGCCGCGAAGAAGAGATCCGCCAGCTGTGGGACGGCAAGTACAAGCTCGACATCCTGCGTGCCGAACTGCGCGAACTGCGCAATTACGAAACCGCGCAATTGCAGGTGCGTACCGCCAAGGCGCAGGGGCTGCGCCAGCGCAATCTCATCATCACCTTAAGTGCGGCGATGCTGGGCGGCCTGGGCGCGGTGTTTGCGGTGGCGTGGTTCGCCTCGGCGCTTTCCGGGCGCCTGCGCACGCTGGCCGCCAATGCCGACCGGCTGGGCGAAGGCCTGCCGCTGGCCCCGCAGCCGCGGGCCGGCGACGAGCTGGGCCAGGTCGGCCAGCGCCTGGCGCAGGCCAGCGAACTGCTGGCCGCGCGTGCGGCCGAGGCGCAACTGGCACGGCGCGAGGCAGAAACCGCCAACCGTGCAAAGACCGAGTTCCTGTCGCGCAGCAGCCACGAATTGCGCACGCCGCTCAATGCGATCCTGGGCTATGCGCAGGTACTGGAGATGGATCTGCCCGAGCCCGGGCATCGCCGTCATCTGCAGCATATTCTCGGTGCCGGCCGGCACCTGCTGGGGCTGATCACCGAGCTGCTGGACATCGCGCGTATCGAAGCCGACCAACTGGATCTGAGCCCGGAGCCGGTCTCGGTCCGCGCGGCCGTCCACGAGGCGCTGGGCCTGATCGCACCGGACGCGGACAAGCATGGCATCGCGCTGCAGCCGGCCGTCATCGACGGGCCGTGGACGGTGCGTGCAGATGCGCAGCGGCTGCGCCAGGTGCTGCTCAACCTGCTGTCGAATGCGGTCAAGTTCAATCGCACCGGCGGCCAGGTGCAGGTGAGCGCGCAGCCGGATGGCGAGCAGGTGCGCATCACCGTCGCCGACCAGGGCGCGGGCCTGACGCCGGCGCAGATCGAGCGGCTGTTCACGCCGTTCGAGCGGCTGGGCGCGGAGCGCTCGGCGGTGGAAGGCACCGGCTTGGGCCTGGCCCTGAGCAAGCGCCTGATCGAGGCGATGGGCGGACGCATCGGTGTGGACAGCAGCCACGATGGCGCACGCTTCTGGATCTCGCTGCCGCAGGGCGAACCGCAACGCAGCGAGCCGGCGCGCGCCATCGTGCCGCCGAGTAGCACGGGCAGCGGCGTGTGCCGGCTGTTGAGCATCGAAGACAACCCGTCCAACCAGGCCCTGATCCGTACCCTCAGCGAACGTCGCCCGCAATGGCAACTGCTGGAAGCGGCCAGCCTGGCGCAGGCGCGCGAGCTGCTGCAGCACGGCGTGCCGGACCTGATCCTGCTGGATCTGCATCTGAGCGACGGCAACGGCGAAGAACTGCTGCGCGAGCTGCAGGCGCAGCCGGCCACGGCCGGCGTGCCGGTGGTGGTGATCAGTGCCGATGCCACCACCGCCACCCTGGCGCGCGTCGGCAATCAGGGCGTGCGCGCGTATCTGACCAAGCCGCTCGATGTGGCGGAATTCTTCACTGTGATCGACGGGCTGCTGGCATGACACGCGACCAGATCCTGGCTTCCCGCATCCTCATCGTCGACGACGAGCCGGCCAATGTGCGGCTGCTCGAAGACCTGCTGCAGCGCGAAGGCTTCCAGCAGGTCATCGCCACCACCGACCCATTGCGGGTGATGGGGCTGGTGTCGGCATTCGCGCCGGACCTGATCCTGCTGGATCTGAAGATGCCGGAACTGGACGGCTATGCACTGCTGGAACAACTGGCGCGGCTGTCCGATCCCGGCCACTTCCTGCCGGTGATCGTGCTCACCGCCGACCCCAGCCGCAGCGCGCGCCATCGCGCCCTGGGCCTGGGCGCCAAGGACTTCCTGACCAAGCCGCTGGATACCTTCGAGGTCGCGCTGCGGGTCTGGAACGTGGCCGAAACCACCGTGTTGTTCAAGCGCCTGCGGGCGCTGGCGGCGCCGGATGCGGCGCCGCCGGGGTGGCGTCAGCAGAGTTGATGGACGCGCGATCGAGCGATCCCCTCGTAGGAGCGCACCCGGGCGCGACGGGTGTTTCCGGGAATGCCCGTCGCGCCCGGGTGCGCTCCTACGCCAGGCATTGCGCGGGCGCCTAGCTCGCTCAACGCTACAGCGCCCGCGTGACCTGTCCGCACAGGCCAATGTCCGCCAGCACCGCCTGGGCCTGGCTGAGATGCATGTCGGCCACGCAAACCTGCAGCACGCCGAAAGCAGGCAGCTCGCCGGCACCGCCCAGCAGCGACTCTCCGAACACGAATGCGGTGATGCCGGCATCCTCCAGCGCATGCTTGGCCAGATGCGCGTCGATGATGTGACTGGCGCGATAGGCGATCTGCATGTCAGCCGCGCTCCAGGCGTTCGCGCTCGGCGTCCTGCTTCCACTCGCGCAGTGCCGGCAGCGCATCCAGTGCGGCCAGGTAATCGCCGGCAGCCTCGAACAGCGGCACGCCGTAGCTGGCAAAACGCAGCGCGACCGGGGCGAACATCGCATCGACGATACCGAAGTCGCCGCACAGGAACTGCCCGGCATGGCCATGCTCGGCGCGCAGGCTGGCCCACAGCGCCTGGATGCGGGTGATGTCGCGCTCGGCAGCCGCGTCCCAGCGGGCCGGGCCGGGCATGCGGGCCAGATTCATCGGCAGCTGGGTGCGCAAGTCCGCAAAGCCCGAATGCATTTCCGCCGCCGCGGCGCGTGCCTGCGCGCGCACGGCCAGCTCGGCCGGCCAGCCGCGGCCATCCAGCCAGCGTTCGTTGACGTATTCGCAGATCGCCAGCGAGTCCCAGACGTGCAGGGTGTCGTCCCACAGCACCGGCACCTTGCGGGTGGGCGAATAACCGGCGATGCGGGCCTGGAATTGCGGCGTATCCAGCGGCAGCGCGATCTCTTCGAACGGTACCTGGAAATGCCGCAGCAGCAGCCACGGGCGCAGCGACCAGGAGGACCGGGTCTTGTCGCCGATCACCAGGCGGGGCAAAGGCATGCGTGGGGCACTCCGACGGATCGCCGCAGCGTACGCGCCGGCGGCGGTGCCGGCCAGCCCACCGTGCCGCCTGCCGATGGCAACCCCGGCCTGGGTGCGGTCAGCCCATGCAGGCCCCGGCAGCAAGGCGCTTGCGCGCAGGATCACCGCGCACAGGCCACGCGCGATGTCCGGCCCCCGATACGCCGCCTACCCCTAACCGGTGCCACCGCCTAAACTTGCGGTTTACCTATTGCTGATGCGCGCATGTCCGATACCCTAGCCACCGACGCCACCGCCCCGGCGGAGAAGAAAGACTTCATCCGCCAGATCGTCCGCGAGGATCTGGCCAGCGGCAAGCACACGGTCATCCGCACCCGCTTCCCGCCCGAGCCCAACGGCTACCTGCACATCGGCCATGCCAAGGCGATCTGTCTGGATTTCGGGCTGGCCGCCGAGTTCGGCGGGCTGTGCAACCTGCGCCTGGACGACACCAACCCGGCCAAGGAAGACCCCGAGTTCGTGCTCGCCATCCAGGACGACGTGCGCTGGCTGGGCTATGACTGGGCGCAGTTGCGCCACGCCTCGGACTATTTCGAGGTGTATTACCTGGCCGCGCAGAAGCTGATCCGCGACGGCCACGCCTTCGTCTGCGATCTCTCCGCAGAACAGGTGCGCCAATACCGCGGCACGCTGACCGAGCCCGGCCGCAATTCGCCGTTCCGCGAGCGCAGCATCGAGGAAAACCTGGACCTGTTCCAGCGCATGCGTGCCGGCGAATTCCCCGACGGCGCGCGCACGCTGCGCGCCAGGATCGACATGGCCAGCGGCAACATCAATCTGCGCGACCCGGCGCTGTACCGCATCAAGCATGTGGAGCATCAGAACACCGGCAACGCCTGGCCGATCTACCCGATGTACGACTTCGCGCATTCGCTCGGCGATGCGGTGGAAGGCATCACCCACTCGCTGTGCACGCTGGAATTCGAAGACCATCGCCCGCTCTACGACTGGTGCGTGGACAAGGTGGATCTGGTCGGCCATCCGGAATTGCTGCAGCCGCTGCTGGACAAGGGCCTGCCGCGCGAGGCCGCCAAGCCGCGCCAGATCGAGTTCTCGCGCCTGAACATCAACTACGCGGTGATGAGCAAGCGCAAGCTCACCGCGCTGGTGGAAGAACAGCTGGTGGATGGCTGGGACGACCCGCGCATGTACACGCTGCAGGGCCTGCGCCGGCGTGGCTATACGCCGGCGGCGATGCGCCTGTTCGTGGACCGTGTGGGCATCAGCAAGCAGAACTCGCTGATCGATTTCTCGGTGCTGGAAGGCTGCCTGCGCGAGGATCTGGATGCGGCCGCGGCGCGCCGCATGGCCGTGGTCGAGCCACTCAAGCTGGTGCTGACCAATCTGCCGGAAGGCCACACCGAGACGCTGCAATTTTCCAATCACCCCAAGGACGAATCCTTCGGCACGCGCGAGGTGCCGTTCGCGCGCGAGCTATGGATCGAGCGCGAGGATTTTGCCGAAGTCCCGCCCAAGGGCTGGAAGCGCCTGGTGCCCGGTGGCGAGATCCGCCTGCGCGGCGCCGGCATTGCGCGCGTGGACGAGGTGATCAAGAACGACGCGGGCGAGATCGTCGAGCTGCGTGGCTGGCTGGACCCGGAATCGCGCCCAGGCATGGAAGGCGCCAACCGCAAGGTCAAGGGCACCATCCACTGGGTCAGCGCGGTGCATGCGGTGGAAGCGGAAATCCGCCTGTACGACCGCCTGTTTTCGGTGGAAAAGCCCGACGACGAGTCCGAAGGCAAAACCTATCGCGACTACCTCAACCCGGAATCCAAGCGCAGCGTGCGCGGCTACGTGGAGCCGAGCGCAGCGCTGGCAGCGCCCGAGCAGGCATTCCAGTTCGAGCGTACCGGCTACTTCGTCGCCGACCGCCGCGACCATAGCGCGGCCACACCGGTATTCAATCGCAGCGTGACCCTGCGCGACACCTGGGCCAAGTAACCAAAGGCCGAAATACAACGACGTCCGCTCGAAGCGGGCGTCGCTGCCACCGAAGGCAGGCGGTGATCGCGCCGCCTGCGGATGCACCATCTGCGTCTTGTCAGGCGCCCTCCCCGGCCTTTATCGCCGACGCGGAGCAACGCCTCGCCACGCATTTACTCCATCCAGGCCGGCACGCCAGTGCTGGTCGCCCATGCACGGCAGTGGCATCGCTAGATCAATCAACGCAATCGACGACCCGCAGCATTCGGCCGGCAGGTCACGACAGCGCAGCGCGCTGCAGCAACGCCGTCGCTACGACGTCGGCGCTTCAAACTTCTGCAGTGCTCGCCTTGATCAACCGGCTGCCGCACGGCACGCTGCGACGCACGCCCTGAGGAACAGCACGATGCGTGAACGCTTGATGGTGGGTGTCGCCTGCGGAATCGGTGCAGGCTCGCTGTGGGGGCTGGTGTTTCTGGCGCCGCAATTGCTGGCCGCATTTACGCCGCTGCAATTGGCGGTGGCGCGCTATCTCTCGTATGGCGCGGTGGCGGCGTTGGTGCTGGCCCCGCGCGCGCGGCAGACCGCTGCCCGGCTCGGCCGCGCCGAATGGTGGGCGCTGGTGCGTCTGAGCCTGATGGGCAATTTGATCTATTACGTGCTGCTTGGCAGCGCCGTGCAGTGGGCCGGCAGTGCGGCAACCGCATTGATCATCGGGCTGTTGCCGGTCGTGGTCACCGTGATCGGCACGCGTACCGCAGGCGCGGTGCAATTGCGCCGTCTGGCGGCGCCCTGCGTGCTGTGCGTGATCGGCGTGGCGTTGGTGGCACTGGACACCGTGCAGGACGACTCCGGCCAGCAAGCGAGCGACCGCCTCACCCGCGTTGCCGGCCTGCTGTGCGCGGTGGGTGCGCTGGTGTCGTGGGCGGCGTATTCGATCGCCAATGCCCGCTGGTTGCGGCGGCGCCCGGATCTGTCCGGCGGCGACTGGTCGCTGCTGACCGGCGTGGTCACCGGCGCATTGGCGCTGTTGCTTGCGCCGGCCGCGCTGATCGGCAGCGCGCCCCATGCGCCGATCGACTGGGCCAGTTTCTGGGGCATTTCGCTACTGCTGGGCATCCTGGCCTCGGTGATCGGCAACGCCTTGTGGAACCGGGCCAGCCGCGTGTTGCCGCTGACCCTGGTTGGCCAGATGATCGTGTTCGAGACGGTGTTTGCGTTGCTGTACGGCTTTGCCTGGGAAATGCGCCTGCCCACGCCACTGGAACTGGCCGCCATCGCCTGCCTGCTGGTCGGCGTGCTGTGGTGCGCAGCACTGCATGCGGAAGCGAAATGACGCCGGCACCTGATGCACGCAGCGGCCTAGATTGCAGGCTGTGTCCGCCAGCAATGCCGCCATGTGCCTCCCACACCCACGCTTACGCCCACCTGCAGCCACGTTGCGCAGCGCGGTGTTTTCGCTGTCGATCGGCCTGGCGGCCTGCTCGCCGCAGCCGCCCGTCCCGAACGCGGTGACCCCGGCCGAGGTGTTCTGCACGCTGCTTCCGGGCCGGCCAGATGAGGATCTGCCCAGCGATCGCCGCGACGAAAGCATGCAGCAACTGGACCTTGCCACGCGCTGCCACCGGGCGCTGCACTGACAGCGTTGACGACCCTGAGGCTGCGGGCGTGTTGCGGTCACCCGCCGCGCGCCGGCCAGCGTCATCCGCCGCAACGCGCGCAAGACCTGGATCGCGGGGTTTGCCGTCGCTGATCCAGCGCGCGCCACATTCCGCGCATCCGGGGCTTACCATGGCCGCTCACCTGTCCTGATCGGAGCGGCCGCATGTCCGTCTTTTGTCCCGGTGTCTGAGCACGCTGTTGCTGCTGGCCTGTCTGGTGTCGATCGGCTGCGTGGCCGCACCACCGGCCGATACCGCCGCGCCGCCTCCGGCGACCGGCTCGGCAAGTGGCCCGGCCACCGGCAAACCGATCACCGTCACCACCACCTGCCGCACCGATGCCGATTGCACGGTGAAGGACGTCGGCAACTGTTGCGGTGCATTTCCGGCCTGCGTCAACGTCGACAGCGCCACCGACCCGAAGGGCGTGCTCGCGCAGTGCCAGGCCAGCGGCATGATGAGCGTGTGCGGCTTCCGCGAAATCAGCGCCTGCCAGTGCGTGGCCGGGCAATGTGCCGCAAAGGACGCCCAGGCCGATACACTGCGCCCCGCCACTTCCCCTACTGAAACGGTCCACTGATGCTTTACGCGCAAGTCCACCTCACGCTGCCCGACTGGATCCACGCGCATGTCGACGACAGCCGCGCCTATCCCAGCGACGGGGACAAGGTGGCGCTGGCAATCGAACTGTCGCGGATGAATGTGCAGGAGCGCAGCGGCGGCCCGTTCGGTGCGGTCGTGTTCGGCCCGGACCACCGCATCATCGCTGCGGCGGTGAACCGCGTGGTGCCGCAGAGCACCTCGCTGGCGCATGCCGAAAACATGGCCTACATGCTCGCGCAACAGCGCCTGCAGACGCCGCGCCTGAACGATGTGCTGTCGCCGGTGACGCTGGCCACCTCCGCGCAGCCGTGCTGCCAGTGCTATGGCGCCACGGTGTGGGCCGGCATCGACCGCCTGCTGATCGGCGCACGCGCCGACGACGTGATGGCACTGACCGAATTCGACGAAGGCCCCCTGCCTGCCGATTGGGTGGGCGAGCTGACCCGCCGCGGCATCGAGGTGGTGCGCGACGTGCATCGCGACCAGGCCTGCACCGTGCTGCGCAACTATGGCGAGGGCGGCGGTGACCATTATTGACCTGCCCCGCAGCGATCGCGCACGCCAGGCACTGCGATGAGCGGCCTGCTGTGTTATTGCCGCCAGGGCTTCGAGCCGGAGCTGGCCGCCGAGTTGAGCGCGCGCGCCGCAGTCGTCGGCATCGCCGGCTATGCGCGTACCCAGCGCAACGACGGCTATGTGCTGTTCGTCTGCGATGAGGCCGCACAACTGGCTGCCAGGCTGCACTGGCGCGAGCTGATCTTCGCGCGGCAGAAGCTGATGGTGATTGCCGAACTCAAGGACATCGACCCCAAGGACCGCATCACGCCGATGCTGACCGCCCTGGAAGGCCAGCCGCGTTTCGGCGATCTGTGGGTGGAACACCCGGATTCGGACGCGGGCAAGCCGCTGGCAGGGCTGGCGCGCAGCTTCGGCAACGCCTTGCGTCCGGCCCTGCGCAAGGCCGGCCTGCTCACCGACAAGCCGCAGCCGCGCCTGGCACGGCTGCATGTCTGTTTTCTCGACGGCGACCACGCCTTGCTGGCGGTGGCCGACAGTGCCGACAGCGCGCCGTGGCCGCTGGGCATTCCACGTTTGAAGCTGTTGCCGGAGGCGCCATCGCGCTCGGCGCTCAAGCTCGACGAAGCCCTGCTCACCCTGCTCGCACCGGACGAACGCGACGCGCTGGTCAAGCCCGGCATGCGCGCCGCCGATCTGGGCGCAGCTCCCGGCGGCTGGACCTGGGTGCTCACCCGCCAGCATGTGCATGTCACCAGCGTCGACAACGGCCCGCTACGCGAGCATGTGCTGGAGACCGGCCTGGTCGAGCATCTGCGCGCCGACGGCTTTCATTGGAAGCCTGCGCAGGCGCTGGACTGGATGGTCTGCGACATGGTCGAGCAGCCGCGCCGCGTGGCCGAACGCATGGCCACCTGGATCCGCGAGGGCTGGTGCCGCAACACCATCTTCAACCTCAAGCTGCCGATGAAAAAGCGCTGGGACGAGACCCGGCTGTGCCTGGACCTGTTCGAACAGCAGGCCGAGAAATCGCTGATCGTGCGTGCCAAGCAGCTGTATCACGATCGTGAGGAGATCACGGTGTTGGCGATGCGGGGTTGAGAGCGGGGAATCGGGATTGGGGAATCGTGGGAGCTGGGATTCGGGATTGGGGATTCGGGAATCGTAAAAGCGGGGGGATTGGTGGCGTTGTTGCGGTGGGTGCTGGCGGGTATCGCGTGAGTTGGTGTGGTGATTCACCTGCGGCAGTCGCGCTGATGGCAGTCCGGCGTGGTTGCTGGGTAGCCGCTTTTTGGTAGTCGACTGCATGGCCCTTGGGGACTTCATCGTGGCAGCCTGGTGCGCGCCAGCCTGCTCGCTTGACTTCGACGGGCAGCTCCGTCGATTGACGGAGCTTAGGCGCGATCAGAGCACGATGCGCTTGCTGCCCTCGCGGGCCGAGCGGTAGATCGCATCGACGATGCGGATGTCGCGCAGGCCTTCTTCGCCGGGCGCACGCAGCGGAGTGCCGTTGATGATCGCCAGCGCGTCCTCGTCCATCTGCAATGCCTGCTGGTGCGGCACCCTGGCGTCGAACACGCGCCCGTCGCTGGCCTTGCCGGTCACGCCCTGGTAGCTCTGGAACGGCGACAACTCGTACCAGCCGCGCTCGCATTCGGCACGCAGCACATTCATGTTGTTGCCGAAGCTGGTCTTGCACTCGGCACGCACCGCGTTCGGGAATTCCAGGGTGAAGTCCATATGCTCGTCGACTTCGTCGAACAGCTCGGGGCGATCGGTCCAGCGCTTGGCGGTCACGGCCAACGGCTCGCTGCCCACCGTGTAGCGCGCGGCATTGAGCGGATACACGCCCATGTCGTACATCGCCCCGCCGCCGAACTGGGAGCGCAAGCGCCACGGACGATCGGCCTTGGTCGCATCGTGATAGCCGTTGTACCCGGCCTCGGCGCGCACACGCTGCATCGCGCCGAACGGTTTCTCGCTGGCCATCGCGATCAGGCGACGCGTGTTGGGTTCGTGCTGCATGCGGTAACCGATCGTCAGCGCCACCTTGTTGCGCTTGCACGCCGCGATCATCGCCTCGCATTCGCCGGCATGCATCGCCATCGGCTTTTCGCACCAGACGTGCTTGCCGGCCGCCGCCGCGCGCAGCGTCAGCGGCGCATGCAGATGGGTCGGCGTGACGATGTACACCACGTCGATGTCGTCGTTGTCGGCGATCCGGTCGAAGTTCTCGTAGGTGTAGACGTTGCGATCGGCGATGCCGTACTTGGCCTGCCACTGCGGAATCTTCGCGGGCGTACCGGTGACGATGCCGGCCAGCCGGCAATGCTTGGTCAGCGCCAGGCCCGGCGCGAGCTGCCCGCTGGCATAACTGCCCAGGCCGGCCAAGGCCACGTTGAGCGGTTTGCCCGGCTTTTTCTTCGGCAATGCCCAGCCGGGCGCAGCAAGCAGGATGCCGGCGCCGCCGAACGCGGCGAGCAAACGGCGACGTGTGATCGATTGCACGGACATGCAAACCTCCTTGGCAAGATTGAGAGCGGCTGACACCATCGCATGCGTTCGTCAGCGATGACGACGACGCACTCGCACAGGAGTGTCAGTGGGTACATGCCGCAGCGCGCCCAATCGCACTGCCCGCAGGCGGGCGCAGTGCTGCTGTTGGTCGCTCGTCGGCCAATGCTGCCCGGGCACCTTACTTGATCGTGCGTGATCGCCGCCATGGCCGCTGCGCACGTTCTGGCACACTGGCAACGATCCCATCTGGAGCATGCCGCATGACCGCTGTCGCCCGCAGTCGTTTCCTGCCACTGGCGTTGCTGTTGTCCAGCTCGCTGGCGATCGCTGCCGATGCGCCGTTCGTTGCGCGCGACCTGATCGGTGACGGCGCCTTCACCCACAATGCCGAGGGTCCTGCGGCCGGACCGGATGGCGCGCTCTATGCGGTGAATCTGGGCAAGGACGGCACCATCGCGCGCATTGCCCTGCACGCCGATGGCAGTGCCAAGGCAGAGGTCTTCGTGACCCTGCCCGAGGGCAGCACCGGCAATGGCATCCGCTTCCGCGACGGGACGATGTACGTGGCCGATTACACCGGCCACAAGATCCTGCAGGTGAACCTGCAGACGCGTGCGGTCAGCACCTTCGCCTCGCTGCCCGACGCCGACGGCCCCAACGATCTGGCGATCGCGCCCGATGGCAGCTTCTATGCAAGCGACCCGAACTGGAAGGACAATAGCGGCCGCCTGTGGCACATCAGCCGCAAGGGCGTCGCCCGGTTGATGGAATCGGGCATGACCACGCCCAACGGGCTGGATGTCAGCCCCGACGGTAAGCATCTCTACGTCAACGAAAGCATGTCGCGCAAGGTGTGGGTATACGACCGCGTCGACGGTGGCCTGCGCAACAAGCGCCTGCTGATCAGCTTCCCCGACTTCGGCATGGATGGCATGCGTTGCGATGCCGACGGCAACCTCTATATCGCCCGCTACGATGCCGGGCAGATCGCGGTGGTCTCGCCGCAGGGCAAGTTGCTGCGCACGGTCGCGTTGAAAGGCCGCAAGGCCAGCAACGTCGCGTTCGGCGGCAGCGATGGCAAACAGGTGTTCGTGACCTTGCAGGATCGTGGCGCAGTTGAAACGTTCAGGTCCGATCGCCCGGGCCGCGAAACCGGACGCTGAAACTGCTGCGCGCGTCGCAACGGTTCTCAGGTCGCGCAACAGCGTCCTGGCATCCTGCAGGTCACCCGTGGAGGACTCCCCATGCAACCGATCGAACTCAAGGACGCGGCTGCCTTCGGCAACGAATTCCTGCGCCTGACCCTGCTGCAGGGATTCCAATCGCTGACCAAGCGCGATCTGGAATTGCTGATCTTCGTGCTGCTCGAACGCGACGGCGCCATCTCGCGCAACAGCTCCAACGCGATGGTCGCGCTGCAGCTGCGGGTGACCTCGGCCAAGGTCAAGGCGTTGCGTCGCGACGGCTATGCGCGCTGGCGCTCGCTGGTGCCCGAGGAAGGCGATGCGGCCATGCAGCGCATCGTCGCCAACGTGCTCACCGAAGACAACCTGCGCTCCGGTGCCAAGCACGTCAGCGAGCGTAGCCGCAAGGAAGGCTTTCTGGCGGTGCGCATCGAACATCCGGACGACGCGCAGCAATTCGAACAGGCCATCCTGGATGTGGGTGCCTTGCCGGTGTACGAGCGCAATCGCGAAGTGGTCGCGGTGCGCTTCGACACGCTGCTGAAGGTCGCCGAGCGCTGGGGCTATCTGCAGCCGGATCCGCAGGCCACCGTGCGCGAACTGCAAAAGCTCACGCCCACTGCCGAAGAGGTGGCGGACCTGCTGAAGAAGGACATCGCGCAGCTGCGTTGGGAGGACGTGCGGCGCGCGCTCAACAGCCTTGGCGCCAAGGCCGTAGCCAGCACTGCCGAGGGCGGTCTGAAGGGCTTGTTGAAGATCGTGTTTCCGTTTATCCCCGGCTGAGCTGCGGAGCCGGCTGCGATGTGCGGGGGTGCGGTGCGGTCATCGGTTCCGGCTCCGGTGCCGTTTGGGCCGATGCCGCAACGCGCACGCCGCACCGACGCCAGCCCGAGCGCTGGTAGGCGCGGTCGCCAGATCCTGAGCACGGCTTGCACGCACCCCAAGACGCCCGACAGACTCTATGCTTGCGGGCTGTTCCACATCTGGGGGATCTGATGACCACCGTTCGTAGCGTTGCGTTTTCCGTATTGCTGCTGCTCGGCGGCCACGCGCTCGCGCAACAGGCGCCGACGCCGGCCAGCAGCATGCCGCTGATCGACGTACCCAATGTGATTCGCACCCAGCCGCTGTCCAGCGGCGAGGTCACCCACCAGGCCCAGCTGGAGCGCCCGCGCGGCGAGTCCAGCGTGATCGCGCGCTCGATCCAGCCCAACAGCGTGGTCGGCAGCTACCGCATCGACTTCCAGGCCATGGATACCGACGGCGACGGCAGCATCAGTCGCGCCGAGGCACAGGCCAACCCGGCACTGGCCGATGAATTCGACGCGCTCGACACGCATCACAGCGGCCACCTGGGCCGCGAACAGCTGGCCGGCTGGCTGATCCAGTAAGTCATTCGGCAGCATCGCAAACAGGGCCGCGCGCGGCCGCGCTACGCAGGCGCGCACGGCCCTTCGTTTGTGACCGCGTTTGTGACCGCCGCAACCTCTTGCAGTGCCCGCTTCGGTCGGCTAGATTGTATTTAACGGATACAATCTGGATGGCTCGATGAGCGCTCGCCTGGCCCTTGCCGCAGACCTTGGCTATCAATTGCAACTGGCGACCCTGGCCTCCAGCCATGCCGCGCGCCAGGAACTGGCCGAACTGCACCTGACCCCGGCGCGCGTCACCGCCTTGATCCACATCCGCGACCAGCCCGGCTGCGACCAGACCGAACTGGGCAACCGCCTGCTGGTCAATCGCGCTGCCGGCATGAAGATCGCCAACGCACTGGCCGAGCAGGGCCTGATCGAGCGTCTGGCCGGCCGCGACCGACGCAGCAAGGGTTTGTACCTCACCCCGCTTGGCGAGCGCACGCTCGGCACCGCCCAGGGTTGTCTGGCGCGGGCGATCGCGCGCACCTGCACCGGCCTGCAGGCCAGCGAGCAGCAGACCTTGCTGCGGCTGCTCTGCAAGTTGAACGCCAGCGCCACGCTGGAACGGGCAAACGTGCCGGACGCCGCGCTCGCCGAGGAACTGTGATTTCCACTCTGTACCGACTCGAAGGAGACGCCGCTTGAACGAGCATGACGTGGTATCGGTCCGCATCGAAAACCGCATTGCCTGGGTGAAGTTCGCACGCCCCGACAAACGCAACGCGATGAGCCCGGCGCTCAACCGCCGCATGATGGATGTGCTGGACGAGCTGGAATTCGACGACAACGTCGGCGTGCTGGTGCTCGGCGGCGAAGGCACCGCCTGGTCGGCCGGCATGGACCTGAAGGAATATTTCCGCGAAACCGAAGCCCAGGGCCTGCGCGGCGTGCGTCGCTCGCAGCGCGAATCCTACGGCTGGTTCCGCCGCCTGCGCTGGTACCAGAAACCCACCATCGCGATGGTCAACGGTTGGTGTTTCGGTGGCGGTTTCGGGCCGTTGTTCGCCTGCGACCTGGCGATCGCCGCCGACGAGGCGCAGTTCGGCCTGTCGGAAATCAACTGGGGCATCCTGCCCGGCGGCGGCGTCACCAAGGTCGCGGTGGAACTGCTGTCCATGCGCGATGCGATGTGGATGACGCTGACCGGCGAAATGGTCGACGGCAAGAAGGCCGCCGAATGGCGCCTGGTCAACGAAAGCGTGCCGCTGGAACGGCTGGAGGCGCGCACGCGCGAGGTGGCCGAGTTGCTGCTCAGGAAGAACCCGGTCGCGCTGAAGTACGCCAAGGATGCGGTGCGCCGGGTCGGCACCATGACCTACGACGAAGCCGAAGATTACCTGGTGCGCATGCAGGAAGCGGCCAATTCGTTCGACAACAACGCCCGCAAGGAAGGCATCCGTCAGTTCATCGACGAGAAGAGCTACAAGCCCGGCCTGGGCGAATACGACCTGACCAAACACAGCGCCTGAGCACGTCCTGCGGCGCCTGAAGCGATGCGTGCAGCACGCGCATCGTTGGCGCTGCCAGTGGTTTTCTGCACCGAGGAGGG
Organism: Xanthomonas arboricola pv. guizotiae; assembly: GCF_002940205.1. Taxonomy (GTDB): domain Bacteria; phylum Pseudomonadota; class Gammaproteobacteria; order Xanthomonadales; family Xanthomonadaceae; genus Xanthomonas; species Xanthomonas arboricola_C. The sequence continues at coordinate 184,759 of NZ_MDSK01000001.1, forward strand.
AGTATGGAAGCCTTGTCCGCAACCCTGCGCGGGATCGCTGCGCGTGGGCCGTTGGGCCTGTTCGTCGACGGCCAATGGCGCGCAAGCAGCGGCGATCGCGCCGTCGATGTGATTGCCCCGCACACCGAACAACGCCTGCTGCGCTACACCGAGCCCTCGCCGGCAGACACCGAGGCCGCCATCGCCGCCGCGCGTGCCGCATTCGACACCGGCCCCTGGCCGCAGCGATCGCCGCAAGAGCGCGGCGCCGTGCTCAAGCGCGTGGCCGCGCAGCTGCGTGCGCGCATGCCGGAGCTGGCCGAAGCCTGGACCGGACAGGTCGGCGCCACCATCGGCTTCAGTCGCCACGCTTCGCAGCAGGCGCCCGGCCTGTTCGACTATTACGGCGATCTGATCGCGACTCACCCGTTCGTGGAGCCGCGTGCACGTGCCAACGGCGGCCGCGTGCACATCGTGCAGGAGCCGGTGGGCGTGGTCGCCACGATCACTCCCTGGAACGCACCGCTGGTGCTGCTCTGCTACAAGGTCGCTGCGGCCCTGGCGGCCGGTTGCACGGTGGTGGCCAAGCCCTCGCCGGAAACGCCGATCGATGCCTACATCCTGGCCGAGTGCATCAGCGCCGCCGACGTGCCCGATGGCGTGTTCAACCTGCTGCCGGGCGGGCGCGAGGTCGGCGAACAGCTGATCCGCCATCCGCAGGTGGACAAGGTCAGTTTCACCGGTTCCACCCAGGCCGGGCGGCTGATCGGGGTGGCCTGCGCCGAGCGACTGGCGCGGGTCGGGCTGGAGCTGGGCGGCAAGTCGGCGGCGCTCGTGCTGGACGATGCAGACATCGCCAGGGTGCTGCCCAGCCTGGTGCCCTACTCGATGCCGATCACCGGCCAGGTGTGCTTCGCACTCACCCGCGTCCTGGTGCCGGCGCAGCGACGCGACCAGATCCTGCAGGCGTACTGCGCGGCCATCGGCGCGCTCAAGCTGGGCGACCCGTTCGCAGCCGAGACCGGCATGGGCCCGTTGGCGCTCGGCCGCCAGCTCGAACGCGTGCAGTCCTACATCGCAAAAGGCAGCGCCGAGGGCGCACGCCTGGTCATGGGCGGCGGCCGGCCGACGCATCTGCCGCGCGGCTTCTTCATCGAGCCGACGGTGTTTGCCGAGGTGACCCCGGACATGACCATCGCCCGCGAAGAGATCTTCGGCCCGGTGGTGAGCTTCATCGATTACCACGACGAGGCCGACCTGATCGCCAAGGTCAACGCCAGCGACTTCGGCCTGCACGGCACGGTCTACAGCGAGGACCCCGATCGCGCCTACCGCATCGCCCGTCGCGTGCGCAGCGGCAGCCATTCGATCAATGGCATGTGGGTGGACTTCGACATGCCGTTCGGCGGGGTCAAGCATTCCGGAATCGGCCGCGAAGGCGGCATCGAAGGACTGCACGCCTTCCTCGAAACCAAGACCATCTATCTCAGTTAGGCCTCCAGGTTAGGCCCTCCAGCACGCCGGCCGCGCAGTCACCGCAGGGCGCGGTCGCAACGCGATGCGACAGGCGCTGCCTTGTCCATCGGTTCCTGCGGTGGGTCCGCACTCGCCGGTGAACGTTCGCCAGGCGTTCCCGCACACGCATCAACCTTCAGCCGCCACCGTCGCACTCACGCCAGTCACTCTCCCAACTGCATTCGGAAGACAGCGCCATGACCATGCCGACCGACTCGATCTCCTTCCACGCCCGGCTCACCCCACACCGGCTTGCCGCCCGCGACCTGCTGCTGGACCGGCAATGGACGTACGCAGAACTGGACGTCTTGATCGGCCGCCTGGCCGCATTGCTGCAGGCGCGCGGCTGCACCGAGGGCGAACGGCTCGCCGTGCTGGCGCGCAATTCGGTCTGGCAGGTGGCGCTGCATTTCGCCTGCGGACGCGTCGGCGCGATTTACGTGCCGCTCAACTGGCGGCTGAGTGCGACCGAACTGGATGCATTGCTACAACGCGCCGAGCCACGCCTGCTGCTGGGCGACGAGGTTGCGGCAGGGCGCGCCGATGTCGCGTCGCTGGCCGACTTCGTCGATGCGGCGAACACGCTCGAACCGGCAGACACCGGGTCGATTCCCCCCGAACGCATCAGCCTGATCCTGTTCACCTCCGGCACCTCCGGCCAGCCCAAAGGCGTGATGCTGAGCGAGCAGAACCTGCAGCAGGTGGCGCACAACTTCGGCGTCACCACGCGCGTGGATGCGCACAGCAGTTTCCTGTGCGAGGCGCCGATGTTCCACATCATCGGCCTGGCTACCAACGTGCGCCCGGTGCTGGCGGTGGGCGGCTCGATCCAGGTCTCCAACGGCTTCGAGCCCAAGCGCACGCTGGGCTGGCTGAGCGACCAGTCGCTGGGCATCACCCATTACGTCGGCGTGCCGCAGATGATGCAGGCCTTCCGCAGCCAGCCCGGTTTCGATGCGGCAGCGTTGCGGCATCTCACCGCACTGGTCAGCGGCGGCGCACCGCATGCCAGCGACGACCTGCTCGGCTGGCTGGACGATGGCGTCCCGATGGTCAGCGGCTTCGGCATGAGCGAGGCCGGCACGGTGTTCGGCATGTCGGTGGACTGCGCGGTGATCCGCGACAAGCTGGGCGCGGTCGGCATTTCGACCCCTGCGGTGCAGACGCGCGTGGTCGATGGCGATGGCAACGACTGCCCGGTCGGCATGCCCGGCGAGCTGTTGTTGCGCGGCCCCAACCTCAGCCCCGGCTACTGGCGCGACCCGCAGGCAAGCGCCGCCGCGCTCGACGAGCACGGCTGGTTCCGCACCGGCGACATCGTGCGGCGCGATGCCGACGGGTTCTTCTGGATCGTCGATCGCAAGAAGGACATGTTCATTTCCGGCGGCGAGAACGTGTATCCGGCCGAGATCGAAGCGGTGCTTGCCGATCATCCGCAGGTGCGCGAATGCGCGGTGGTGGGCATCGCGGACCCGCAATGGGGGGAAGTGGGCTACCTGGCGATCGTGCCGGCCGACGACGCGCCGGATCTGGAGCAGATCCGCGCCTATCTGATCCAACGACTGGCCAAGTACAAGGTGCCCAAGCATCTGCGCGTGGTCGAGGCGCTGCCGCGCACCGCGACCGGCAAGCTGCAGAAAGGGCGCCTGAAAGATGCCCTGGCCACCGGGGCGTGATGCGACCGGATGTGGATGACGCCGCGAGCAGCCGGCGGTGCACGCAGGTTGCCGCCCAGCCACGGCAACGATACGGCAGCGACCGATGCCAGACAGCACAACGGGCAGCCTGAGCCGCCCGTTGTGTGCATGCAGCACTCCAGCGCCATCACGACACGGCAGTGGCTTGCGCCGCGCCTGCCGCGCTCAATCGATCACGCGGACTCGCCCAGCAACAGATCGTCCTCGCTGATCTGGTCGTCCACCCACACCGCGCCCTGTTCGGCCATCACCGCCAACTGGTGTTCCAGTTCGCGCATCAGCAGGCGCACGCCGGGCTTGTGGATGGCACTGCCATCGCGATAGATCACCCCGCCTGCGCGCGCCTGCGACGGCTGCTGCAGCTGGAAGGCGCGCAGCTCGCCGCGTGCGATATCCCCTGCCACCATCATGCTCGGCATCACCGCAATGCTGTCGGTGCCGAGCAGGATCTCGCGGGTGAAGCTGGCCGAACTGGAACGCAGCTGATCGCGCGTGGCCAGGCCGTGCTCGCGCATCACCTGCGCCACGTCGCGCTCGACATGCTGGCTCAGCGTCGGCAGCACCTGGCGATATGCAGCGGCTTCGGCGATGCGCACCTGGCCGTTGGCAAACAGGGGGTGATCGCTGCGCGCCACCAGCGCGATCGGGTCCTGGTACAGCACCTTGCGGATCAGCGCGTCGTAGCGGGCCAGCGGATACAGCCGGCCCACCACCAGGTCGATCTCGTTGCCGGCCAGCTTGGGCAGCAGCTCGTCGGTGCGCCCATGCAGCAGGCGTACCCGCAGCGTGGGTTCGGCGCGATACAAGGCGGCCAGCACGGCCGGCAACAGGCCGCTGGCGGCGACCGGCAACGCGCCCACGGTGATGGTGAGCGCATCGTCCTGCAGCAGCCCCTCGAAGGTGTCCTGCGCGCGGCGCAACTGGCCGAGCACGACATGCGCGGTCTGTACCAGCACCTCGCCCATCGCATTGGGGCGCACGCCGCGCGAATGACGCTCGAACAGCGGCGCGCCGACGATCTCTTCGATCTCCTGCAGGGCACGCGTCAACGCGGGCTGGGTGACGTTCAAGACGCGTGAGGCGCGGAGCAGGCTTTTCTGCCGGTCCAGTGCCTCGATGACACGTAGATGCCGGACCTTGATGCGGTGTTCGAAGAACACGGAGGACATGGTCATGGGGGGTGGGCCTTACGTTGGGAAGTCGGGTAGTGCGGCGGGACGGCACCTGGCCGCCGCCTGCAGCTCAGCGTGCATCGGGCACACGCCGGGTCTGCATGAAGTCTTCGAAGGATTCGCCACGCATGATGGCGTAGACCTGCAGATTGGTCATGCGCACCACGCGGGCGAATTTTTCGATGACGAAGAAGTTGGCGCCGTACTGCACCAGCCCGAGCCAGTCGCGTGCACGGATCAGCGCCTTTTCATGCTCGGTGAGGCCGGCTTCCTGCATCAGGGCTTCGGAATCTTCGAGAAAGCGATCGCGCCACGGGGCGCGGATCATATGCCAGAAGAATCGGTTGATGCGCAACGCGCGATTGCTGGTACGCAGATCGAACAGGTAAGTGCCGCCGATCTGCTCCATGCCCTGTACTTGCGGATTCATCGGCCGGCCCTCATGCCGCGTGCGCGGTGCGCGTGGCGTGCGCGAGCAACTGCGCCGAAGACGGCGCGTCAGCGGCTTCGACGCCCGGCTCGTACAGCACCACCGTCATCGCGGTGGTGGTCATCAGGTAGTAGTTCTGATGCAGCTTGCGGATCGGCCCGCCCAGCGCGCCACGCATCGCCAGCCACATGATCTGCTCCACGCTCTCGGCGCCACCCAGGCGCACGTAGTCGGTGTGGGTGAGATCGGTCAGCGTGTCCGGCGCATGCTGGAAGCGGTCCAGAAATTCCATGTCCCAGTCGGTGTTGTTGAAACCGGTGCGCTCGCCGTGGATCTGGTGCGACAGCCCGCCGGTGCCCACCACCACCACCCTGAGATCCTCCGGATAGGATTCGATCGCCCGCCGCACCGCCTGGCCCAGCCGGTAGCAGCGGCGCGCGGTCGGCAGCGGGTACTGCAGCACGTTGATCGCGATCGGCACCACCGTGCCCGGCCAATCCGGCACGTGCGGCCACAGCAACGGCAGCGGTGCCGCGCAGCCATGGTCGATCGGCTTGTCCTGAAAGACAGTCAGATCGAATTCGTCGTTGACCAGACACTCGGCGATATGCGCCTGCAGTTGCACATCGCCGCGGATCGGCGGCAGGTTGCGCAGCCCTGCGCCTTCATCGGCCACCGGGAAGCGCTCGCCGATGCCCAGGGCGAAGGTCGGATACAGGTCGAAGAAGAACGTCGTGCAATGGTCGTTGTAGAAGAACACCAGCACGTCTGCCTGCTGCTCGGCCAACCAGGCGGCCACCGGCGTGTAACCGTCGAACAACGGCTTCCACAACGGATCCTGCTGTTTGCCCTTGTCGTAGGCCACCCCGATGGTGGGAACGTGCGAGGTTCCGATGCCGCCGATGATGCTTGCCATGCTGCACTCCTGCGATGCACGCCGGCCATCTGCCGTGGCCGATTGCGCATCAGTGATTGAGTCGAAATCCGTCATGGGATCCCCACAACGTCGGCTGACCACTCCGCACCGCCAAAACGGTATCCTTGGGATCCAAACTGCCACCAAGCGCGCTCATCTGCAAGGTTTTTATACCGGTTTTTGCGAGTTTTCCCCTTCGAAGGAACGTGCGCTGCAGTACGGCGCGAGAGAATGGAGCCAATGGCGAACAACCACCGATTGCAAGCGGTCCAGCAGCTACGCGAATTGATCCTGTGCGGCACCTTCGCCCCCGGCGAGCGCATCACCGAAGCGGCACTGGCCGAACGCCTGGCGATTTCGCGCACGCCGATCCGCCAGGCCCTGCCGGCGCTGTGCCAGGAAGGCCTGCTGGTACAGGCGGGTAACCGTGGTTACGCAGTCCGGCGTTTCAGCCAGCAGGAAAGCCTGGACGCCCTGGCGGTGCGCGCGCTGATGGAAGGCATGGCAGCGCGCGCCGTCGCCGAACAGGGCGCCTCGGCTGCGCTGCTGGCCACGCTGCATGCCTGCCTGGGCGAAGGCGACCGGATCCTGGCCACGCGCAGCCTGGATGCCGGCGACGAGCAGGCCTATGGCGCGATGAATGCCCGCTTCCACCGCGCCATCGTGGTGGCCGCCAACAAGCCGATCCTGACCGAGACCGTGGACCGGTGCACCGTGGTGCCCTTCGTCAGCCCGGTCAATGTGGTGTTCGGCCAACGCTCGCCCAGCCTGGCCTACGACGACCTGTACTACGGGCATCGGCAGCACGGCGCCATCGTCTCGGCCATCGAACAACGCGATGGCGCGCGTGCCGAGCTGCTGTTCCGCGAGCACGCCAATACCCAGCGCCACAGCATGGGCATCTGACGCGCGCACGGGTTTGGCGCGGACAGCGTGCACTGGCCTGGCGCAGCAGCCTGCGCAGCTTCAGGGCTCGAACGTAGCACCACCCGGCCTAGCGCTGCATGCAGCGTTACCTGCATCAGCGTGCTGGCTCCGTCTGCGCCGCAGCACGCACGTAGACGCGCCGGCGTGCATGCTGGGGATACGTGCGGATTTCCACGCCAGAGAGTCCACGTTAGAGGGAGTGCACGAACATCAGGTTGACGCTGGTGCCGGCCACCGAGTTGTTTACCTCGACCGGCAGATAGACATTGAAATTCAGCAGGTTGTTGGCATCCAGCCGCCAGGACAGGCCTGGCCCGAGATAGAACTGCATGCGCTTGCTGTCAGGCACACGCTGCCCGTTGGTGCGATTGTCCTTCAGTTGCTGCAGGTAATAGCCGTTGATACCCAGGCGCAATTGTTCGCCGACCTTCACCGAACTGGCCAGGTTGGCCCACAGCACATCGCCGGCCTGACCATTGCGAAAACGGAATCCCGGGATCGGCGGTACGCCACCGGCACGATCGGTGCGGAAATTGTAGAGATAGTTCAGCCGCATGCTGATCTCCCAGTTGTCGCCGGGCTGCACGGTAAACGCCCAATGCGGCGCCACCGACCAGAATCCGGTGCTGTGGTTGATCGCGACATCGCGATCGAACTTGCCCACCGGAGCGAATGCATCGATTGCGAAGCGCTGGAAGAACAGGACGCGCCCGTCGCGCATCACCGGGTCGATCTGCAGCGCCGGCCCGAAGGAGATGTCGCCCATCCCGAACCCGTTGGCGCGCAACTGCACCGGGCTGTCTGCGGCGAAGGAGGTGTCGTAGTTGACCAGCGGCACGATCGCATTGAGGCTCAGCGACGCGCGCTTCCACCGATAGGGCGTGACATAGATCAACTGGGTCAGCAGAGTGCTGACACCGACCTTGGGATCGCGAAAGGCGGCCGCATCGTCGCCGCGCGCGTCCTTGATCGCGTCGAAGTCGTAGTAGCGCAGATACTCGATCACCGTCCAGCCCGGCGTGGAGGATCCGAAGCCATCGAGAAAACTCGTCCCGCCCAGGTTGATGCCCTGCGGCGGTGCAGCGGTTTCCGGCACCGCTTGTGCGGATGCCGCAACGGGCAGGCCGGCGCCAAGCAGCGTCAGCAAGGTCAGGATACGGTGCCGGTACGACGACGACCGTGGCGGTGCAACGGCACAACGGGCAGATGAGCTCACGCGTTCCACTAGGCGATTCTCCAATGCGATGGATGGATGACTGCGGGCGCGACGTGGGGGAGGAAAGCGGTGCTGCGGTGACTGGCATCAGCCTGTGCGTCGGTCGACGGATTGGAGGCAGCCGATCAATCAGCGCCGATCCGCATCAGCAAGGCGCCAAGCCGCTGCTTGAACAACCAGCGCCCCTGTTCCAGCACCAGCACGTCGTCGAAACTGCCGAGCAACGCAGGCGATTGGGCCGTCCAGGGCGGCGCCGTCGAGGTGTCCGCAGCGGTGTAGAGCAGGACCTTGCTGTGCGCATGCGCCAGGGCCGGCGACTGGATGCTGACCAGCGTGTTGAGCATCAGGTGACAGGTCGTGCGCGGCGGGCGCGCGCGGAACGATTGCGCAATCGCCTCGCGCCCATGCACCGGCAGCTCCGGCGCACTGGGGCGGGCGAATACGCCGTCGGCAGTGAACAATGCGGCGAGGCCGTCGTGATCATGACGGTCGTTGAGCAATGCGAATTGGCGAATCGCCTGCTCGCAGGCAAGGATGATCGATGCATCGGCGGGCATGCAGCCTCCTCGGGGCGTTGCTGAAAAACCGACACGCCCGGTCAACGACGGCAGCGCATGCGCCGCCAGCCGGACCGGGCCGCCATCACGCGTCCTGCAGCCAGTCGCGCATCGCTGCATTGACGGCCGCAGGCGCTTCCAGCGGCGCCATATGCCCGCTGTTCTCGAAGACCACCAGCCGTGCGTGCGGGATCTGCTGCGCCATCTGCTGGTGCTGGGCCAGGGGACTCCAGGCGTCCTGCCGGCCCACGCCCAGCAAGGTCGGGCAGCGGATCCGCGCCAGCACCGGCGCGGCGTCGGGGCGCTCCAACAACGCGTCGATCTGCCCGGCGTAGTCCTGCACGCTGTGCCGCTGCACCATCGCCATCAACGGGCTCATCAGTTCGGCATCGGCGTGCCGCTGCGGATGCAGCATCGGCGGTAGCCATTGCCGCGCGAGCGCCTGCATGCCTTGCGTCTGCGCAAGCCGCACCAGTGCCGCGCGCTGCTCGTGCTCGCCATCGCGGCGTGGTGCACTGCCGGTGTCCAGCAAGGCCAGGCGCTGCACGCGCTGCGGCGCCTGGCGCATGATCTCCAGCGCCACCCGCCCGCCCATGGAATGGCCGGCCACTGCGAACTGCGGCGGGGCGACGGCCAGGACGTGTGCCGCCATCTGCACGATGCTGTCGAAGCCGGCGAAGTCCAGCACCTGCACCTCGGCCAGATCGCTCAGCGCCTCGCGTTGCGGCTGCCAGATGCTGGCGTCGCAGAGCAGGCCGCACAGCAGCAGCAGGCCGGGTCTGGACGCACGGGTCGCGGAAGAGGACATGGCTCGACTGTAGCCAGGCCGGCTGCGCCCGTCGTATGGAACATGCTGCCTGCGCTATAAGTTAACCAACATATCGGACATGGCCGATGCCGTGCGCGTCGGCCGCCAGGGCGATCACGCGCTGCCGGAGGCGCGCTTCCACAGCACGTCGACCAGCGGCGGCAACTTGCCGGCCAGCCCGAGCACCGACCCGCGCAACAGGGTCAGGTGCATGTCGTCGTTGGAGAACACCGTGTTGATCGCATCGAAGCCATACGCGGCCACGGTGTTCTCGCTGCGGCGGGTGCGCGCCCAGCGCTGCAGCCGGTGCGGGGCGGCCCAGTCCGCACGCTTTGCCAGCGCACTGCGCACTTCATCGCGCAGCGCAGCGACATCGCGCAGGCCCAGATTGACGCCCTGCCCGGCCAGCGGATGCACCACGTGTGCGGCATCGCCCAAGGTCAGCACGCGGCCGCTGACGTACTGCTCCACCAGTTGCCGTTGCAGCGGAAACGCCGCGCGCGCGGAGACCACCCGCACCTGCCCCAGCCGCGCCGCGAAGGCCTGGGTCAGCGCGCGCGCGAAGTCGGCATCGTCCAGCGCCAGCACGCGCGCGGCCTCGGCATCCGGCAAGGTCCATACGATCGAACTGCGGCCATCGGCGAACGGCAGGAATGCCAGCGGGCCGGTGGTCAGGAAGCGCTGCCAGGCGGTGGCCTGATGCGGCTGTTCGGTCTCCACGAAGGCGACCACGCCGCGCTGCGCGTAGGCGTGCCGCGACACCGGCAGACCGGCGAGCTCGCGCAAGGTCGATGCGGCGCCGTCGGCGGCGATGGCCAGCGCCGCTTCCAGGCGGCTGCCATCGTCCAGGCGCAGCCGCACGCTGTGTGCGTCCTGGTCCAGCTCGACCACGCGTGCCGGGCAATGCACCTCGATGCCGGCCGCGTGCACGGCGGCCCACAGGCGATCGACCAGCACCGCGTGTTCGATGATCCAGCCGAGTTGTTCGCGGCCCAGGGTGTCGGCGTCGAAGCTCAGCTCGCCGCCGCCGGCCGCGTCCCAGACCCGCATGCGCCGGTACGGCTGCACGCGGGCAGCGCGCACCGAGGCCCAGACGCCCAGGCTGTCGAGCAATGCGGCATTGTCGGCGGCGAAGGCGTAGACGCGCAGATCGGGCTGGTCGGCCCGCCAGCGCGCGGGCTCACGGCCTTCGACCAGGGCCACGCTCAGGCCGGCATCGGCCAGCGCCAGCGCGCAGGCGGCACCGACCACGCCACCGCCAACGATCAAGGCATCACGATTACCACGACGGCTCATGCGACGCCCCTGCACAACTGCGGCACATCGCCCCGGAAACCCATCGCCCCGCCGACCAGCATCGACTGCAGCGGCGCCGCCTGCGAGGTGGCGAGCAGGCCGAGGCTGCGCAACGGCCGCAGCAACGGCGCCGGATTGCCGGTGAGCCGCGCCAGCCCGCTGGAAAACCCGATGGTCTGCTCGCGGTCCACGTGCCGCCGCGCCAGGTACTCGGCCAACAATGCGCCCGCCCCGGCATCGCTGCGATCGTGCTCGATCAGTTCGGCCAGCGTCAGTGCATCGCGCAAGCCGAGGTTGAAGCCTTGCGCGCCAATCGGATGCAGCGTCTGCGCGGCGTTGCCCAGCAGCACCACGCGCTCGGCAACCAGCGCGTTGGCCAGCACCTGCACCAGCGGGTAAGCGCTGCGCTCGCCGCTGGCGACAAAGCGCCCGGCGCGCCATCCGGCCGCCCGCTGCAACCGGGCCAGCCAGCCGGTCTCGTCGAGCGCGGCCACCGTCTCGGCCTCGGCGCGCGCCACGCAGTGGATCGCGCCGTAATGGCGGTCGCCGCGCGGCAGCAGCGCAGTCGGCCCGTGTTCGCCGAAGCGCTCCCAGGCGGTGCCATCCGGTGGGCGCGAGGCACGCACCCGCGCCACGAACAAGGTCTGCAGGAAGTCGTGCGCGTCGCTGCCGATATGCAGCAGCTCGCGCACTGCGCTATGGGTGCCGTCGGCGCCGACCACTAGCCGGGCCTGCACGCGCTGCTCGCCATCAGCGGTAGTGATCCGCAGCGCGCGCAGACCGTCCTGCACCGGCTCGACCCCGATGCAGCGTGCCGGGCGATAGCGGCGCAGCCGGGTCAGCTCGTCCAGGCGTGCCTGCAAGGCCTCGCCGAAATCGCGCGCCACCACCACCTGGCCGAAGCTGTCGCGGCCGTAATCGGCCGCGTCCAGCTGCACACGACCGAAGTCGCCGGCCCGGCTGACGTGGATGCGCCGGATCGGCCCCGGGGCGCTGCGCAGCTTGGCCATCACCCCCAGCACGCTCAGCGCATTGACGGTGGCGGCGGCAAAACTCAGGTTGCGCTGGTCGAACACCGCTGGCGGCGTGCCGGCCGGGGTGGCTTCCACCAGCCCGACATCCAGGCCGATGCGGTCCAGCGCAATCGCCAGGCTGGAGCCGACCAGGCCGCCGCCGACGATCAGAACGTCATGTGGATGTGTCATTGCCACATGATAAGCCTTCGCCCATGACCCGTTGCCGCGAGCGGGTGGGACAGCGTGCCGCAGCCGGCTGCTCGTGCAGCTACCGCTACCCTCGCCGATGCAGGGCGCATCCAGGCGCCCACCGGCTTGCGTGCGCGGCGTTCGGCGACAAGCGCTTGTGCCAGGAGGTTTCGCAAGGCGCCAATGGCGCGGGCGCGCCGGGTTCCACGCTACACTCGCCAGCCTGTGACCCGGCCACCTCCGCGCATGACCCCTCGCTCGCACGACACCCTGGTTTTGAGCCTGCTTGCCGTCCTGATGGCGGCCACGCGGATCAATCACTTCGCGCCGGTCCCGGACGCGTCCTGGGCGGTGTTCTTCATCGGCGGCTTTCATCTGGCCGCGCGCACCAGGCTGGCGTTCCCGCTGCTGATGCTGCTGGCAGTGGCGGTGGATTGGCTGGTGATCACCGGCCAGGGCCTGAGCTTCTGGCAGCACTACTGCGTGTCGCCGGCGTACTGGTGCCTGATCCCGGCGTATTTCGCGCTGTGGGCCGGCGGCATGTGGCTGCGTCGGCAGTACCACGGCGCGCAGTGGAGCGCGCTGGCCCGGCTGGTGCCGGCACTGTTGCTCTCGGTGGCGCTGTGCCAGTTGATCGCCCAGGGCAGCTTCTACTGGATCAGCGCCAGCGTGGCCGAGCCGACCGTGGCCGGCTGGTTCAAGAACTACACCGATTGGCTGGGGCCGTATCTGCGCAGCGCCGCGCTGTATGTCGCTGCGGCCGCGGCGATCCAGGTGGCCGCCGAGCGCCTGACCAGCGCGCCCGGCCAGACCCAGGCCGGCTGAGATGGGCAACCGGCTCTCGCGGATCTATACGCGCACCGGCGACGACGGCAGCACCGGGCTGGGCGACGGCAGCCGTACCGGCAAGGACGCGCTGCGCGTCAATGCCTATGGCAGCGTGGACGAGGCCAATTCGGCCATCGGCGTGTTGCTGGCCGCCCCGGGCGTGCCGGAACCGATTGCCGGGCTGCTGACCACCATCCAGCACCAGTTGTTCGATCTGGGCGGCGAGCTGTGCATCCCCGGCCATGCGGCCATCGAGAGCACCGATATCGACGCGCTGGAGCACCAGTTGGACCTTTTCAACGACACCCTTCCCCCGCTGAAGGAATTCATCCTGCCGGCCGGGGGCGAGGCCGCCGCGCGCTGCCACCTGGCCCGCACCATCGTGCGCCGGGCCGAGCGCGAGACCGTTGCGCTAGCGCGCCAGGAGAGCGTGCGCAGCGAGGCGATCGGCTACCTGAACCGGCTGTCCGACCTGCTGTTCGTGCTGGCGCGCGTGCTGGCGCGCGCCGATGGCCAGCAGGAAGTACTGTGGCGGCACGACCGCCGGCGCGGCTGAGCTGCACATGGCACGGCGGACAGGCTAGATTTGCCCCATGTTGGTCTTTACCCATCCCGCCTGCCTCGGTCACGACGCCGGCCCCGAGCATCCCGAGAGCCCCGCCCGCCTGGAAGCGGTGGTGGGGGCCCTGCGCGAAGCGTTCCCGGACCTGGACTGGCGCGAGGCACCGCCGGCCAAGCTGGGCGACCTGTGCCGGGTGCATGAGCGCGAACAGGTCGACGCGATACTGGAAACCGCCTTCGAAGGCCACCATCGGCTCGACGTGGACACCGTGATGTCTCCCGGCTCGCGCGCGGCAGCATTGCGCGCGGCAGGTGCCGGCATCGCCGCGGTGGACGCGGTGATGCAGGACGCCACCCGCACCGCCTTTTGCGCCGTACGCCCACCCGGGCACCACGCCACCGCGCAGGTGTCGATGGGCTTTTGCCTGTTCAACAACATTGCCGTGGCCGCCGCGCATGCGCGCGACCGGCATGGGCTGGAACGCATCAGCATCGTGGATTTCGACGTCCACCACGGCAACGGCACGCAGGCGATCTTCGAACGCGACCCGAGCGTGCAGTATCTCAGCACCCACCAGTCCGGGCTTTATCCGCACTCGGGCAGCGTTTACGAGCGCGGCATCGGCAACATCCACAACCTGCTGCTGCAACCAGGCAGCGACGGGCTGCGCTTCCGCAACGTGTGGGAAGACGAGATGCTGCCGCTGGTCGATGCCTTCCGCCCGCAGCTGATCCTGATCTCGGCCGGCTTCGATGCGCATCTGCGCGATCCGCTGGCCGATCTGATGCTCGATGCCGACGACTTCGCCTGGCTGACCGGCGCGCTGCGCACCCTGGCCGAGCGGCATGCCCGTGGCCGGGTGGTGTCCATGCTGGAAGGCGGCTACGACCTGCAGGCCTTGCGCGAAAGCAGCGTGGCGCACGTGGCCGCGCTGCGTTGAACCCTACCGGCGCCTTGCTCGCGCCCCCCATCGCGATGAACCTCGCCCTCCCGACCAGGGAGCTCTTCATTGCCCCTATGCGGGGTATACGGCAAGCTAGTCGCCATTTTATTGGTTGAATCACGCGTGCGCCGAGTTCTCCGCCTGCTGCCCCTGCCTTTGAGCATCGCCATCTGCCTCCCGGCCATGGCTGCCGACAAGCCGTTGAACTGGGGACTGTGCCCGGCCGTGGATCCGCTGCCAGGCTTCGACGGCGCGCCCGCCGCAGACGCCAAGGCCGCCGAAATGCGCCAGCAGTTGCCGACCGACATCGAAGGCGACCAGCTGTCCGGCACCAGCACCACCCCGCAGTACCAGGGCAATGTGGCGCTCAAGCGCGGCGACCAGTTCCTGGGCGCCGACAACCTGCGCATGGACACCGAGACCGGCAACTACATCGCCGAAGGCCATGTCCGCTACCAGGACACCTCTTTCCGCATGGTCGCCGACCGTGCCGAAGGCAACCAGGACACCGACGCCCACAAGGTCACCAACATCCAGTACCAGCTGGTGGACCGACGCGGCAACGGCGCGGCCGAATCGGTGGACCTGCAGGGCCAGGTTGGGCAGATGCACCGCTCGACCTACACCACCTGCGACCCCTCGCAGCCGATCTGGCGCGTGCGCGCGCCGGAGATCGACGTCGACAACGAAGAAGGCTTCGGCACCGCCCGCAACGCCGTGCTGCAGATCGGCAAGGTGCCGGTGCTGTATTTCCCCTGGTTCAAGTTCCCGATCGACGACCGTCGCCAGACCGGCCTGCTGTTCCCGCAGTTCGGCCTGTCCGGCCGCAATGGCTTCGACTACCTGCAACCGATCTACCTGAACCTGGCGCCGAACTACGACGCGACCCTGTTGCCACGCTACATGAGCAAGCGCGGTTTCATGTTCGGCACCGAGTTCCGCTACCTGTACGAAGGCGGTCGCGGCGAGATCACCGGCAACTACCTGCCCAACGACAAGTTGCGCGACAAGGACCGCGGCAGCGTCTTCTACAGCGGCTACCACAACCTCAACAAGTACTGGCAGGCGCGCAGCAGCATCTCCTGGGTCAGCGACACCCGCTATGTGGAAGACTTCACCAGCCGCCTGAATGGCATGGGCTCGGCCTCCAGCCTGCAAAGCACCGTGGGCATCTACGGTACCGGCGAGACCTGGACCGCCGGCCTGATGGCCGACCGCTGGCAGCTGACCGACTACACGCTGGACGAGCAGGCGCTGCCCTACAACCGCCAGCCGCGCGCCTACTTCACCTGGGACAAGCCGTTCGGCATCTTCGAGGCCGGCGTGTATGCCGAGGCGGTGCGTTTCAACCACGACGACTCTTACCTTGTCAGGCCTCCAACCGACGGCAACACCAACGGTGACGACGGCGACGATTACGTGCGCACCAACATCCGCAACAAGGAGTACGGCAGCGGTTCTCGCTTCGACATCAAGCCCTACATCTCGATGCCGTTGTCCGGCGCAGCCTGGTTCTTCACTCCGACCGTGGCATGGCGGTACACCGCGTATCAGCTGGATTCGACGCTGGCCAACACCGCGCCGCTGACCGGCGACCGCTCCCCCTCGCGCAGCCTGCCGATCGCCTCGGTGGATGCCGGTCTGTATTTCGACCGCGAAACCTCGGTATTCGGCACCAACTACCTCAATACGCTGGAACCGCGCCTGTATTACCTGTACGTGCCGTACCGCGACCAGGATGACCTGCCGGTCTTCGATACCCGCCCGTTCACCTTCAGCTATGGCCAGTTGTTCCGCGACTCGCGCTACACCGGCGCCGACCGTCAGAACGATGCCAACCAGCTGACCCTGGCAGTGACCTCGCGCTGGCTGCGCCAGGACGATGGCCGCGAGAAACTGTCGCTGAGTGCGGGGCAGATCCTGTACTTCAACGACTCGCTGGTCACCATCAACAACAGCACCAACACTGCCACTGGCGGCAGCGAGCAGCCGATCGAGCAGGGCAAGTCCGCCTGGGTGGCCGATGCCAACTACATGATCAACGACCGCTGGTCGATGGGCGCCACGTATCAGTGGAACCCCAACTCGCGCAAGGAAGATCTGGCCAGCCTGCGTACGCGCTACCTGCTCAACAACGACGGCATCATCAATCTGGCGTATCGCTACCGTCGCAACCTGATCGACGACAGCGACCAGCTCAAGCAGGCCGACTTCTCCTTCCTGTATCCGATCAACCCCAGCTGGAGTGCGGTCGGCCGCTATTACTACTCGCTGCTGGACCGCAAGCCGCTGGAAATCATCGGTGGCGTGCAGTGGGACAGCTGCTGCCTGGCGGTGCGCGCGCTGGTGCGCCGGTTCGTGCGCAACCGCAATGGCGAGATGGACAACTCCATCCAGGTGGAGTTCGTGCTGAAGGGCCTGAGCTCGTTCGGGCAGAACACGGACCGCACTTTGCGCCGTGCTATTCTCGGCTATTATCGCGACGACCTGTACCTGGTCCCGCCCAGCAATACCACGACCAATCCGGACGATTACGATCCGAACCTGATTCCATGACCAAGCCTTTCTCTGTTGTTCTTGCCTCGCTGCTGGTACTCACCAGCACGCTCTCGCCGTTGGCCTCGGCACAGCAATCCCAGCCGCTGGATCGCATTGCCGCCATCGTCGATGAAGACGTGGTGCTGCAGAGCGAGCTCGATCGCGCCGTACGCAACGTCAAGTCGCAGTACGCCGGCCGGGAGAACCAGCTGCCGCCGGACGATGTCCTGCAGCGCCAGGTGCTGGAGCGTCTGGTGTTGGTCAAACTGCAGGTCGGCCGCGCCGAAGGCAGCGGTATCCGCGTCAGCGACGAGGAACTCAACCGGGCAATCGCCAGCATCGCCCAGCAGAACGGCACCACCGTGGATGGCCTGCGCCAGAAACTGGCGGCCGACGGCATGGGCTATGGCGATTTCCGTGCTTCGGTGCGCGACGAAATCATCGTGCAGCGCCTGCGTCAGAGCTTTGCGCAGAGCCGCATCAGCGTGAGCGAAGGTGAAGTGGATACCGCGCTGGCGCAGCAGGCCACCACCGGCAGCCAATATCACCTGGCGCACATCCTGGTCGGCCTGCCGGAAGGCGCGACGGCCGATCAGATCGCCACCGGCCAGAAAAAGGTCGATGGCGTGAAGGCATTGATCGACAAGGGCGAGCTGGATTTCTCGGCGGCGGCAGTGCGGTATTCCGACAGCCCGAACGCGCTGGAAGGCGGCGACCTGGGCTGGCGCAGCCTGGACGAGATCCCCAACGCGTTCGCCCAGCTGATCCGCGACATGCAGCCCGGCCAGGTCGCCGGTCCGCTGCGCGGTCCCAGCGGTTTCCAGTTGCTCAAGCTGGTGGAAATGCGCGACGCCAATGCCGGCGGCGAAAAGAAGCTGGTCACCGAATACAACGCACGCCACATCCTGGTACGCATCAGCGACAGCCAGACCGAAGCGCAGGCCAAGGCCAAGATCGACACGCTGCGTGCGCGCATCGTCGGCGGCGCCGATTTCCAGGCCACCGCGAAGGAGTCGTCCGAAGACACCAATAGCCGTGGCCAGGGTGGCGATCTGGGCTGGTTCCCGGCCGACGCGTTCGGCCCGGACTTCGGCAAGCAGGTCGAGAGCCTGGCCGACGGCGCGGTGTCCGAGCCGTTCCGCACCCAGGCGGGTTGGCACATCGTGCAGCGCGTGGGCAGCCGTCAGACCGACGTCAGCGCCGAAAGCCAGCGTGCGCAGATCCGTGAAACGATCGGCCGCCGCAAGCTGGAAGAAGAGTACAACCGCTACCTGCAGGAACTGCGTGGCGAAGCCTACGTGAGCTTCCGCACCGGCGACCGCGCCGACGGCGATGCCAGTGCCGCCCCAGCCAAGCCGGCCGACCCTGCGGCGCCTGCCGCACCGACGCCGCCGGCACAGCCGACGCGCTGAGTCGATGTTCCCGTCGCTCGCGCTGGTGCCAGGCGAGCCGGCCGGGATCGGGCCGGAACTGTGCGTCCGGCTCGCCCAACGGCCGCGCCCGGATGCCCACCTGATCGCCTACGCCGATCCGGACACCCTGCACAGCGCCGCAAAGGCGCTGTCTTTGTCTGTGCGACTGCTCGATCCGGACCAGCGCGCCCGCGCGCCCGGCGACCTGCCGCTGCATCCGATCCGTCAGGCCGTGCCGACCCGTTTCGGCATCGCAGACCCCGCCAACGCGGCGGCGGTCATTGCCGGCCTGCGTGGCGCTGCCGGCGGCTGCCTGTCCGGCAAGCTGCAGGGCATCGTCACCGGCCCGGTGCATAAGGCGGTGATCAATGCCGGCGGCATTCCCTATACCGGCACCACCGAGCTGCTGGCCGAACAGGCGGGCTGCCCGGTGGTGATGATGCTGGCCAATGCCATCGTGCGCGTCGCCCTGGTGACCACCCATTTGCCGCTGCGCGCAGTGGCCGATGCGATCACTGCCGACGCGGTGGCGCGCTGCCTGCGCATCACCGACGCCGCGATGCGACGCGACTTCGGCCTGGAACGCCCGCGCATCGCGGTGCTGGGCCTCAACCCGCATGCCGGCGAAGACGGGCACCTGGGCCACGAGGAGCTGGACGTCATCATCCCGGTACTGGAGCAGCTGCGCGGCGACGGCATGCAGCTGATCGGCCCGCTGCCTGCAGACACCGCATTCCTGCCGCAGAAGCTCACCGGCTTCGATGCGGTGGTGGCGATGTATCACGACCAGGGCCTGCCGGTGCTCAAATACAGCGGCTTCGAGCAGGCGGTCAACATCACGCTCGGCCTGCCCTACCCGCGCGTGGCGGTCGATCATGGCACCGCGCTGGAGCTGGCCGGGCGCGGTATCGCCGACCCGTCCAGCCTGATGGCGGCGACCGAGTTGTGCGCACGCCTGGCCGCACGCGGCTAAGCGGGGCTGCGGCGACCTGCCTTGAACGCTGCGCAGCCTGCATGCAGCCGGTCTGGCATGCCGGCGATGCGCAGAACCGGCACCGCGTGCAGGCGCTGCCACGTTAAACTGCGCACATGAATCATTCTTTCAGCGCACCGGCCAAGAAGTCGCTTGGCCAGCACTTTCTTGCCGACCGGTATTACATCGACCGCATCGTGCAGGCAGTGGACCCGCGCGCCGGCCAGCACCTGGTCGAAATCGGCCCGGGTCAGGGCGCGATCACCTTTCCGCTGCTGCGCAAGCACGGCGCACTGACCGTGATCGAATTCGACCGCGACCTGATCGCACCACTGACCGACGCCGCCGCACCGATCGGCGCGCTGAGCATCATCCATCGCGATGTGCTCAGTGTGGATTTCACTGCACTGGCCGATGGCACGCCGATCCGGCTGGTCGGCAACCTGCCCTACAACATCTCCTCGCCGATCCTGTTCCATGCGCTGGACCATGCCGCAGCGGTAGCCGACATGCACTTCATGCTGCAAAAGGAAGTGGTCGACCGCATGGCCGCCGGCCCCGGCAGCAAGGTGTATGGGCGGCTGAGCGTGATGCTGCAGGCCTATTGCGAGGTCACCGCGCTGTTCGTGGTGCCGCCGGGCGCATTCCGGCCGCCGCCGAAGGTGGACTCGGCGGTGGTACGGCTGGTGCCGCGCGATCCGGCCACGGTGCTGATCAGGGATCGGCGGCGCTTTGCGGACGTGGTGCGCGCCGGCTTCGGCCAGCGTCGCAAGACCTTGCGCAATGCCTTGTCCAACGTCTGCGAGCCCGCCCATTTCGAGGCCGCGCAGGTGCGCCCGGATGCACGCGCCGAACAACTCGAGGTCGCGGATTTCATCCGCCTGGCCAATGTCGAGCCGGCTTGAGCGCCGCTCCCACACGGTTTTATTTAGACTTTCCGCATGCACGATGATCCGCGCTATCGGGTCGAGGTCGAGGTGTCGCCCCGCTTCCTCGCCCATCAATCGACCCCCGACGAAGGCCGCTATGCCTTCGCCTACAGCATCCGCATCCAGAACGCGGGCGCCGTGCCTGCGCGCCTGATCGCACGCCACTGGCAGATCACCGACGCCAACGGACGCACCGCACGGGTGGACGGCGAAGGCGTGGTCGGCGAACAGCCCTGGCTGCGCCCCGGCGAGGCGTTCAGTTACACCTCCGGCGTGCTGCTGGAGACCGAGCAGGGACAGATGCAAGGTCATTACGACATGGTCGCCGACGATGGCACCGAATTCACCGCCCCGATCGCCGCCTTCGTGCTGAGCGTACCCAGGACGCTGCACTGATGGATGCTGGACTGATGGAGCGCACGCGATGAGCGTCTGGGCAATTGGCGATCTGCAGGGCTGTTACGACATCACCCAGCGCCTGCTGGAAAAAATCAACTTCGACCCCGCGCAGGACACGCTGTGGTTCTGCGGCGACTTGGTCAACCGCGGCGGGCAATCGCTGGAAACGCTGCGCCTGGTGCATTCGCTGCGTGCGCATAGCGTGGTGGTGCTGGGCAATCACGACCTGTCGCTGCTGGCGATCGGCGCGCGCTCGGAAGAAGAGCAGCGCAAGGTCAACCCGGATCTGTTGCGCATCGTGCTGGCCGAGGACCGCGGCCTGCTGCTCGACTGGCTACGCATGCAGAAACTGGCGCACGTGGACCGCGAACTGGGCTGGATGATGATCCATGCCGGGCTGGCGCCGAAGTGGACCACGCAGATGGCCGAGAAACACGCACGCGAGATCGAGCAGCAACTGCAGGGCGGTGGCTATCGCAAACTGCTGCGCAACATGTACGGCGATCAGCCGGGCTGGTCGCCGGGCCTGAGCGGGTACGACCGCAGCCGCGCCATCATCAACCTGTTCACCCGCATGCGCTATTGCACCCCGCGCGGGCGGATCGCCACCGACGACAAGGGCACGCCGGGGACGCAGGCACAGGGCCTGTATCCGTGGTTCGAAGTGCCGGGCCGGGTCGAGCGCGATCTCAAGATCGTCTGCGGGCACTGGTCTGCGCTGGGCCTGACGATCACCCAGGGCGTCCATGCGATCGATACCGGCGCGGTGTGGGGCGGCAAGCTCACCGCCTTGCAGCTGGATACCGACGAGCTGCGGGTGGTGCAGGTGCCGGGAATTCCGGTCACGCAGCCGCCGAAGACGGCGCAGCGCCCGCTGCCGCCGCGCCGTCGGCAGCGCCAGCGCGGTGGTGGCGACAATGCCAACGGTGGCCCCGCTGCAAATCCGGCGCCTGCGGCGCCCGTTGCCGACTGAGTTGAACATGCACTGCGCGGCGGTCGCGCAGGCGCGCAGTGCATATGCCGTTGGAACGCCCGGCAGATCGCTGCCAAGCGCGCGTGCCATACGCATCGGGCCCCACGGTGAGCGAGGGAGAGCGACCGGCCCTGCTGATCGCGCTGCACATCGATGGCGCCTGGCCGTCCGCCATCCGCCCGCGCAGATGCCCGCATCGACAACGCCATGCGCCGTCATGCGCGCAACCCCTGCGCTGACGACGGCAAGCGCGGCATCGCCGCCAGCAGGGCACGCGTGTAGTCGGAACGCGGCTGCGCGAACACCTGCTCGGCCGGCCCTGCCTCCTGCACCCGCCCGTGCCGCATGACCAGGATGTCGTGACTGACCTGACGGATCACGCCGAGGTCGTGCGAGATGAACAGATAGGCCAGGCCGAGCGTTGCCTGCAGTTCGGCCAGCAGCTCGAGCACCTGCGCCTGAACCGACACATCCAGTGCCGACACCGCTTCGTCCAGCACGATCAGGCGCGGTTCGGTGGCGATGGCGCGCGCGATCGCCACGCGCTGGCGCTGACGACCGGAGAGCTGCAGCGGGAAGCGCTCGGCCAGCGCGCCGCCAAGCCGTACCTGTTCGAGCAGTGCGGCGATCCGTGCCGGCTGTGCGGCGCGCGGCAGGCCGACCGCATCCAGCGCGTCGCCGAGAATGCGGGCCACCGTCCAGCGTGGATCGAACGAGCTCAACGGATCCTGATAGACCGCACTGATCGCACGCCGCCACGGCCGACGTTGCGCTTCGGCCGCGCGTGCGCCGCCGCTGCCGCTCCAGCGCCGGCCATTGAGCCGCACCTCGCCGGCATCCGGCTCGGTCAGGCCCAGCACCAGCCGCGCCAGGCTGCTTTTGCCGGAACCGGATTCGCCGACCACCCCCAGCGTGCGCCCGGCCTGCAGCACCAGGTCGACCCCATCGACGGCAAGACGCGCCTCGCCATCCGGGCCGGGATAGGTCTTGCGCAGGCCGCGCACCTCCAGCAACGGCGGTGCCGGTGCGTTGGCGGGCTCTGCGCCGGCCAGGGCGGTCGCCACGCGCGGCCCGCGTGCGCCGGGAATCGCTGCGAGCAGCGCACGCGTATAGGCATGTGCCGGCCGCTGCAGCACCCGCGCGATCGGCCCCTGCTCGACCACCTCGCCGTGGCGCAGCACCACCACCTCGTCGGCCTGTTGCGCCACCAGCGCCAGATCGTGGCTGATCACCAGCAACGCGCCACCGTGTCGCTTGATCGCCTGCAAGGCCGCCAGTACCTGCACCTGCACGGTGGCGTCCAGCGCAGTGGTCGGCTCGTCGGCGATCAAGATGCCGGGTGCGTTGGCCAGCGCCGAGGCGATCAACGCGCGCTGGCGCAATCCGCCGGAGAGCTGGTCCGGGCGTTGCCGTGCGCGCAACGCCGGTTCCAGCAGCTCCAGCACCCGTTCGCGACGGCTGGCGCGATCGCCCCAGCCGTGCGCGGCCAGCGCTTCCTCGATCTCGCGGCCGACCGGGCGCAGCGTGGTGGAATAACGCCAGCTGTTGTAGAGCGGATAATTGTTGAGGTACACCCCCAGCTCCAGGCGCGCATCATCGTCGAAGACATACGTGGTTTTGCTGCCCACCAGGGTGGTGCCGCCCTTCTTGCGGCCATAGGGGGCGGGGTTGGCACGCGAGCCGCTGTCGATCTGCGCCAGCGTCAGCGTGCCGCCGTTGATCAGTTCTTCTTCGCGGTAACGCAGCAGCAGGCGCGTATCCAGGCGCGGGCCGAAGCGATAGCCAAGATTGGCGACCAGTTCGCGGCCGTCGGTATCGGTAAGGTCCTGGTAGCCGTCGCGGCTGTTGTGCAGCAGCGACACGTACCAATCGAAGTTTCCCGCCGCACCGCCGTTGCTGATCTGCTGCTTGCGGTAGTCGTAGCTCCCTCCCTCCAGCCGGAGATACGTCCCCGGCGAGGTCTGCCCGGTGTGGGTGACGAAGTTGATCGCGCCGCCAAGACTGGTGGCCGCATACTGGAAGGCGTTGGCACCGCACAGCACTTCGGTGTAATTCACTGCGGCAATGCTGAGCAGATCTTCCTGGGTTCCCCCGGGGCCGGTGATCGGCAGCCCGTCGAACAGAAACTTGGTGCCCAGCACGTAGCCGCCATAAAAGGTATTCAAGCCGGAACCGCGGATCGAGATCTTGGCGGCCGCGTTGCCGCTGGTGGATAGCGCGAACACGCCCGGCTGGAAGGCCAGCACGTCTTCGGCGCTGGCAGCGCGCCCGCGTTCCACCTGCTCGTTGTCCACCAGCGCCGTGTTGCCGGCCACCGTCTGCAATGCTTGCCCGGCCTGCGCCTGTTCCGGCTTGCGCTCGGCCTTGATCGTCACCGCCTGCAACGTGTGCACCTGCGCATCGGTCCCGGCATCGGTGGGCTGCGCTTGCGCAGGCAGCTGCGCCGCAGCGGCCATCACCCAGGCAATCGCCGAGTACAGTACTGCGCGTCTGTTCGTGGACATCGTGTTCTCCGCCTGATCGTTTGCGCATCGTGGCGCGGCTCGATGCTGCAGACGCACATCGCGTGCCAAGCGACACGCCAATGCCGTGGCACATGGGATCACGCAAAAAAACGCCACCGATACCGCGCGGCATCGTGCCTGGAGCACGGCGAAATGTTGATTCGATGTTTCTCCACCAACATTTTTCACGCGGTCATTTCCGCACGCACTATCGTCATGCCGCAAATGCCATGAGCAACGCCTGGCGCGAGGCGAAAAATGCCTGATTTCAGCGCTTTTTCATCAAGTCATTCTCAAATCTGATAAGCGATCGGCGCATTTGGGAGCCCTGCGCCATTGCCATGTCCTCTGCGGTGCAGTCAGATGGAATGCCTCGCTGTCGGCATACGAACAGTCTCGAGCTGCCAGCTTCTGTCTGTGCAGCAACACCATCGATATGCGGGCGCCACGCAGGTCGCGCGACCGCCCACCATCGTCATCACAGGATTCTCCGCATGCGCAGTCCGTTGAATGTCGTCGCCGTTTCCGGCAGCACCTCGCGCCCGTCGCGCAGCCTGGCACTGGCCGAGGCGACCCTGGCCGAACTCGCACAACGCGTCGCAAGCAGGTCCAGCATCATCCAGCTTGGCGATATCGCCCGGCCGCTGGGTGCCGCCTTGTGGCGCAGCGAGTTGGACGCGTCCGCGGAGCAGGCGCTGCGCCAGATCGAATCGGCTGATCTGCTGCTGGTGGTCGCACCGGTGTATCGCGGCTCGTATCCGGGCTTGCTCAAGCATCTGTTCGATCTGATCGATATCAACGCCTTGATCGATACTCCGATCCTGCTGGCGGCAACCGGCGGCAGCGAACGGCATGCGCTGGTGATCGATCACCAACTGCGCCCGCTGTTTTCCTTCTTCCAGGCGCTGACCTTGCCGATCGGCATTTACGCCACCGAGAGCGATTTTCACGACTACCGCGTGGTCAATCCAGCATTGCGCCAACGCATCGAACTGGCCGCCGAACGCGCCGCAGGTGTGCTCGGCGCACGCCCGGAGGCACTGCGGCGCATCGCCTGATCGCACCCTGCATATGCACATGCGAATTCCGATGACCATCTGATCCATCTCGTACGCATGCACATACGCACCGTTGCCGCAAAGAGCCTGCAGAGCGCGCACGCATGGTGCCGCGAGCTCTGGCGACCAGTTCGCCACTTGAATCCCCGCACATGGATATGCGGGCTCCTGCGAGGGACGCGCACCGAATGCCCGCACCCGAGAGACCAATCATGGACATGTTCTGGTTCATCCCCACCCACGGCGACAGCCGCTATCTGGGTACCAGCGAAGGCGCGCGCCAGGTCAGCGCCGAATACATCACCCAGGTGGCGGTGGCCGCCGACACGCTCGGCTACGAGGGCGTGCTGATCCCCACCGGGCGCTCCTGCGAGGACCCGTGGGTGATCGCCTCCAGCCTGATCAATGCCACCCGTCGTTTGAAGTTTCTGGTCGCGCTGCGTCCCGGCCTGATGGCACCGGCGCTGGCCGCGCGCACGGCGGCCAGCTTCGACCGGCTCTCCGGCGGACGCCTGCTGGTGAACCTGGTCACCGGCGGCGACCGCGGCGAACTGGAAGGCGATGGCGTATTCCTGGACCACGCAGACCGCTATGAAGCCTCCGCAGAGTTCATCCGCATCTGGCGCGAGATCATCGCCCACAGCCACAACGGCGACAGCTACGACTTCGCCGGCAAACATCTGCAGGTCAAGGCGGCCAAGCTGTTGTATCCCACCGTGCAGAGGCCGTATCCGCCGGTGTGGTTCGGCGGCTCTTCCGATGCCGCGCACGATCTGGCCGCAGAGCAGGTCGACACCTATCTGACCTGGGGCGAGCCACCGGAAGCGGTGGCAGAAAAGATCGCCTCGGTGCGCAGCAAGGCCGCTGCGCTCGGGCGCACGCTCAGCTTCGGCATCCGCCTGCATGTGATCGTGCGCGAAACCGACGAGGAGGCCTGGGCGGCAGCGGAGTCGCTGATCCGTCATCTGGACGACGACACCGTGGAGCGCGCACAGAGTGCATTCGCGCGCATGGATTCGGTCGGCCAGCGGCGCATGGCCGCGCTGCACGGCCGTGGCCAGCGCCGCACCCGTGCCGATCTGGAAGTCAGCCCCAACCTGTGGGCCGGCGTCGGTCTGGTGCGCGGTGGTGCCGGCACCGCATTGGTGGGCGATCCGCAGACGGTGGCCAAGCGGATCGAAGAATACGCTGCGCTCGGCATCGACACGTTCATCTTCTCCGGCTACCCGCATCTGGAAGAAGCTTACCGATTCGCCGAGCTGGTGTTTCCGCTGCTGCCGCGCACGGTCAAGCAAAAACTTCCCGGCCAGGCACTGAGCGGACCCTTCGGCGAAGTCATCGCCAACACCATCGTGCCGCGCGCTTCGGCGCGCTGACAGGAGCACTCATGAAGCGCCGCAACCTGCTCAAAGTCGCAACCCTCGCCGGCGTCGCGCTCGGCGCCCCGCCGCTGCTGTCCGGCACCGCCTTCGCGCAAGCCAAGGGTGCAGTGCCCAAACACCTGCGCCTGGACTACGCCTATTACTCGCCAACCTCGCTGGTACTCAAACACTTCGGCTGGCTGGAGCAAGCGCTCAAGGCGCAGGGCACCCAGGTCACGTGGGTACTGTCGGCCGGCAGCAACCGCGCGCTGGAATACCTGGGCGGCAACAGCATCGACTTCGGCAGCACCGCTGGCCTGGCCTCGCTGCTGGCGCGTGCCAATGGCAATCCGATCAAGGCCGTGTATATCTACTCGCGCCCGGAATGGATCGCGCTGGCGGTGGCCAAGAACTCGCCGATCCGGCAGCTGAGCGAACTCAAAGGCAAACGCGTCGCCGCCACCAAGGGCACCGACGCCTACCTGTTCCTGCTGCGCGCGCTGCGACAGGCCGGGTTGAGCAAGCGTGCGGTGGAGATCGTCCATCTGCAGCATCCCGACGGGCGCACTGCCCTGGAACGCGGCGACGTGGACGCGTGGTCCGGCCTGGACCCGCACCTGGCCGCGAGCCAGATCGAGGCCGGCACGCGCCTGATCTACCGCAACACCGCGTTCAATTCCCGCGGCTTCTTGAATGTCAGCGAGACGTTCGCGTCCGCGTACCCCGAGCAGATTCCGCTGGTGATCCAGGCCTACGAAAAAGCACGCAAGTGGGCGATCGCGCACCCGGACGAACTTGCCGCGCTGATCGCCGCCGAGGCCCGGCTGTCGCCCCTGGTGGCCACGCTGCAGCTGCAGCGCACCGACCTGCGCAATCCGGTCATTGGTCCGGAAGAGCGGGCGGCGCTGCAGAGCGCCGCGCCGATCCTGCTCGAAGAAGGCCTGGTCCGGCCCGGCACCGATCTGGGCAAGGTGCTGGCTGCACTGATCGATCCCAGCTACGCCAAGCGCGCAGGCGTGGCGCAGGCCTGAGCACGGCGATGAACGACACCTCCTTGCGCGTTTCCGCTTCCGTGGCCGGCACCCCGCCGCGGCCGCGCCTCAGGCTGCCCGCCAGCAGCCTTGGCTGGCTACTGCCGCTGATCTTCTTTGCCGGGCTCGAAATCGCCTCGGCGCTGGGCTGGACACCGAGCTACCTGCTGCCGCCTCCCAGCCAGATCCTGCACACGCTTGCCGACGAGGCGGGCCGTGGACTGGCCAGCCATGTCGGCGCCAGTGTGTTGCGGGTGCTGGCGGGCTTCACCATCGGCGCCGGGCTCGGCTTGCTGGTGGGCGTGGCGGTGGGCCTGAGCCGCTGGCTGGAACGCCTGCTCGACCCCAGCTTCCAGGCGCTGCGCGCGGTGCCCAGCCTGGCCTGGGTGCCGTTGCTGCTGTTGTGGATGGGTATCGACGAGGCGCCCAAGATCACCCTGATCGCCATCGGCGCGTTCTTCCCGGTGTATCTGGGTGTGGTCAGCGGCCTGCGCCAGGTCGACCGTACGCTGGTGGAGCTGGGCGAAAGCTACGGCCTGTCCAAACCGCGGCAGGTGCGGCGGATCCTGCTGCCGGCGGCGCTGCCGTCCATCTTCACCGGGCTGCGCACCAGCCTGAGTCTGGCCTGGATGTTCCTGGTGGCCGCCGAACTGATCGCCGCCACGCGCGGGCTGGGTTATCTGCTGAGCGACGGACGCGAAACCTCGCGGCCGGACATCGTGATCGGCGCCATCGTGTTGCTGGCCCTGCTCGGCAAACTCAGCGACGGCCTACTCAAGAGCATCGAATCGCGCAGCTTGCGCTGGCGCGACAACCTGCAGAATCGCAAAGCGCCGGGCCAGCCGGGGAGCCCCACGTGAGCAGCCCTGGCCTGCAGCTGCACATCGCCGGCAAACGTTTCGGCACGCGCCAGGTGCTGCGCGATATCGACCTGCAACTGGCGCCCGGCGAAATCGTCAGCCTGATCGGCGCCAGCGGCTGCGGCAAAAGCACCCTGCTGCGCATCCTGGCCGGCCTGGAGCGCGACTACGCCGGCGAGGTGGCGCTGGATGGCGCCCGCGTGCGTGGCGTGAACCGGCAGATCGGCTTCATCTTCCAGGAGCCGCGGCTGTTGCCGTGGCTGGATGTGGCGGCCAATGTCGCCTTCGCCGACGACGCCGATCTGTCGCCAGCGGCCGCGCGGCAATCTGTGCGCGTACAGCGGTTGCTGGCCGAGGTCGGCCTGCTGGATTACGCGACCGCGCTGCCCAAACAGCTGTCCGGCGGCCAGGCGCAACGCGTGGCGCTGGCGCGCGGGCTGTACCGGCAACCGCGCGTGCTGCTGCTCGACGAGCCCTTCAGCGCGGTGGATGCCTTCACCCGCATCAAGCTGCAGGACCTGCTGCTGCGCCTGGCCGGCGAACATGGCTTCAGCGTGCTGCTGGTCACCCACGACATCGACGAGGCGGTCTATCTGAGCGACCGCGTCATCGTCATCGGTGGCCAGCCCGGAACGATCGCGCATGCACAACGGCTGGAGATGCCGCGTCCGCGCGATCGCCGGGCGCATGAAGCGGCGCTACGGCAGGCCCGCCAGGAACTGCTCGCGGCCCTGCACGACATCCATGTGTTCTGACCGCTGGCGCACGCTGGAAGCGCGCTCCGGGATGCAGCATGCCGACCCCGGCGATCCTCTGTACTTCGCGCCGACCTTGGATCGGTCAGCGCCCCACTCCTTCGCATCTGCACAAGGCCACTGCGCATGACCAGCCGCCAACCGCAACCGACCCTGCTCAATCCGCTGCAGACCGCCCAGCGCCTGGCTGCCGGGTTCGCCGACACCGCGATCGAGCGCGATGCACGCGGCGGCACCCCCAAGGCCGAGCGCGATGCATTGCGCGCCAGCGGCCTGCTCGCGCTCAGCATTCCCGTGCAGTACGGCGGCCTCGGCGCCAGCTGGAGCGAGGTGCTGCAGATCGTGCGCACCTTCGCCAAGGTCGACAGCTCCATCGCGCATGTGTTCGGCTTCCATCACCTGATGCTCGCCACCGTGCGGCTGTTCGGCCAGCCCGCGCAGTGGCAGCCGTGGCTGGAGCAGACCGCGCGCAAGCAGTGGTTCTGGGGCAATGCGCTCAACCCGCTGGATACCCGCACCGTCGCCGTGCAATGCGAAGGCTGGCGCGAATTTTCCGGCAGAAAGAGTTTCTGTTCCGGCGCCATCGATTCGCAGATGCTGATCGCCTCGGCACTGGACGAGCGCAGCGGCAAATTGTTGATCGGTGCGATTCCCACGGCGCGCAGCGGCATCACGCTCGGCCACGATTGGGACAACATCGGCCAGCGCCAGACCGACAGCGGCAGCAACACCTTCGAACGCGTCCGCGTGGAAGAAAGCGAACTGCTGCTGGATCCCGGTCCGTTGAGCACCCCGTTCGCCTGCCTGCGCCCACTGATCGCGCAGTTGCTGTTCGCGCACCTGTTCCTGGGCATCGCCGAGGGCGCGTTCGAGGAAGCGCGCAAATACACCCTGACCGAAGCCCGCGCCTGGCACCGCTCCGGGGTCGAGCAAGCCAGCGAAGACCCCTACGTCCTGGCCCATTACGGCGAGTTCTGGCTGGGCCTGGAAAGCGCCCGGCTGCTGACCGGCCGTGCTGCCGAAGTGCTCGACGCCGCCTGGCGCAAGGAGCACGCGCTCGGCCGCGACGAGCGCGCGCAGGTCGCCCTGGCGGTGGCCGCCGCCAAGGTCGCCACCACACGCGTCGGGCTGGAGGTGTGCAGCAGACTGTTCGAGGTCACCGGCGCGCGCGCCACCCATGCAGCGCTGCGGCTGGACCGCTACTGGCGCAACCTGCGCACCCAGACGCTGCACGATCCGGTCGATTACAAGCTGCGCGAACTCGGCGAATGGGCGCTGCGCCAGCAACCACCCACGCCCAGTTTCTATTCCTGAGCCTGCCGATGCTTCGCCTGCATTCCCAACTCGGACCTCGCGTCCCGCCGTGTTGAACCGACGCCGCCTCGCGCCCTTCCCTCCCCTACGCACGAGCCCGTCCCATGTCCGACTTCCGCCTGCTCACCCTGCCTGCAGCGCAGCACCACGCGCTCGCCGGCAACGCCGTGCGCGCCACCGCGCACGTGTTCGAAGACCCGTCGTCCCAGGCATTGCTGACGCACCTCGAACGGGTTGCGCCGAGCGAGGCCAGCGTGCTGATCGTCGGCGAATCCGGCACCGGCAAGGAGCTGGTCGCACGTCACATCCATCACCGCAGCGCGCGCGCCCGCCACCCGTTCGTGGCGGTCAACTGCGGCGCGTTCAGCGAGTCGCTGGTCGATGCCGAACTGTTCGGGCACGAGAAAGGCGCGTTCACCGGCGCCCTCAGCGCCAAGGCCGGCTGGTTCGAGGAAGCCAACGGCGGCACCTTGTTCCTCGATGAAATCGGCGACCTGCCGATGCCGATCCAGGTCAAGCTGCTGCGCGTGCTGCAGGAGCGCGAAGTGGTACGGCTGGGCTCGCGCCGCAGCGTGCCGATCGATGTGCGCGTGCTGGCCGCCACCAACGTGCCGCTGGACCACGCCATCCAGCATGGGTATTTCCGCCAGGACCTGTTCTATCGCCTCAACGTGGTCGGCGTGGAGCTCAAGCCGCTGCGCGAACGCCCCGGCGATATTCCGCCGCTGATCCGCCACTTCGTCGACATCTACAGCCAGCGCCTGGGACACGGCCGGGTGAGCATCAGCGCGGATGCCGAACACCTGTTGGTCGAGTACCCGTGGCCAGGCAATATCCGCGAGCTGGAGAACGTCATCCACCACACCTTGCTGATCCACCGCGACGGCGTGGTGCGCGCCGAAGACATCCGCCTGTCGCAACTGCGCTTGCCAAGCCAGGCCGGCGGCGACCCGCACGAAGACGGCCAGGCCCTGCTCGAACGCGCCTTCGACAGCCTGTTCGAAAGCGCCGGCGGTGCGTTGCATGCAACGGTGGAAGATCAGTTGTTTCGCGCCGCGTACCGGCACTGCCACCACAACCAGGTCAGGACCGCGGCGTTGCTGGGGCTGAGCCGCAACGTGGTACGCGCGCGGCTGATCGAACTGGGCGAGCTGGTGGTGAACAAACGCCTCGGGTAATCACCCCTGGCTGCCTGCAGGACGATCTACGCCGCATAGCGCAGCTCACACGGCATGCCTGCCACGCACGGTCACCGCACATGCAGCGGGCTTTGGCCGCTCACTCGGAGGCGTCAACGCCGCCGGTAGTCCACGTAGTCGAATGCAAACGCATGCCTGGCATCGGCCGCGTGCGATTCGCGCTGTACGGCTTCCCATAGCGCAGGGTCGATCGGCGGGAAATGCGTATCGGCGCCATCCACTGCCGTGTCCACTTCGGTCACCGCCAGCAGATCGGCATGTTGCATGGTCAGGCGATACACCTCGCCGCCGCCGATCACGCACAGTTCCTGCGCGCCATCCTGCACGGCGCGTTCGATCGCCTGTTCCACCGATGCCACCGGATGCATGCCGTCGAACGGTGCCTGCCCCGAACGCGTCAGCACCAGGTTCAACCGCCCCGGCAAGGCACGCCCCAGCGACTGCGCGGTCTTGCGCCCCATCAGGATCGGCTTGCCCAACGTCAACGCCTTGAAGCGCTTGAGATCGTCGGGCAGCTTCCATGGCAGGTCGTTGTCGCGGCCGATGGCATTGTTGCGGTCGAAAGCGACGATCAGGGTCAGTTTCATCGGTCCGGATACAGCGTGTCGTAGATTTTCATCGCGGCGTGCCGGCCCATCATTCCAAGGCAGAAAGCCGCAAGGTACAACACGGCAATCACCGCCAGCGCCGCCAAAGACTGCCCGCCGAAGACGTTCGTCAGCTGCAGGGGTTCGCCCTTGTACAAGGCAATACCGAAAAAACCGATCGGTGCGATGAGCAGGATGCTCGTGAGATTCACCAACAGGCTGGCCTGCATTGCCATCAGCGAATCAGCCAGTTTTTCCCGTGCCTTGATCGAATGCTTGGCCATCACGGTGCTGTCGTCTCAAGTGGATACCGGAGAACCATGCCGCAACTCGCTGGTCACACCGCCACCGGCGCCTTGATCGCCGGATGCGGGTCGTAGCCCTCGATGGCGATGTCCTCGAAGCGGAACGCGAACAGGTCGGTCACCGCGGGATTCAGGCGCAGGCGCGGCAGCGCACGCGGGGTGCGGGTCAGTTGCTCGCGTGCCTGCGCGAAGTGATTTGCGTACAGGTGCGCATCGCCCAGCGTATGCACGAAATCGCCCACGCCCAGGCCGGTGGCCTGCGCCACCATATGCGTCAGCAGTGCGTAGCTGGCGATATTGAACGGCACGCCCAGAAAGATGTCGCCGCTGCGCTGATACAGCTGGCAGCTGAGCTTGCCGTTCACCACATAGAACTGGAACAGGCTGTGACACGGCATCAGCGCCATCTGCGGCAACTCGCCGACATTCCAGGCGCTGATCACCAGCCGGCGCGAATCCGGGTTGCGCTTGATCTCCTCCACCAGCCATTGCATCTGGTCGATCTCGACCCCGTCCGGGCCGGTCCAGCGCCGCCACTGCTTGCCGTACACCGGGCCGAGATCGCCGTTGTCGTCGGCCCATTCGTCCCAGATGCGGACCTGGTGGTCCTTGAGGTAGCCGATGTTGGTGTCGCCCTGCAGGAACCACAGCAACTCGTGGATGATCGAGCGCAGGTGCAGCTTCTTTGTGGTGACCAGCGGAAAGCCGTCGTTGAGGTCGAAGCGCATCTGCCAGCCGAACACGCTGCGCGTGCCGGTGCCGGTGCGATCGGATTTCTCGGCGCCGTGTTCCAGCACATGCTGCAGCAGGTCCAGATAGGGCTTCACTTGGCCGCCTCCGCGCCCGCGGCCTGCACCAGCATCGGCTGCAGCACCGGCGCGCGGCGCGACATCGCCAGCAACGCCAGGCCGCCGATGATCAACGGCAGACTCAGGATCTGCCCCATCGTCAGCCAGTTGAAGGCCAGGTAGCCGATTGGTGCATCCGGCACGCGCACGAATTCCACGATGAAACGGAACACGCCGTACAGCAGCGCGAACATCCCCGACACCGCATAGCGTGCGCGCGGCTTCATCGAGAAGGTCCACAGCACCACGAACATCACCACCCCTTCCAGCGCCGCCTCGTAGAGCTGCGAAGGATGCCGCGCAAACTGGTTCAATGCACCGGCGGCGTACTGCGCCTGAACCTGGGCCGGCGCCTGGCCTAACAACTCAGGCGCCAGCGGGAAGATCACGCCCCAGCCGGCATCGGTGAACTTGCCCCACAGCTCGCCGCCGACGAAATTGCCCAGCCTCCCGAAGCCCAGGCCCAGCGGCACCAGCGGCGCCACGAAATCCATCACGTCGAAGAAGTGCAGCCGGTGCTTGCGCGCCCACAGCCCGCAAGCGATCAGCACGCCCAGCAGGCCGCCGTGGAAGCTCATGCCGCCCTGCCACACCTTGAACAGGATCAACGGGTTGGCCAGCAGGCTGTCGAACGCATAGAACAGCATGTAGCCGATGCGCCCGCCCAGCACCACGCCGAGCATGCCGTAGAACAACAGGTCGGAAAACCCGTCCATGTCCACCCCCGGCAGGCGGCCGCGCAGGATGCGCGAGCGCCCCAGTGCCCAGGCAGAGAAGAACGCAGCCAGGTACATCAACCCGTACCAGTGCACCTGCACCGGTCCAAGCGAGAAGGCGATGGGGTCGATGGCGTGCAGATAGATCATGCGGACCGCGGATCACGTAGAGCGAGGCGTCTATTCTGACACCTCGCGCGCGCTCAGCCTAAGAGCTGGGGACGATCGGGCAGCTCGTCTTCATGCTGGGAGCCGGCAGCGGCAGGAAAATGCTCGGTCAACAGCTCGGTGACCGCCTCGATCCCGGCCAGCACCGCCGCCTCGTGCTCGCCATCGCGCAGGAACTGCTGCATGCGTCGGCACACCTCGGCCCACTGCGCTTCCGGCACCCGGCTGCGCAGCCCACGGTCGGCGACCACTTCGATGGCGTGGTCGGCCAGCAGCAGATACAGCAGCACCCCGTTATTGGCCTCGGTGTCCCAGGTGCGCAAGTGCGCGAAGGCCTGCTCGGCACGCTGGCGCGCGGTGTGCCCGCGCCATAGCGCGTCCAGCGGCAGGTCGGCTTCCACCGCCAACATGATCTGGCCGGTATGGGTGCGCTCGCTGGCGGCAACCGCCGCGGCGATCGCGTCCATGCAGCCGGCCGGGAAACTGCGCTGCGCCGAGGGCGCGAAGACATGCCTGAGCCACCGCATTACCAGCTCCCCGAGGCGCCACCGCCTCCCGACGATCCGCCACCACCACCCCAGCCGCCGCCACCGAAACCGCCGCGGCCACCGCCTCCAAAGCCACCGAATCCACCACCGCCCCAGCCACCGCCGCCGACAAAGCGCCCCGGCGAACCGGACGCCAGGCCGGCCAGCAGGCCGATCACCGCAGCGCCAGCGCTGGCGAACAGCAGCGAGGTCAACAGCAGGGCGGCACCGCCGGCAGCGACGCCGGTCAGCAATGCACGCAGCGGCCGTGGCAGGGCACCGAGAATGCCGCGCGCCACCATCGCGACCACAAAACCGATGAACAAGGCCATGATCCAGCCGCCGCCACCCGAGCCATTGCCGGCGCCGCCATCGGCGTGCCCGCTGACCGGCGCCGGCAGCGCCTCGCCCTCGATCAGGCCGGCCAGCGTCGCAGTCGCCGCACCGATGCCGCCGGCGTAGTCGCCCTCACGGAAGCGCGGTGCCAGGTACTCCTGGATGATGCGGTTGGCCGTGATGTCGGGGATCGCCCCTTCCAGGCCGTAGCCCGGCTGGATCCGCACCCGGCGGTCGTCCTTGGCCACCAGCAGCAGCACACCATCGTCCACGCCCTTGCGGCCGATCTTCCACTGGTCGAACACGCGCTGGGTGTACTGCTCGATCGCCTCCGGCTGCGTGGTCGGCACGATCAGGATCTGCAACTGCGCGCCCTTGCGCTGCTGCAAGGCCAGCGCCTGCTGCTCGAGTTGCCGGGTCTGGGTGGCGTCCAAGGTGCCGGTGACATCGACCACGGGCGAGCGCAGCGGCGGAATGGCTGCCAGATCCTGCGCCAGCAGCGAGGCCGGCAGCAAGCACAGTGCCGTCATCCACAACACCCACATGTACGTTTGCCGCATTGCCAACTCCTACCCTAATGAGTACTGACAGTTGATCAGCACTGCCACCTAGCTTTCCCTTCTGCCTGCGGGAGAAGGTGCCCCAAAGGGGCGGATGAGGGTGCGCCGCAGAGATCTGCGAGTGCCTGCAATGACAAACGCGTCGCCACGCGTCGTCAGGAGCGAATCACCGACGGCTCCACTGTTTCGCTCGCTCCGTACCCTCACCCCAACCCCTCTCCCGCGGGGGAGAGGGGCTCAATATCCCGCATTTGACAGTTGGTATTGATCCACCAAATGAATCCACCAAGTGGACTCGTCGAAATGGCGAATCCCTGCGCTTGCTCAACATCCCTTGCAGCACGACATACCCGGCCTGATTACTGCGCGGGCTGCGGCTGCTGCGCAGGCTGTTGCTGCGGCGCCTGCTGATTGCCGAAATCCACCTGCGGTGCGCGCGAAATCTGCGCTTCGTTTTCCACGCTGAAATTTGGCTTGGGCTGGTAGCCGAAGATCTTGGCGGTGATCACCTGCGGAAACGAACGGATGTAGGTGTTGTACTCCTGCACCGTCTGGATGTAGCGACCGCGCGCCACGGTGATGCGGTTCTCGGTGCCTTCCAGCTGCACCTGCAGATCGCGGAACGACTGGTCGGATTTCAGCTGCGGATAGTTTTCGCTGACCACCAACAGCCGCGACAGTGCGCTGCCGAGTTCGCCCTGCGCCTGCTGGAACTGCTTGAGCGAGGCTTCGTCGTCGGCATTGACCTGGATCTGTCCGACCCGCGAGCGCGCATTGGTCACCTCGGTCAGCACCTGGCGCTCCTGCTGGGCATAGCCCTGCACGGTGCGCACCAGATTGGGAATCAGGTCGGCGCGACGCTGGTATTGATTCAGCACCTCCGACCAACCTGCCTTGACTCCTTCTTCCTTCTGCTGGATCGCGTTGTAGCCGCAACCGGACAGCGAGACGGTCAGGATCAGCAACACCAGGGCGCGAATCAGGACGGGCATGCAGGCGATTCCGTTGAAAGAGAGCCGCAGCATGCCACGCGGCGAGTCAAGCCGGCATGCACATGCCTGCGCCTGGCAGGCGATTCCGGCCAGGCGCGATGCAGCCTGACAACGGAAAGAGACCGTCACGGCATGCTGCGTGGCCGGCCGACTCGTCGCTGGCGCCTCGGTGCGCCACATCGCCAGGAACGCCTCCACGCAGTCGCCAGTCGAGAAGCCGACCGGCGGCAGTGCGTCACTCGGCCGCACTGCTCTTCAGAACAAGCGCGGCAGCAGGATCAGTCCCCAGCACAACAGCACATTGATCAGCAGCAGGAACACCGCCGCCGAGCCCATGTCCTTGGCACGGCCAGCCAGCACGTGGTGCTCGGGGCCGTAACGTTCGATCACTGCCTCGATCGCCGAATTCAGCAGTTCGGCGGCCAGCACGATCAGCAGCGGCGCGATCAGCGCGATGCGTTCCAGCCCGGACTGGCCGAGCCACAGCCCCAGCGGCAGCAGCACTGCCGCCAGGCACACCTCCAGCCGAAACGAGGATTCGTGCAGCCATGCCGCGCGCAGGCCCTGCCATGACCAGATCGCCGCCTTGAGCATGCGGCGCGGACCGCGCGGCACGTGTCCCAGTTGATCGGCCATGCGTCAGTACTTCCGGCCGCAAGGGCATATCTGGGGACGGCTCGAACGCATGGCGTGGTCACTGCTGGGAAAGTGCGAATCTTGCACCGTCGTGCAGTCCGCCGCCAGGGCGTGGCCAAATGCCCGCCAGCTGGCGTTGGGCCTGCAATGACGTCCAATGCTGCCGCATGGCGCAATCTCTTCCACGTTGTGGTGCACGCCCGGCGGCACGCTCTGCGGGCAGTCCATGACAGGCGCTGGACGCCCACCGGTTTGCCCTGGGCTTGCAGCCTGCCGCACCATGGTGGTCCGCTTTACTGCCGCAGGTTCTTTCGCATGACCAAGCATCCCTTGCGCACGCTGCTATGCGCGCTTGCCTTGTTGTCCGGCCACGTCCACGCCGCCGCCCCGCACACCGCGCCGCAGATACCGGCGCAGGTGTCCAACGCCGCCTGGGAAGACGACATGCGGCGCTTTTCCGACAGCGATGCGCAACGACCGCCGCCCCGGCACGGCATCGTCTTCGTCGGCAGTTCGTCGATCCGTTTCTGGGACACGCTGGCCCAGGATTTCCCCGGCATGCCGGTGATCAATCGCGGCTTCGGCGGTTCGGAAGTGCGTGACAGCACCTGGTACGCCGACCGCATCGTGATCCCGTATGCACCGCGCCAGGTGGTGCTGTATGCCGGCGACAACGATCTCAACAGCGGCCGCACGCCGCAGCAGGTGCGCGACGACGTGCTGGCATTCGTCACGCGCATCCGCCGCGACCTGCCCAGCGCGCGCATCAGCTATCTGTCGATCAAACCCAGCCCCTCGCGCGCGCATCTGCTGCCGGCGATCGTCACCGCCAATCGGCTGATCAAGGACGCCCTCGCGCCGCTGCCGCACGTGGACTACGTGGACGTCTACACGCCGATGCTCGATGCCGACGGCAAACCGCGCGCCGAGCTGTTTCGCCAGGACATGCTGCACATGACCGCCGATGGCTATGCCATCTGGCGCAAGGCGGTGGCCCCGGTGCTGGAGCAGAAGTAGCGCCCTGCAGGTCGATCTGGCACGGCGCGCGGGATCAATGCCACGCAGTCGAAAACACCATCATCGCAACCACAAACGGCGCCCCAGGCACATGCAGCGCGTCTGCCTCGTCAACAGACGATTCCAAATCAGCCACGCCTCATCGACCAGCGCTGCGGGCGCTCCCCCGCCGCAACGGATGACGACAGATCGCGCGAGTCAAGGCTACCGTGAACTCAGGCCACCACCACCGCGACCGAGGTGCCGACCCCGGACTCGCTATGCAGTTCGATCCGCCAGCCGAAGCGATCGCACAGCCGGCGTACGATCGACAGGCCCAGGCCGGTGCCCTGCGGGCGCGTGGGATCGGCGCGGAAGAATGGCTCGAAGGCGCGCGCGCGCGCTTCCTCGCTCATGCCGATGCCGGTATCGCGCACGATGATGCGGTCCTGGGTGACTTCCACTTCGATGCTGCCGGTGTCGGTATAGGCGCAGGCATTGCGCAGCAGGTTGCTGAGCACCACACGCATCACCCGCGGCGGGGCGAACATCTGCAGGCTGCGGTCGCCGACCATCGTCAGGGACACCGGCTTGTCGCCCAGCAACTCGCGGGCGCTGTCGACTTCCTCGCTGGCCAGTTCGGCGGCATCGAAGGTCTCGCTTTGCGGGTCGATCTCGGCCTCGCGCGCCAGGATCAGGAAGGCGTCGATCACCGCTTCCATATCGCGGCCGGCACGCTGGATCCGGCGCAGGCTGCGCTGGGTGCGTTGCGACAGTTCGTCGTCGGCCAGCGCCATGTCGCTGGCCACCCGGATCACCGTCAACGGTGTGCGCAGCTCATGACTGGCATCGCGGGTGAAATTGCGCTCGCGCGCGACATGGTCGCTGACCTTCTGCCCCAGCGCGTGCAGCGCGGCGGCCAGTTGCCGCGTCTCGCCCTGCAGGTCGGCAGGCAGCCGCTCCGGGGCCAGTTCGTCGACATCGGGGTTGCGCGGATCCCATTGCGACACGCGCCGCGCCAGCCAGCTGATCGGCGACAACATCCGCTTGGAAATCCGGTAGGTCACCCAGAACACGCCATAGATCGCCAGCAGCACCAGCATCGCCGGCACCACCCCGAACCACAGCGTCAGGTGCGACGCGCGCGAGCGTGGGAACACCAGGTACAAGCGCCCCTCCGGGCGTTGGTCGACATACACCAGGGCATCGGCGGCGGCCACTTCGCTGAAACCAGGAGACAAGCGCCGCAACGCCGCGGGCGCAGGATCGCGGCCCTGGCCGGTGGGCGAGAAATAGCCCTGGATGTTGCGGGTATTCGGCGGCGGATTGCTCGGCGCGCTCTTGTGCAGGCGCCAGAAATGCACGGCCTCGTCGACAAGCACGGTGCGCACCAGGCTGTACTTGATCACGAAGGACAGCAGATAGCCGCCCAGCACGATCGCCAGGCTCGCCAGGGCGACCTGCAGCAGGAAGGCGAGACGTATTTTTCGTGGAAGCCCGTGCGGCATTGCTGCATCCAGGGGAGAGCGCCGGATTATAGGCAACGCTTCCGTAAGCCCGTCGTGCAGCCAGACGGCAGCACGCGGAAGCGACAGGCGCGTGGGCGCCTACAGGAGGTGACCGGCCGCCAGAACGGCGGCCGGCCGGCGACATCAGGCCATCGGCTGGGCGATGTCGGCGATGCGATAGCCGGCGCTCTGCACGGTGTGCAGCAGCGGACGGTCGAACGGCTTGTCGATGATCTTGCGCAGGTTGTACAGATGGCTGCGCAGGGTGTCCGAATCCGGCAACCCGTTGCCCCAGATCTCGCGCTCGATTTCCTGGCGGGTGACCACCCGTGGCGACTCGCGCATCAGGATGGTGAGCAGGCGCAGGCCGATCGGCGAGAGCTGCAGCTCGGTGCCGGCGCGGGTGGCGCGCATGCTGACCGGATCGAGTACCAGGTCGGCGACCTTGAGCACTTCCGAGCCGACCTGGCGACGCTCGCGGCGGATCAGGGCACGCAAGCGTGCTTCCAGTTCCTGGATCGCGAACGGCTTGGTCAGGTAATCGTCGGCACCGAAACCCAGGCCGGTGAGCTTGTCGTCCAGCGTGTCGCGGGCGGTCAGCATCAGCACCGGGGTGGACTTGCGTGCGTCGTTACGCAGGCGGCGACACACTTCGATGCCGTCCAGACGTGGCAGCATGAGATCCAGCACGACCACGTCGTAGCTGTTCTCGGCGGCCAGACGGTAGCCGTCGAGTCCGTCCTGCGCGTAGTCGACCTCGAAGCCACGGCCTTCCAGGTACTCGCCGATCATTTCGGAGATATTGCGGTTGTCTTCGACGACCAGCACGAGGCCGGACGTTTCCTTGGTCTGACGCATGGACTTTCCTCGGTCTTCAGCTTTGTGAAACATGCCGGATCGGCAGTGGAAAGGGCGTGAAGACCAACTAACGTTCTGTGACGGCGCGCGGTGGCCGCCGGTTGTCAGCGCCCGAGCAACGGACGCAGCGCTGGCCACACCGTTTCCAGCACCCTGGGCTGGGCAGCGGCAGTGGGATGCAGGCCGTCCGCCTGCATCAGGCCTGGCTGCAGCGCGACCTTTTCCAGGAAAAACGGCACCAAGGCGGTCTTGTACTGCCTGGACAGGTCGGCGTAGCTCGCCTTCAGGCGCTCACGGTAGGCGGGACCGTAGTTGGGCGGCACATCGATGCCCAGCAGCAGCACCTTCGCCCCGGCCTGCTGGCTGAGCTGGATCATCTTTTCCAGGTTGCCCTTGAGCTGGGCCGGGGTCAGGCCGCGCAGCGCATCGTTGCCGCCGAGTTCGATCACCACCACGCCGGGGCGGTGCTTCTGCAGCAGGCCGGGCAGCCGCGTCAGCGCGCCGGAGGTGGTTTCGCCGCTGATGCTGGCATTGACGACCGCCGGTGGCGTCGCCATGTCACGCTTGAGGCGTTGGTCCAGCAAGGTGACCCAGCCGGACTGCACCGGAATGTTGTGCGCAGCGCTCAGGCTGTCGCCGACCACCAGGATCGGGGCGGTCGCCACCGGACTTTTGGCAGAGGCAATCCCCGGCGCAAGCAGGGACAGTGTCAGCAGCCACAGGACCAGCGCGCCATATCGCAGTGTTCTTTCACGCATTCGGAGATTCCTCATCGACAGTCTGGCCACCCGCTCCAGCACCCGCACCGCCATCGACGTCCGCGAGGTCGGCAAGTCCGTCAGCGGACCGGAGGGAACACTCCACATCCTCGACAACATCAGCTTGACGGTCAGTGAAGGCGACAGTATCGCCATCGTCGGCGCGTCCGGCTCGGGCAAGACCACCCTGCTCGGCCTGCTGGCCGGGCTGGACCTGCCCAGCCGCGGCAGCATCGCGCTCTCGGGCCAGGACCTGGGCCAGTTGGACGAGGAGGCCCGCGCCGCCCTGCGCGCCCGCGAAGTCGGCTTCGTGTTCCAGAGCTTCCACCTGCTGCCGGCACTCACCGCCGAAGAAAACATCGCGCTGCCGCTGGAGCTGGCCGGGCGCGAGGATCCGGCGCGGGTGCGCGAGGTGCTGGAGGCGGTCGGCCTGAGCGCGCGTGCGCGGCATTACCCGCGGCAGCTGTCCGGCGGCGAGCAGCAACGTGTGGCGCTGGCACGCGCCTTCGTGGCCAAACCGCGCATCCTGTTTGCCGACGAACCCACCGGCAGCCTGGATCAGGCCACCGGCGCGCAGATCAGCGACCTGCTGTTTGCGCTCAATGCCACCAGCGATACCACGCTGGTGCTGGTGACCCACGACATGACGCTGGCGCAGCGCTGCAAGCACATCTACCGCATCGACAGCGGCCGCCTGCACGCCCAGCCCGGTTCGGCCGCATGAACGTGCTGCGCCAAGCCGCGCGCGCGGTGCGCCGCGAATTCCTGGCCGGCGACCTGCTGACCGTGTTCGCCGCGCTGGTGCTGGGCGTGGCGGTGATGACGGCCGTCGGCACGCTGGTCGATCGGGTCACCCTGGCGCTGACCTCCAGCGCGGCCGAAGTGCTCGGTGGCGATCTGGGCGTGACCGGCCGCCAGGAGATTCCGGCCGACTTCGCTGCGGAAGCGCAGCGGCGTGGCCTGCAGAGCACGCGCATGGTCAGCTTCCCCAGCGTGCTGTTCCATGGCGACGCCAGCCAGATGGCCAATATCCGCGGGGTCGGCGCGGGCTACCCGCTGCGTGGGCAATTGCTGGTGTCCACGGACAGTGCCGGCATGCAGGGCAAGCCTGCGGGCGCACCGCCACCGGGCCAGGCCTATGCCGATCCGCGCCTGCTGGAGGCCCTGGGCCTGCGCGTGGGCGAACAGCTGGAATTCGGCGCCGGCCATCTCACCATCACCGGCGTGCTGCGTGCCGAACCGGATGCCTCCGGCGAGCTGATGCAGCTGTCGCCGCCGCTGCTGGTCAATCGCGCCGATATCGCTGGTGCCGGCCTGCTCGGCCACGGCAGCCGCGCCTCGTATCGGCTGATGTTTGCCGGCGCACCGGATGCCATCGCCGACCTGCGCGCCTGGCTGAAGCCACGCGCCAGCGAGTATCGCTTGGTAGGTATCGAAGACACCCAACGCGGCATGCGTGCAGCGTTCGACCGCGCCGGCCGCTTCCTGGCGTTGTCGGCGTTGCTGGCAGTGCTGTTGTCCGGCGTGGCCACCGCATTGGCGGCCAACCGGTTTGCGATGCGGCGTATCGACACCGTGGCGGTGTTGCGCTGCCTGGGCGCACGCCAGCGCGACATCCTGGCGATGCTGTCGCTGCAATTGCTGCTCACCGCGATTCCGGCCTGCCTGGTCGGTATCGGCTTAGGCATGCTCGCGCAGGAAGGCCTGGTGCAGGCGCTGGGCAGCCTGATCCCGAACCGGCTGCCGCTGCCGCAGGCCACCCCTGCCCTGGCGGGCGCAGGCATCGGCCTGGTGCTGTTGCTAGGCTTCGGCCTGCCGCCGTTGCTGCGGCTGCGCAACGTGCCGCCGATGCGCGTGCTCAACCGCAGCTTTGCCGCGGTGCCGCCGAGTTCCTTGCTGGTCTACGCCGCGGCATTGGCGGCCACGCTGGCACTGACCGTGTACGCGACCGGCAACCTGGTGCTGGCCGGCTGGGTGCTGGGTGGCCTGGCCGCATTGGCGCTGGTGGCGATGGCGCTGGGGCTGGGCCTGCTGGCCTTGCTGCGGCCGATCCAGCACCGCCTGCGCGGCGCCTGGAAGCTGGGCCTGGCCTCGCTGACGCGGCGCCGCGGGCTGAGCGTGGTGCAGCTGGTCGGGCTGTCGCTGTCGTTGTGCGCGCTGCTGCTGCTGGCGGTGGTCGGCCCCGGCCTGCTCGGGCAATGGCGCGATCGGCTGCCGGTGGATACGCCCAACTATTTCCTGATGAATATCCAGCCCGAGCAGACCGAGCCGGTGCTGCAGACGCTGCGCGGCCTGGGTGTGCAGGATGCGGCCGTGGAGCCGTTTTCGACCGGGCGCCTGGTGGCGATCAACGACAAGCCGCCACTGCGCGGCGACCGCGATCCGGCCGACGATGGCGACGGCGACAACCGCCCGGTCAATTTCTCCTGGCGACATGCATTTCCGCCGGCAAACACCTTGCTGGAAGGCAAGTTCTGGGCGGCCGACAGCATTGCGCCGGAGGCTTCGGTGGAAGAAGGCTGGGCGCAGCGGTATCAGCTCAAACTGGGCGACCGCATCACCCTGCTGCTGGGCGAGCAGCAGCGCAGCTTCACCGTCACCAGCATCCGCAAGGCCGACTGGGACTCGTTCCGGGTCAATTTCTTCCTGCTGCTCAACCAGGGCTCGGTCGGCGATGCGCCGTACAACCTGATTTCCAGCTTCCACCTGCCGCCCGGCAACGCGCCCAAGCTGGCGTCGCTGAGCCGCGACTACCCCAATATTTCGGTGCTGGACATCGATGCGATCCTCGGCCGCGTGCGCGAGGTGATCGACCAGGTGGCGCAGGCGGTGCAACTGGTGATGGGTTTCAGCCTGCTGGCCGGCGTGCTGGTGCTGCTGGCGGCCTTGCAGGCCACCGCCGGCGAGCGCCGCTATGACAGCGCGGTGCTGCGCACGCTGGGCGCGCGTCGCGGCCAGTTGCGTGGCGCGGTGCTGGTGGAGTTCGGCGCGCTCGGCCTGCTGGCGGCGACGCTGGCGGTGACCGCCGCCGCGGTGATCGGTGCGGTGGTCGGGCAAAAGGCGTTCGAGATCGCGTTGGCGCCGGACTGGCCGCGCCTGCTGCTCGGCGGCGCGTTTGGCCTTGCGCTGAGCCTGCTGGCCGGCTGGTCGGGCACGCGACGCATCCTGTCCACGCCGCCGGCGCTGGCACTGCGGACCGACTGAGGCCGGGTCGGTTGAAGCCGCGAACGGGCGGCGCGCAGGCGTCGCCCGTTCGCGTTCCGTCG
The DNA here is from genome assembly GCF_002940205.1 of Xanthomonas arboricola pv. guizotiae. Taxonomy (GTDB): domain Bacteria; phylum Pseudomonadota; class Gammaproteobacteria; order Xanthomonadales; family Xanthomonadaceae; genus Xanthomonas; species Xanthomonas arboricola_C. The sequence continues at coordinate 229,177 of NZ_MDSK01000001.1, forward strand.
CACCGCTGCATATGCCTGCAGCGCATAAGCACCTTGCCAATCGTACGTTCGCAGCGGTGGCCGGACTGCCTACAGTGGTGTGTCAGGTCGCCGGCCCAGGCGGCCATCCGTTGCCGTCGAGGTGCCACCGTCATGGCCAGCGTCACTTCCGCTGCGCGTGCGCAGCCGCCGCGCGATGCGGTTTCCACCGAGCACGCTTCCAGTGTCCGGATCGTGCCGTTCGATGCCCCGCTGGGCGCCGAAGTGATCGGCCTGGATCTGTCGCAGCCGCTGGATGCAGACACCTTCGCGCGCATCCACCAGGCGCATCTGGACTACCACGTGCTGGTGTTCCGCGAGCAACGCATCACGCCGGCGCAGCAGGTCGCTTTCAGCCGTCGCTTCGGCCCGTTGCAGATCCATGTGCTGCGCAACTTCCAGTTGCGCGGACATCCGGAAGTGCTGGTGGTGTCCAACATCAAGGAGAACGGCGAGCCGATCGGCCTGGGTGATGCCGGCCACTACTGGCACTCGGATCTGTCGTACAAGGACACCCCCAGCCTGGGCTCGCTGTTGCATGCGCAGGAACTGCCCAGCGAGGGCGGCGACACCTTGTTCGCCAACCAGCACCTGGCCTGGCAGACCCTGCCCGACGCGCTCAAGCACGCGGTGCAGGACCTGCGTGCCGAGCACAGCTATCTGGCCAAGTACGAAGAACTGCGTGCGCGCAATCCGTGGCGCCCGGCGCTGACACCGGAGCAGATTGCCGAAGTGAAGCCAGTGCAGCATCCGATCGTGCGCACCCATCCGGAAACCGGCCAGAAAGCGCTGTTTGTCAGCGAGCATTTCACCACCCGCATCGTCGGCTTGCCCGACGACGAAAGTGCTGCACTGCTGCAGGCCTTGTTTGAACACAGCACCGGCGATGCGCTGGTGTATCGGCATCGCTGGCAGCCGCACGACATGGTGTTCTGGGACAACCGCTCGGTCATGCATCTGGCCGCCGGCACGCCCGATCATCTGCGTCGCCGGCTCAACCGCACCACCATCGAAGGCGATGCGCCGTTCTAGCCAAGGTGCTGCCTCGCGCGCGTTTCGCAACACGTAATGCGCTGGGAAACGCGCCTTCTTCCTTCCCCCTCGACTGGAGCGCCGCATGCGTTTGACCGTCACCTCTCACGCACGTCCGCAGCGCCGACGTTTTTCCCGACGTGTCGCGCTGCTGCTCCTGGCCGCATTGCCGTTGCTGCACAGCGCGCATGCGCAGGCCGAAGGAAAGCTGCGCATCGCCAAACAGTTCGGCATCGTCTATCTGTTGCTGGACGTGGCACAGGATCAACAGCTGATCGAACAGCAGGGCAAGGCCGCCGGCGTGGACATCGACGTGCAGTTCCTGCAGCTGTCCGGTGGCGCGGCCGTCAACGATGCCCTGCTGACCGGTTCGATCGATATCGCCGGTGCCGGCGTCGGGCCGTTGTTCACCATCTGGGACCGCACCCATGGCCGCCAGAACGTGCGCGGCGTGGCGTCGCTGGGCAACTTCCCGTACTACCTGATCAGCAACAATCCGCGCATCAAGAGCATCGGCGATTTCACCCCGCAGGACCGTATTGCGGTGCCGGCCACCGGCGTGTCGGTGCAGTCGCGTTTCCTGCAGCATGCCTCCCAGCAACGCTGGGGCGACAAGGGCACCCATCAGCTGGATCCGCTGCAGGTGGCCTTGCCGCACCCGGATGCGGCCGCCGCGATCATCCGTGGCCGCAGCGAGATCACCGCGCATTTCGCCAGCCCGCCATTCCAGGAGCAGGAATTGGCGCGCAACCCGGCCGCGCACATCGTGACCAGTTCCTACGAGATCGAAGGCGGCCCCTCCTCGGCCACCGTGCTGTATGCCACAGAAAAATTCCGCCGCGACAATCCCAAGACCTGTCGCGCCTTCGTCGCGGCGCTGGATCAGGCTGCACGCTTCGTCGCCGCGCATCCGGAGCAGGCGGCGGATATCTTCCTGCGTCGCAATGGCTCGAGCATCGATCGCGCGCTGGTGCTGCAGATCCTCAAGGACCCGAAAGTGCAGTTCACCGTGGTGCCGCAGAACACGCTGGGGCTGGGCAAGTTCATGCAGCACAGCGGCGCGATCAAGCAGACCCCGCGCAAGCTGAGCGACTACTTCTTCGACGATCCGCTGATTGCGGGCGGGAGCTGAGCGATGAGTCCGTCCACACCATTGCTGCAGGTCGATCACGTCAGCCTGGAATACGCCTCGGCGCAACGCGTGGTGCGCGCCACCCATCGCGTGCGTTTCGATGTGCATGAAGCCGACCGCTTCGTGCTGCTGGGGCCTTCGGGTTGCGGCAAATCCACCCTGCTCAAGGCGGTGGCCGGCTTCGTCACCCCGCGCGAGGGCCAGATCCGCCTGGATGGCAATGCGGTCACCGGGCCGGGGCCGGACCGGGTCGTCGTCTTCCAGGAATTCGACCAGCTGGCGCCCTGGAAGACCGTGCGCGAGAACGTGGTGTTCGGCCTGCGCGCAGCCCGCAAGCTGTCGCGCGTCGAGGCGCGCGAGCGTGCCGACGACAGCCTGGCGCAGGTCGGGCTGAGCGCGTTCGCCCAGGCCTACCCTGTCCGGCGGCATGAAGCAACGCGTGGCGATTGCGCGCGCGTTGGCGATGCGCCCACGCGTGTTGCTGATGGACGAGCCGTTCGCCGCACTCGATGCGCTGACGCGTTCGCGCATGCAGGAGCAGGTGCTGGAGCTGTGGGAGCAATCGCGCTTCACCTTGTTGTTCGTCACCCATTCGATCGAGGAGGCGTTGGTGGTCGGTAACCGCGTGCTGTTGTTGTCGCCACATCCGGGCCAGGTGCGCGCCGAGCTCAACGCGCATGCGTTCGGCCCGCACAGCGCCGGCAGTGTGGCGTTCCAGCAGACCGCGCAGCGCATCCATCGGCTGCTGTTCGACCTGCCCGACGATGCCCTGGATGATGCCAAGGTGGCGCCGCTGCGTCGCCCGGCCGAGCGCCAGCGCGAGGCGCTGCCATGAGCGGCAGCACCGCCCCCGCGCTGCCGCCATTGCCGCCGGTGCGGGCCGAGTACGAAGTGGCCCTGCAGCCGCTGGATCCCGCATTGGTTGCAGCCGCCGCGCCGACGCGCTGGCAGGCACCGCCCTGGCTGCGCAAGGCGCTGGTGCTGGTGGTGCTGGTCGCGGTGTGGGAGATCGCCGCACGCGTGGTCGGCGACGATCTGATGCTGCCCAGCGCGCTGCAGACCACACGCGCGTTTTACGACGGGCTGCTGTCCGGCGAGTTGTTGCGCCGCGTGGGCGCTTCGCTGCGCGTGCTGGCGCAGGGCTATGCGCTCGGCGTGGTACTGGCCTTCGTGCTGACCGCGCTGGCCGCTTCCACGCGCTGGGGCCGCGACGTGCTCGGCACGCTGACCGCCATGTTCAATCCGCTGCCGGCGATCGCCCTGCTGCCACTGGCCTTGCTGTGGTTCGGCCTGGGTACCGGCAGCCTGGTGTTCGTGCTGGTGCATTCGGTGCTGTGGCCGCTGGCGCTGACCACCTACGCCGGTTTCCAGGCGGTGCCGGAAACCCTGCGCATGGCCGGGCGCAATTACGGATTGCGTGGGCCGCGCTACGTGGCGCAGCTGCTGATTCCCGCCGCGCTGCCGGCGATCCTGTCCGGGCTGAAGATCGGCTGGGCCTTCGCCTGGCGCACCCTGATCGCCGCCGAGCTGGTGTTCGGCGCCACCTCCGGCCAGGGCGGCCTGGGCTGGTACATCTTCCAGAACCGCAACGAGCTGTATACCGACCGCGTGTTCGCCGGCCTGGCGATGGTGATCGTGCTGGGCCTGCTGGTGGAGGGCGTGGTGTTCCAGGCCATCGAGCGGCTGACCGTGCGCCGCTGGGGCATGCAGCGCTAGCGGGATGACCGTAGACGCTGCGAGCGCAGCGGTGCGTGGCCAGGCGTTTTGCCTGGCCACGCTGCAGATGAACGTGTCGCGCCAGCCACCAGCGCCCTGAGCCTACGTGCCGGGCTCATCGGCACGGTCGCGTGCGCTTAACGGGGCTGGCTTATGCTGCCGGCCCCTTTGCTGCCGTCTGCCGTCATGCCTACCGCCCCCTTCACTGCCTATCTGTATCCGGTGCTGTTGCTGATCGCCAGCAACGTGTTCATGACCTTTGCCTGGTACGGGCATCTGAAGTACAAGAGCACGCCACTGATGATCGCGATCCTGGTCAGCTGGGGCATCGCGTTCTTCGAATACTGCCTGCAGGTGCCAGGCAACCGCCTGGGCAGCGCGGTGTATTCGGCGCCGCAGCTCAAGGGCATGCAGGAAGTGATCACGCTGCTGGTGTTCGCCGGCTTCTCGACGTTCTACCTGGGCCAGTCGTTGAAGTGGAATCACTGGGCCGCATTCGGCTTGATCCTGGTCGCGGCATTCCTGATGTTCAAGGAATAACCACCAACCGCCGTCTCGCTGGTAGGAGCGCACCTGGGCGCGACCTCGCAAAGTGTCCTGTGGCGCGATGGGCCTTGTCGGGAATGCCACGTCGCGCCCGGGTGCGCTCCTACGGTGTGCGGGTGCCTAGTTCGCCGGTTCGACCCACTGAGCGAACACCGCGTCCAGCTGCGCGTCCTTGACCCGCTTGCCGCTCTGCACCGCCTCGGCCTGCTGGAACATCGGCATGATCATCGCCATGCCGTCCGGCTTGGTCTTCAGATGCAGGCCGGGCGGCGTATCGAGCAACCTGGCCCAGCGCGTGCGCACCTTGGCCCAGTAGCCTTGGGTGCCTTTCCAATACGCATGGGCCGGGGCGAAGTCGACCTCGGTGGTCTTGCGGTAATCGTTGAAGCCGAACTCGCGCGCGATCGCTTCCTGGCTGCCGTCGGGCTTGCGCAGCACCTTGGTGTTGAACTGTTCGTGGGTCCAGCCATTGGGCGTGAGCGTGTGGCGATTGATCACCGCGAGCGCGTTGTAGTCGCTGCGCTTGGTGTACTCGCGGCGCGGCAACGGGCGCCAGCTCAGGTCGCTGGTCCAGGTGGGATGGCCGTCGGCATAGTCCAAGCGACCGGTGCCGCAATAGCGCGGCGCGTCGCTGACCTCGTAGACGCACTGGGTCCAGGCGCCGGTGGTGACCGCCGGCGGCAGCGCATGCACCGTCCAGGTCTGATCGGCGCTGAATTCGAAACGCTGCGGCGCCTCGTAGATCCAGTCCTGCCGCCAATGCTTGGTCACGTGCCTGCTCTTTTCGTCGACCAGCAGATGCTGCAGCACCAGCTTGCGCGGTGAATCCTCCACCACGATCACCACTTCGCTGGCGCCGCTGCGCATGGCCGATGCACGCTCGTAGCCGGGCTTGAGCAGCACCGTCTCGTCGAAGGCAAAGTCCACCGCGTATTCGCCCTGCATCGCCAGGATGCTCTGCCGATCGCGCTGGGCGTCGGCGGCAGCAATCAACGGCAACAGGCTCAGCGTCAGTGCGATACAACGGGAAAACGTTCGGCTCATCGGAACTCTCGGGAGTGGTTGGAGACGTCAGCGGCGCAGGCGCACCAGCGACGCCGTCATGTCGGATGGGTTGTTGTTGCTGGATGTGGCGGAGACCGTGCGCAAGGCGGCAGCGCGCGCGCAGCAGCAATCGTCCACCGCCACGCGGCCGTCGATGCCCTCTTCGCGCGCCAGGCGTGCGGCAACCTCCGCACCCAGCGCCGACACGGTCGCCAGGCTGGCGACAAACGGCTGCTCGCGGGTGGCGGCGGCCTGCAGGCGCAGCGCACTCAAGCGCCACGCCTCCCCACGCATGCGCCCGGCCAGACGACGCCACAGCCGCTCGCCGACGCCCAGCTCATGGGTTTCCATCGGCAACGGCGGCAGCCGCGAGACCAGGCGATCCCAGATCAGGAAATCGCTGTCAGGCAGCAGGCAGATCCGCCAGCAGCACTGCCCCTCGGCATCGAAGAACCAGATGCTCTCGCGCACGCCATCGCTGTCGACCTGCCGGCACGCCGCCGCATCCACCGCATGCTGCCAGCCATCCAGTTCGTTGCCCAATGCGGGCCGGTACAGGCACAGCACCGTACCCAACGCCGCCAACTGCTGCGGACGCGGCAGCGCGGCGCGGGTGGCACGTGCATGCGACAACGACGGCAGCGGGCGGGCGATGGGCATGGCCGCTACCAGCTCACCGCCAGGCTGACCGAGGCGGTGCGCCCGGCGCCGGTGAAGCGATCGATCACCGTGCTGCTGGCCAGCGTGCCGTTGGGCAGCGCATTCCAGTCCACATAGCGGCGGTCGGCCAGATTGAAGATGCCTGCGGTGACCTTGGCACCCGGTGCGAACTGCCAGTGCCCCATCAGGTCCAGCGTGGCATAGCCGGCCGGGGTGTAATAGCTGTCCAGCTGCGGGCGACGCTTGCGCGCGACGAAGGTGCCGATCAGTTCCGCCCCCCAGGCATCGCTGTCGAAGGCCACGCCGAGCGTGCCGCGCAGCGGATCGACCGAGTTGAGCGGGGTGTCGTCGGTGAGATTGTCGCCTTCCGCATACGCCACGGCGCTGTTGAGCGACCAACCCTGCCAGCCGGCCAGCGCGCCCAGATCGATTCCGCCGCGCGCTTCGGCACCCTTGATCACCACATCGTCCACGTTGCGCGACTGGAACAGCATCAGCCCTTCGGCATTGAAGCCGGCCGGCGCATACGATTCGATGAAGTTGCGGTAGTCGGTGTAGTACACGCTGACGCCCAGATAGCCGACTGCATCGTTGAAACGCAGCCCCAGTTCGCCACCGCGGCTGGTCTCCGATTTCAGGTCCGGATTGGCGATGGCGGTGTAGCGCGCCTGCAGATTGGTGAAGCCGATATTGACGTCGTTGTACGGCGGCGCGCGGAAGCCGTGCGCGTAGTTGGCATACGCCGACCAGGCGTCCGAAAACCGCCACACCACACCGAACTTGGGAGACACCTGCGTTTCATCGATGGTCTCGGCGGCAACACCGGGATTGTCTTCGCGGAAGATGTCGTCCACCTGCGGCGACAGCCGGAAGTAATCCACGCGCACCCCGGGCGTCAGCGACAGCTGGCCATCGAACAGGCGGATCTCGTCCTGCGCATACAGCCCGAGCTTGGTGGTCTCGCTCTTGGGAAAATCGCGCACCGGGAACACGTCCTGACCGACGCGATTGGTGATCGCGCCATTGGCCAGATTGACCGAGTAACCATCGCGCTTGGCGCGGGTGTCGGTCCAGGTGCCGTCCAGGCCATAGGTGATGTCGTGACCCAGCGTGCCGGTATCGATGGCTTTGTGCGCGTTGACCAGCAGGCCGTACACGCGCTGGTCGAAGTTGTGTTCGTTATGACGGCGGGTGTTGTTGCCGCGCAGCTCGTCGGTGCGCTGCAGGCTCTCGCTGTCCTGGCGATACAGCTGCCACTGCAGATCGTCGGCCAGCGCCCAATCCAGCGCATCCAGCTCGTGGCGCAGCGAGACGCGCGCGCGGGTCTGATGGTCGCGTCCGTCCTGCGACAGGATGCGCAGCGATGGCGTGGTCACGCGCGGGTCGATGCCGGTCAAGGCCTCGATGCTGCCGTAGTCTTCGTTGCCTTCCACAGTGAGCTTGAAGCGCTGCTGCGCGCTGGGCGCGTACACCAGCTTGGCCAGCACGCTGCGGCCATCAATGCGCTGCGGGTTGGCTGCGGTCCGGCTGAAATCGCGGCTGCGGTTGTCGCCCTGGTTCTGCGCTTGCTGGCCCTGGCGATGGCTGACCGCCACCATGCCGCTCCAGCGCTCGCCGCCGAACGCGCCGGTGGCACCGGCGAACAGGCCGTTCCAGTCGCCTTCGTAGCCGAACTTCAGGCCGACATAGCTGTGCTTGTCGGCGCTCAGGTAATCGGATGGATCCTTGGTGACGAAGGCCACCACGCCGCCCAGCGCGTCGGAGCCGTACAGCGAGCTGGCCGGCCCGCGCACCACTTCGACGCGCTTGAGCGTTTCCAGATCGACGAAGTTGCGGTTGGCGTTGAGGTAGCTGCCGAAGCTGAAGGTGTCCGACACCGGCACGTTGTCGACCAGGATCGCCACGCGGTTGCCGTCCAGCCCGCGGATGCGGATGCCGTTGGCGCCGGTGAAGCGGCCGCTGCTGCTGGTCACCGACACGCCGGGCGTGTAGCGGAACAGATCCTTGAGCTCGCGCACCAGTTGGTTGTCCAGTTGTTCGCGGTCGATCACATCCACCGTGCTCGGCACATCGACCAGGGCGCGCTGGGTGCGCGTGGCGGTCACCTGCAACCGGTCGAAGTCGTGGACCTCGCGCGCGGCGTCGCCACTGGCGGCGAGGTCGGCAGCATGGGCACGCAACGGAAGAAGAGCAGGCAGCGCAAGCGACAGCGCGACCACCAGCGGATACAGGCGAATCATCGGGAACCTTTGAAGGGAAGTTCCCGGCAGCGTGTGCTGCAGACTGGGCCGCGACCGGCCGCCGGGAAGAGCGTGGGGGTGCGCGGACGGCGGCGGCAACGCCCGCGACAGACAATCCGATCCCCTGCGCCAATGCGCGGAATCGGGGGTGGAACTACTTGGTCAGGATGAGCTTGTCGTTGCTGGTATGACGCAGGCGATAGACGCGGTCGCCATGCTGGATCAGCACTTCGCGACGGCCTTTGAGCAGCGCCTCGCTGCTGATGAGGTCTTCTGCGGGGACGGCGCGCGGGGCAGCGCGGTCGCGCAGGTTGACCGGTTCGGAGCGGAGCAGCACGGGATGAGCGGTCATGATCTGGATCTCCAGTCGGTTGGCCAGACAAATAATAACCATTCTCATTTAATGATCAAGAGCCATTCTCATCTTCGCAGCAGGATCTTTGCATGAATCGAACGGATTCGATTCACCAAGGCTATCGAAAGAAGGTGATCAGGGTGCTGGCCGGCGGTTCTTTCAACGCAGAGATCGCAGCCTTGCCGATCACATCGCCGCGGGTGAGGCCCGCACCAGCCAAGTGAAAGCATGCCTGAGAGGACAACCGCGCCCTGCGATGCAGCGCTGGGCCGGCAGGCGCGGCCGGCCAGAGGCAGCCCCTGGTGTCGTTGAAAGCGCGACCAGCCACGCATCGCAGCCAACCGTCCCGCACTCACGCCCATCGCAGGCTGTCCTCAGCGCGTGGCTTCCTCCACCCGTGCCCAACCGGCGGCATCGACCAGGGTCAAGGTCTCCAGCGCGCCAAGATTTTCTTCCAGCTGCGCGACCCGGCTGGCCCCCAGGATCACCGTGGACACGTGCGGGTTGCGCAGGCACCAGGCGATGGCCAGGCGTGCGGGCGACTGGCCCAGCTCGGCAGCCAACAAGCAGAATGCGCGGGCGCGTTCCAGCCGCCGCGCCTCCGGTGCGCCCAGCACCTCGTCCTGCAGCCATTGATTGCCCGGCTGGCCGAGGCGGCTGTCGGCATCTACGCCGGCGTTGTACTTCCCGGTCAGCAGGCCCGAGGCCAGCGGCGACCAGATCGTGGTGCCCAGCCCGCCCTCGCACAGCGGCGCGTATTCGCGCTCCAGCCGGTCGCGGTGCAGCAGGTTGTACTGCGGTTGCTCCATCGCCGGAGCGTGCAGATGTTCCTGCCCGGCGATGCTGATGGCCTCGCGCAACTGCTCGGCGCTCCACTCGGAGGTGCCCCAGTACAACACTTTGCCCTGGCGGATCAGGGCATCCATGCTGCGCACGGTTTCGCGGATCGGCGTGTCCGGATCGGGCCGGTGGCAGAAGTACAGGTCCAGATAGTCCACGCGCAGGCGCTTGAGCGCGGCATGGCAGGCGTCGGTGACATGCTTGCGCGAGAGTCCGCGCTGGGTCGGGCGCGGGCTGTCCACCGCGCCGAAGAACACCTTGCTCGACACGCAATACCCATCGCGCGGCAGGCGCAGGTCGGCGATCACATCGCCCATCACCTCTTCGGCGCGGCCGCGTGCGTAGACCTCGGCGTTGTCGAAGAAATTGATGCCGTTGTCCCAGGCGGCGGCAATCAGGTTGCGCGCTTCGCTGCGCCCGATCTGCTTGCCGAAGGTGACCCAGGCCCCGAACGACAGGGCCGACAGCTGCAGCCCGGTGGACCCCAGACGACGGTATTGCATTGGCAGACTCCAACAACCTCCGCGGCGCCCTGCCCCGGATCGGCGTGCGCAGTGTAGGACGTGGTGCGGCCGGGGCGACAGGGTTGCGCGGCATCGATGCCGCTCAAGATCCCATGCCGGCACGCGCAGGTACCACCGGTTCTATCGGTTCCGGAAAGAAGTGCGAACAGCCAGATGAGCTGCACGTTCTTCCTAGCGTCCATTCCTGGCGCGTGACGCCAGATGGATCGCTTACCGATCACAGCGGCCACGGAGTCCGCAGAGATCAACACGTGCTTGACGCATTGCTTGCCGATCAGCAGTGGCAATGCTGGGGCGGCGCCGCGCTGCCGACCAACCACGCGCATGAGATCTCCAGGTTCTCAGTGCAAGCTACGGTCTACTGAGGGCGCTTGCACGCGTACCGGCGTGGGACACGCCGCAAGTACGTCCATGTAGAGCTCCCCTGCCTGCCCAGCCTTACGTCTACGCGTGGTAACTCTGGCAACTGTTCGGGCGATACAGGGAGGAACCGGCGTGGGCACCTAGCTACAAGACGATCGGTAACGATCCAGGCTCTCACGGTGGCCCACGCCGGCTCTCGACACCTACGCTGCCACATTCCGAACAGATAAGGCTCTGGCGCGGCATCCATGCCGCTCAAGGTCCCACCCCGCTACGCGCGCAGGCAGCACCGGTTTTCGTCGACGGCTGACGGGAAAAGCGGCATCCGGTCGGGTGACCGTGCTTCGGGGCGGGGTCTTTGCGGGCGACGCTCGGCAGCGAATCGACTCCCCCCGATCAATGACCTTGCGCAAGCGCGGCTCCTCCGCCCGCGCGCAGGCGGCTGCCCGCGCCCGCCCCGGCTCGCCTGCAGGCCTAGCGGCGGGCCCTGAATGCTGCTCGCCTTGCCCACGGTCACCCCCTGCTCTAGGCTTCTCGTTTTGCCGTCAGCAGCCCCGGGGATTGGAATGGTCGAAGGTTTGGGAAGGATCGGTTTCGGCCTGTTCGGTCTGGCGGTGCTCATCGGCATCACCTGGCTGTTTTCGAGCAACCGCCGCGCGATCGACTGGAGGCTGGTCGCCACCGGTCTGGCGCTGCAGATTTCGTTCGCCGCACTGGTGCTGCTGGTGCCGGGCGGACGCGATGTGTTCGATTCGCTGGGCAAGGGCTTCGTCAAGGTGCTGAGCTTCGTCAATGAGGGGTCCACCTTCATTTTCGGCAACCTGATGAACATCGACAGCTACGGCTTCATCTTTGCGTTCCAGGTGCTGCCCACCATCATCTTCTTCTCGGCGCTGATGGGCGTGCTCTACCACCTGGGCGTGATGCAGGTGGTGGTGCGGGCGATGGCGTGGGCGATCACCAAGGTGATGCGCGTGTCCGGCGCGGAAACCACCAGCGTGTGCGCCAGCGTGTTCATCGGCCAGACCGAAGCGCCGCTGACGGTGCGTCCGTACATCCCTAAGATGACCCAGTCCGAGCTGCTGACGATGATGATCGGCGGCATGGCGCATATCGCCGGCGGCGTGCTGGCCGCCTATGTCGGCATGCTCGGTGGCAGCGACCCGGCGCAGCAGGCGTTCTATGCCAAGCATCTGCTCGCCGCCAGCATCATGGCCGCGCCCGCCACCCTGGTGGTGGCCAAGCTGCTGGTGCCGGAAACCGGCACCCCGCTGACCCGCGGCACGGTCAAGATGGAAGTGGAAAAGACCACCAGCAACGTCATCGATGCGGCGGCGGCCGGCGCCGGCGACGGCCTGCGGCTGGCGCTGAACATCGGCGCGATGCTGCTGGCCTTCATCGCGCTGATCGCCTTGATCAACGCACCGCTGACCTGGCTGGGCGAGATCACCGGCGCCGCCGCGCTGCTGGGCCGCCCGACCAACCTGTCGACGATCTTCGGCTACGTGCTGGCGCCGATCGCCTGGGTGATCGGCACCCCATGGGTGGACGCGACCACGGTCGGTTCGCTGATCGGGCAAAAGGTGGTGATCAACGAGTTCGTCGCCTACAGCGAGCTGTCGCGTATCGTGAAGGGCGAAGTGCCGGGCGTGGGCCTGAGCGCGGAAGGTCGGCTGATTGCCACGTATGCGCTGTGCGGCTTTGCCAACTTCAGCTCGATTGCGATCCAGATCGGCGGCATCGGCGGGCTGGCACCGGAACGCCGTCACGATCTGGCCAAGTTCGGCCTGCGCGCAGTGCTGGGCGGTTCGATCGCCACGTTCATGACCGCTACCATTGCCGGCGTGCTCTCGCATTTCGGTTGAGGCGGCGCGGGTTCATCGGGGTGAGGGTCTAATCGCCGCACGCCACGTTTCATTCAGTCATTCAAGTCAAGGGTATTTATGAGTTCGGTCGTCGTTGTCGGGTCCTTCAATGTCGATCACGTGTGGCGCTGTGATGTGCTGCCTGCGCCGGGTGCCACCATCGCCGGTCGCTACAGCACCGGCCCGGGTGGCAAGGGCTTCAACCAGGCGGTCGCGGCCGCACGTGCCGGCGCCAGGACGCACTTCCTGTGCGCGCTGGGCGACGACGCCGGCGGCGCGCTGGCGCGCTCGCTGGCTGCGCACGACGGCTTTGCATTGATCGCCGAGCCCAGCAATGAGCCGACCGGCACCGGCGGTATCTATGTCGACGCGCACGGCCGCAACACCATCGTGATCGGTGCCGGCGCCAACTCGGTGCTGAGCGCGGCGTTCGTGGACAACCAACGCGCGCTGGTGGCCTCCTCCGGCGTGCTGCTGGCGCAGCTGGAATCGCCGGCGGAGACCATCGAGTCGGCGCTGGCGCTGGCACGCGAATGCGGCGTGCTGACCGTACTCAACGCCGCACCGGCCAATGCGCCGACCTCGATCGGCCTGCTCAAGCTGTCGGACGTGCTGACGCCGAACGAAACCGAATTTGCGGCCCTGCTCGGCCGCCACGTCGGCGAACGCATCAATGCCGACGATGTGGCGGCGCTGGATGGCAACACGCTGCACTCGCTGTGCCGCAAGCTGCTGCCGGGCGGTACCGTGGTGGTGACGCTGGGATCGGTGGGCGCCTTCATCTCGCACGCCGAAGAACAGCTGCGCGGCGACACCGGCGCGCATTACCGCGTGGGCGCGGAAAGCGCGCAGACGGTGGACACCACCGGCGCCGGCGACGCCTTCAACGGCGCGCTGGTGGCCTCGCTGGCGCAGGCGCCCACTGCCAGCTTCATCACCCACGTGCGCTTTGCCACCCGCTACGCCGCGCGCTCCACCGAAGTGGAAGGCGCCGCCACCTCGATGCCGCGCATGGTGCCCGAACCGGCCGTGTGATCCGCACGCTTCGCGCAAGCAACAAAGGCGACCGCAGCGATGCGGTCGCCTTTTGCGTTCAGGGCGTCGGCATCCCCACGAGACTGCTTCGATCCGCGAACGGCATGTTGAGGCCTGTCCATCGACGGACGCTGCGAAGCCTGCTGCGCCGGTGCTTCGATCTTCTCCATCGGATCGCACTCTGGGCGGCGGTACCTGGCGTGACGCCGCGTCGCGCACCCGCACCCTCATCCGGCGCTGACGCGCCACCTTCTCCCGACGGGAGAAGGAAGCAAGCCCCTCTCCCGTCGGGAGAGGGGTTGGGGTGAGGGTACGGTCAGCCAGTAATCTCGCCGCTGCCATCGCTCTACTGGTCACCTGACCCACACAGCAACCGCACAAGACCGAAGGCCAGAACTGCTCTCCCGATTCCCGATTCCCCAATCCCGATTCCCCAATCCCCCACCCAGCTACAATGCCGCCATGCAGATCGGCCCCTATTCCATCGACCCGAACGTGATCCTGGCCCCGATGGCCGGCGTCACCGACAAGCCGTTCCGGCTGCTGTGCAAGCGGCTGGGCGCCGGGCTGGCGGTGTCGGAGATGACCATCTCCGATCCGCGCTTCTGGGCCACGCGCAAATCGCTGCACCGCATGGATCATGCCGGCGAGCCGGATCCGGTCAGCGTGCAGATTGCCGGCACCGAGCCGCAGCAACTGGCCGAGGCGGCACGCTACAACGTCGACCACGGTGCGCAGCTGATCGACATCAACATGGGTTGCCCGGCCAAGAAGGTCTGCAACGCCTGGGCCGGCTCGGCGCTGATGCGCGACGAGGACCTGGTGGCCCGCATCCTCAGCGCGGTGGTGCGGGCGGTGGATGTGCCGGTGACCCTGAAGATCCGCACCGGGTGGGACTGCGATCACCGCAACGGCCCGACCATCGCGCGCATCGCGCAGGAGTGCGGCATCGCCGCGCTGGCCGTGCATGGGCGCACCCGCGACCAGCATTACACCGGCACTGCCGAGTACGCGACGATTGCGCAGATCAAGGCGGCGCTGCGGATTCCGGTGATCGCCAATGGCGATATCGATTCGCCGCAGAAGGCAGCGCAGGTACTGCGCGAGACCGGTGTGGATGCGGTGATGATCGGGCGTGCCGCGCAGGGGCGCCCGTGGATCTTCGGCGAGGTGGCGCACTATCTGGCCACCGGCGAGCTGTTGCCGCCGCCATCGTTGGCGTTCGTGCGCGACACCCTGCTCGGCCATCTGGACGCGCTGCACGGGTTCTACGGGCAGCCGCAGGGCGTGCGCATCGCGCGCAAGCATCTGGGCTGGTACGCCAAGGATCACCCGCAGAGCGCCGACTTCCGTGCGGTGGTCAATCGCGCCGAAACGCCGGAAGCGCAGCTGGAACTGACCCGCGCGTATTTCGACGCCTTGATCGCCGGCGTACCGCCAGCGCTGTCGGTTGCCGCCTGAGTTTTCCTGCGTTGTTGGAGCTGCAGCCATGACCGCACCAAGCGACACCCCGACCTATCTGCATGGGTTTTCGTCCACCGAGCAGGCACGCCTGCTCAAACAGGCGCGCCTGCTGGAAGCCACGCTGTTCAACCAGATCGACTACAGCGGCGCACGGCGGCTGCTGGAAGTGGGCAGCGGCGTGGGCGCGCAGACCGAAATCCTGCTGCGCCGCTTTCCCGACCTGCACGTCACCGGCGTGGATCTGAGCGAGGCGCAGTTGGGCGCGGCGCGTACCAATCTGGAACGGCTGGCATGGTGCCGCGAGCGCTACACGCTGCAGCAGGCCGACGCGAGCGATCTGCCGTTCGAGGCGCGCCAGTTCGATGCGGCGTTCCTGTGCTGGGTGCTGGAGCATGTGCCCTCGCCTGCGCGCGTGCTCAACGAGGTGCGGCGCGTGCTGCTGCCGGGCTCGCCGGTATACGTCACCGAGGTGATGAACGCTTCGTTCCTGCTGCACCCGTATTCGCCCAACCTGTGGCGCTACTGGATGGCCTTCAACGATTTCCAGCACGACCAGGGCGGCGACCCGTTCGTCGGCGCCAAGCTGGGCAACCTGCTGCTGGCCGGCGGCTTTCGCGATGTGCACACCGAGATCAAGACGCTGCATCTGGACAACCGCGAGCCGGGCCGGCGCAAGACCATGATCGGGTTCTGGGAAGCCGTGCTGCTGTCGGCGGCCGACCAGTTGCTCGCGGCCGGCGCGGTGAACGCAGACACCGTGGATGGCATGCGCCGCGAACTGGCGCAGGTGCACAGCGACCCGAACGCGGTGTTCTTCTACTCGTTCGTGCAGGCGCGCGCGACGGTGTATTGAGTCGCCGAGCGCCCCCGCCAGGCAAACCTACCGAGCCGCAGGTACAGGCGTGGCGGCGTGTTCCAGATCGCCGGTCAGCACCGTACCGGCGGGCTCGTGCCAGATGCGTCGCCACATCTGCGCCAGCACCTCGCCGATCTGATCGCGCGCCACCGGCGCGCGGTAGGCGGCCTGGATCTGACGCGGCGCGATCGGCTGCCATTGCCCGTCTTGGCGATGGGCCACCACGAAGTTGAAGTTGTAGTCCGGCTCCAGGCCCATGCGCAGATCGCTGAGCATCAGCTCGTCATCGACCAGGCGTGCGCGCATGAAACCGCGATTGAACCAGGCCAACCGGCGCACCGCATCGAAACCGGCCACCTCGCCCAGGGCCTGGGTATTGCTGGAATAGCCGCGAAACTGCATCGGGCCCTTGTCGGCCACCAGCGAGCGTTCGCCGATCACGTAGCCGTTGGGCGTCATCGCCACCACACGCCACAGCAAGGTGTTGAGCGGCATCGGCACCGAGAAGCGCGGCGCATCCTTCAACCCGAGCGCGGCCAGCGCACGGTCCGCCTCCTGGTCGACCAGGTGCTTGGCCAGCAACGACCAGCCCAGATAGGCGGAACTGAGCGCCAGGCCGATCACCAGCGCGTGCTGCGCGAGCGGCCGCGCGCGCGCAAACCATGCCACCGCGCAGGCCAGCAACAGCCAGAGCGTGTAGGCCGGGTCGATGATGAAGACGCTCGACCACATCGCCGGATGCGGCTGCAGCGGCCACCACAGCTGGGTCCCGTAGACGGTGAAGGCATCCAGCAGCGGATGGGTGATCAAGGCCAGCTGGATCGCCCAGAACCAGCGCTTGGGCGCAGTGGCCACGCGCCCATTGCCGTAACGGCGAAACAGCCACCAGATCAGCCAGCCCAGCAACGGCAGCACGAACAGCGAATGGCTGGCGCTGCGATGCACCGTCATCAGCGTGACCGGATCGTCGGTCAGCGGCAGCAATACCAGCGCATCGAGATCGGGCAAGGTGCCCAGGGCGGCGCCGGCCAACAGGGCTGCACGGCGCTGTCCGGCCGGTGCGATGGCGGCAGCGACGGCGCCGCCAAGAACGATCTGGGTCAATGAATCCATCGGCCGATGCTAGCAGGACGGGCATCGTCCAGTGCCATCACGTGCGTTCTGGCCTGCCGGCAGTCAGCCAGCAGGCGCGTCGCTCGCATCGCGCTGCGGCTCGCGGTCGAAAACGGCGCTGCAGCCGCCGTCCGCAGTCCTTGCACCAGGACAGGGAACGCTGCACGCCGCGCACGTCCGATGGCAGTTGCCGGCAGCTGCGGTCTGCCGGCGTGCGCTGCGCATGGCGGCCTCACGCCGCGCGCTGCTGCGCGGGATGAGGTTGCGGCGCCAGTTCGGCCAGCACCTCGCCATGATGGTTGACCAGTTGCAGTGCGCCGGACTGCGTCTCGCGCAGCGCCGTCAGGCTCTCCACCCAGTCGCCGGTGTTGGCGTAGAGATGGCCGGCCTGCATGCGCAATGCAGCGCGATGGATGTGCCCGCAGACGATGCCATCCAGATCGCGGCGCACCACATCGGCCAGGCCGGCTGCCACGAAGCGGCCGATATAGCGCTCGGCCGCACCGCTGCGGCGCTTGAGGAACTCGGCCAGCGACCAGTAGCGCATGCCCAGGCGCCGCCGCAGACGATTGGTCAGCTGATTGCCGGTGAGGATGCGGTAGTAGAGCCAGTCGCCGAATCGTTCCTGCAAGCCGCCGAAATGGGTTTGCGCGTCGTAGTCGTCGCCATGGGTGACCAGCAGCCGGCGGCCGTCCAGCGAGGTGTGGACGCTGCGCCGGCGCACCTGCATGGCCGGCATCACCAGACCGCAGAAGCGGCGGATCGCGCGATCGTGATTGCCGGGCACGTAGACGATCTCGGTACCGCGCCTGGCCTGCGCATGCAGGGCGGCGATCACCTGCTGATGCGCCGCATCCCAGACCGCGCGCCGCTGCGACATCCACCACAGGTCGACGATGTCGCCGACCAGATACAGGGCCTGGCAACGCTGGCGGCCGAGGAACGCGGCGATCTCGGCGGCATGGCAGTGCCGCGAGCCCAGGTGCAGGTCGGACAGGAACAGGGCGCGGACGGGAGGGTGCAATGTGGACACGTGCATGCGGACATCTCCAGGGCAAAATCTCGGCGCCGCGATCGGGCGCTGCGCAGGCAGCTTGCGTGCGCCGCCCGCAGGCGTCGGCAGCGCGCTGACGCAGCTGCGCCCCGCAGCAAGCCGCGGCGTAGCACTGCAATCGGTCACCCGCATCCCGGCTCGTGGTCGCCATGGCAGCCATGCCCCTCGCCCCGGCACGCTGTCCAGCGACATCGCGCATTCCCCTCCAGCGCCGTGGCTGCACGCAGCCATGCCGCCAGGCACGCGCGCATGCTGACCGGTCAGTACGACCATTGCATGGCAAGCTGACGACACCCGGATGACCGTGCAAACCCGCGCCACGACACGGGTTTAACGCCACAGCGGGCTGTTCAGGCGCACAATGCACAGGGTTGTCGGACGGTGTATCATCCGCACCCATCTTTTCATCCGAATCAAGGGATATAAGCCTGATGTCCAGCTACCTGTTCACCTCCGAATCGGTCTCCGAAGGCCATCCGGACAAGATCGCCGACCAGATCTCCGACGCAGTGCTGGATGCCATCCTGGCCCAGGACAAGCGTGCCCGCGTGGCATGCGAGACGTTGGTCAAGACCGGCGTTGCGATCGTTGCCGGCGAAGTGACCACCAGTGCCTGGATCGACCTGGAAGCGCTGACCCGCAAGGTCATCCTGGACATCGGCTACAACAGCTCCGAGGTCGGCTTCGACGGCGAGACCTGTGGCGTGCTCAACCTGATCGGCAAGCAGTCGCCGGACATCAACCAGGGCGTGGATCGCAAGAACCCGGAACAGCAGGGCGCCGGCGACCAGGGCCTGATGTTCGGCTACGCGACCAACGAGACCGACAGCCACATGCCGGCCGCGATCCATCTGGCGCACCGCCTGGTCGAGCAGCAGGCCAAGATCCGCAAGAAGAAGAACTCGGCGCTGTCCTGGCTGCGTCCGGATGCCAAGTCGCAGGTCACCCTGCGCTACGAAGACGGCGTGGCGACCGCGATCGACGCGGTGGTGCTGTCGACCCAGCACGACCCGGGCGTGAAGCAGAAAGACCTGATCGAAGCGGTGCGCGAGGAGATCCTCAAGCCGGTGCTGCCGGCCAAGTGGCTGCACAAGGGCACCAAGTTCCACATCAACCCGACCGGCAAGTTCGTGATCGGCGGCCCGGTGGGCGATTGCGGCCTGACCGGCCGCAAGATCATCGTCGACACCTACGGCGGCTGGGCGCGTCACGGTGGCGGCGCGTTCTCCGGCAAGGATCCGTCCAAGGTCGATCGCTCGGCAGCCTACGCGGCGCGCTACGTGGCCAAGAACGTGGTGGCTGCGGGTCTGGCCGACCGTTGCGAAGTGCAGGTCTCCTACGCCATCGGCGTGGCCGAGCCGACCTCGATTTCGGTCACCACCTTCGGCACCGGCAAGATTGCCGACGAGCAGATCGAAAAGCTGATCCGCAAGCACTTCGACCTGCGTCCGTTCGGCATCATCCAGATGCTCGACCTGATCCACCCGATGTATCAGCAGACCGCGTCCTACGGTCACTTCGGCCGCAAGCCAAAGGACTTCTCCTACACCGACGCAACCGGCGCGCAGCACAGCGCCACCGCGTTCTCGTGGGAAAAGACCGACCGCGCCGACGCCCTGCGCGCCGACGCCAAGCTGAAGTAAGCCAGCTGCTCCTGCGGGAGTGAAACTGGCAAGAAGTGCAGATGGGCCGCAGATGCGGCCCATCTGCGTTTTGGCGGAATGCGTACCGTCATCAAGGCTTGCGTGGGAAGCATCGCCTGCCAATCAGCAGTGGCAATGTTGGGAGCGTGGTGCCGCGTCCGGGGGCGGGAACGTGTGGCGGCATGGATGCCGCCACCGAGCCTGCTGGGATGGATTCACGGCGTGTCCCGACACCGGATGCGGCGCCGCGCCGCCGACCAACTCCGCACGCCGATCAAACTGTGCACAAAATCTAGCGTTTCCATGCGAATGCTTCGGTTTGCTGCGGGCGCTTGCACGCGTACCAGCGTGGGGCACGCCGCAAGTACGTCGCTGTAGGCGCTGGCGCGGCATCCATGCCGCTCAAGGTCCCACGCCGGCACCCGCGCAAGCACCACCGATCATTGTCGGCGACTGAAAAAAAGCGGCGGCCGGTTGACTGATCGAGCTTCGGAGCGTGGCTGTCATTGGCGAAGCGAGGGCAACGTGTTGAATCGATGCCGACAACATCGGTTGCGGAATCAGCAAGCATGACGCCGCTCGAAAAGCCTTTGCTTAGCGCGACAGCGACAGCGACAGCGACAGCGACAGCGACGATTAGGAACGTGGCGCCATTTCCGGGCAAGACCGTGTTTCAAGCCCCCCCGTCGGGGGCGAGAAGGCACTTGTTGGCCGCCACTGGCGCGCGTGCCTTGGAGTGCCCACGCCACAAGCGCGGGCCGGGGCGCGAAGCGGGGATTGGGGTGAGGGGTACGGGACGAAGCCTGCTTGCGTATTCGACGACACCAGGCTTCGCACGCACTCTCATCCGCCCCTGCGGGGCACCTTCTCCCGGCGGGAGAAGGAATAACGCGGGTCACATCTTTCGAGATCGGGATCGCTACTGCAGGTTACCGATCAAGTTGCAGCTGTTCCTCAAGTGCCCGGGCAAACTCCGGCAACGGGCACGCCATGCGTTGCCCTGCTGTGCAAACGCCAAGCGCCAACTTCTGCTGCAACGGCGGATGTTCCAAATTTAGCGGCGCCAGCGTCCGCAGTTGATCCAGCGATTGCGCCAGATAGCGCGCACGCACCACCTGCTGCCCATCCGGTTCGCGCCATAGCTCCAGCAGCAATGCGCCACCCGGCGGCGGATCGTCGGCGCCGTAGCCGGGGAGATGAAAGTGCACGCCCAGCAAACTGCTCAACGCGGCGATATGCGTATCGCTGCCAACGAAGACCGAGACCTTTGGCGCCTGCACATCGCCGAAGCGCTGCAGCACTTCGCGCGCCAGCGGTGCGCCCGAACGTGAGGCCATGTAATGCGGGCGTGCGTAGATGTCGAACAACAGGGCATGCAGGCGCGAGACCTGCGCCAGCCGCTCGGGTGTGGCGCGGCCCCAGCCGACCTGCGACAGCGGCAGGCCTTCGGCGTATTGCAGCAGCAACACCTCGCCGGTGCCGGAGGTCAGGTCGATCGGCCCGCCCAGGACCAGGCCGCGCCCGTTGGCCGACGGTGCCAGCGTGGACGGCATCTGCGCAAAGTCACAGGGCGTGCGCGTGCAACCCAGGATCTGCTGCATCGCCTGCAACTCGGCTGCGTGCCCTCGCAGCAATGTCGCAGGGCCACCGGTTTGCCTGTCGATCGCCGCAACCGCCGCCGCGCCATCGAACGGCGCCGCACCGGCTTCGATCGGTCGGAACAAGGGATCGTTGCTGCCGGCCTGGCGATGTCCGGCGACGATCCCGCAGCCCGGTGCCAATGCCTCGGCCAGCAAGGCGCCGCTGTCGATGGTGCGCTGATCGGTATTGGCCCAGACCGACACGCTGCCTGCTGCCGGGCATCCGCTGCGCGACAGCACGCCCTGCTGCGCCAGCCACCGGCGCAGATAGTCGCCGCTCAGCTGCACGCCGATGCGCCCGTGCGGCGTCAGCAGGCTGGCCGGTGTGGACCATTGCGGCCATGGCGCGTCTGCATAGTGCGCTGCGGCGGCTTCGCCCTGCAGCGGTGCGCGCACGCCGTGCCGGAAGACAGCCACCACGCGTTCCAGTTGCGCGGTCTGCGCGATGGCGGGCGGCCCGGGCGGACGCGGCGTGCAGCCGATCAGCAGCAGCGCACCGAGTGCGAGTGCCGGCATCCGCCATCGTGGACGAAGCGCTGCCGTCGAACGTTGCCTGACGCCTGCGCGCAACGGCGTATTGATCCCGCACGACGGCAGCGACGCGATCCCCATCGCGTCGCTGCCGTCATCGCCTGCGGGCGTCTGTTCACCACCCTGCCCCGTTTTTTTCGCTTGCCTGCAACCCATGCTTGTCGGTCATGCCGTTGGTCCTGGCGCACTCTACCGGGCCAATGTGCAAGGCAGACGACACCTGGCGGAATTTATCCAAACGTCCGTGCAGCGGCCACGCGGCGATAGCTGCGCTGCCTTGCTTTCAGAATGTCGCCGGCGTTGCGGCCGGTGGCCTGCCCTGCGCGGCCGTTGCACCAGCCGCCTCGGACTGCAACTGCTCGTGCAGGATGCGGCGGATCTCCAGAATCGCCTGCGGGGTTTCCTGCACGCTGTGCCAGGAGGTCACCACCAGTTCGGACTCGGCGCCGTCCAGATGCGCGCTGCGATACGGCACCAGGCCATCGTCGGAGTCGGCCAGCGGCATCTGCGGTTTTTCGCGCCCGACGATGGTGTGGTAGCGCACCTGCGGGGAGATCGGCAGGTCCCTGCTGGCGCGCACGAACGGGTCGGTATCACGCAGGTTGTCGATGCTGGTGGGCACCAGCACGCGGCCCTTGCGTCGGTAGTCGCCATCCTGATCGTCACGTGCGCTGCTGGCCAGGTCCTGCATCACATCGCCAAAGCGATCCAGCAAGGCGATGGGCAGACGCACCAATTTGCCGACAAAACGTCCCAGCCCACCTTCGGCCAAGGGCGTGCCGCGATGCGGCGCGGCGATGAAGATGGCGCGGTCGACCTGCGGCATTGGCGAAAAATGCAGCAACGGCGACAACTTCGCGCGGATGCGTGCGCCGCGTTCGCCCTCCAGTCGATAGTTTTCCAGCAGGGAATTCCATAACTGCTCGCCGGAGGACGACACCAGCAGCCGCCCGATGACGCCGCCCATGCTGTGGCCGATCAACACCATGTCGTGCGATGCAATCGCGCTGCCGGACGGGTCGAAGTGCTGCAGGCTGCGTTCCACCAATGCCTGGATTTCCGCACGATTGACCGCCATCGGCGCGTTGGTAGGGTAGTACACCTGCCAGATCTGGTAGCGCTGGCGCAGTGCTTCATCGCCCATCACCTCATTGGCGACATTGACCCAGGCCTCCGGGCTGCTGGCCAGCCCGTGCAGCATCAGCAGCACGCGTCGATTGGGGTCGTAGGGCTGCATCAGGTACAGATGCGGGCGGTCGATGCCGCGCGCGCTGCCCAGCATCGACCGCAGCGACTGCGCGGCAAACCCGGACCTGGCCAGCCACAGGCCATAGGCGGCGGTGAAGTTGGCCGCCAGCGGCACGCGCTGGCCATGCAGCACCACGTCGTTCTGGCGATACGGATCGTAAGGCATCACGGTGACGGCACGACCGCGCAGCACCGCATCCAGCGTATCGCCCTCGAAGCGCAGCAGCAGCGTTGCCGGTGCATACGGCATCTCGCTGAAGGTGGGCAGCGGACGCTGCGGTGTTGCGACGGCGGCAGCCGGCTGCAACGCCAGCCCGGCAGGGTCGCCGACCACCTGCGGGTCCACCTCGGCCACCAGTTCTGCGCCGAAGCCGTCGCGTCGATAGGTGCTGCGCAGTCCGTCAAAGCGCAACGCCGAGGCGGCGAAGATCGCGCGCGGCGTGTTGCCGCCGCCCGGCAACCGATACGCAGACATGTCGATAACGACCTGCCAGCGACCGATGGCAGTCGGTTCGCGCTCGCTCTGGCCGGTCTGCTGCGCGCGTGCGAACAGGCGTTCGATCACCTGCTGGACGGCGTAGTTGTAGTAGTCGCGCACCTGCGTCTGGCGATTTTCGAACGCACGCGCACTGGGCGCCCGATCGGTGAAAAACAGGTAAGCGTACGCATGCCGCGCGGCCTCCAGCCAGGCGTCGACTGCGGCGTCGCTCATGGTTGTCGGGTCGCGCCCGCCCAGCGCAATCGCATGCGCGGTCCATAGCTCGGCCTGCGTTGCCAGCCGGCGCTCATCGCCGATGCCTGCGACGGTGGCGAGTTGCTGCAGGCAGGGCAGCGGGTCGCTGCGGCAGGCCTTGGGTTGCAGACCGGCCACCTGCACCGTCTCGCCGCTGGCCTGGCTCAACGCGCCGGTGCTGAGCACATCGCCACGCGTGCGCGCGATGAAGTCGGCGCTGCTGTGCGATTGCACCGTGACCATGGCGCAGCCGCTCAGCCACAGGCTCGCCAGTACGCCCGCCAGCACCGCGGCGGCGCGGCATCCACGCAGGCGCGGCATCACCGCGGTGCGCTCGCGGTGGCCCCGGGCGCCGGTGCCAGCGGCATGCCGGCGCGGATGCGCTCGGAGAAATCGGCCGCCTTGTCTGCGGCGATCGCACGTGCGGTGAAATGGCCACGCTGCTTGAGTGTGGCGAAGTCGTAGCCGGGCATCAGCCCATCGTGATCGTAGGCGTATTCGTCGGCGTAGCCGGACAGCAGCAGGCGATGATCCAGCGGCAGCGTGGGCTGCAATTGCCGCGCCAACGCAAACACGATCGTGGTGCAGTTGCTGGTGAGCGTGTTGTAGAACGCCGGCGCGCGATTCAAGTCGTTGGCCAGGCCCACGTAGCCCATGAACATGCGGCGCAGCCCGGCCTTGGGAATCGCCAGCCGATACAGATACATGTCCTCGCCACGCACATTGGTGCGCACGCGCAGGATGTCGCGCTCGTCGGCGGCCACCAGGGTCTCTTCGAAACTGCGGAAAAACCCGCCCAATGCCGAGAACGACTCGTCGCGCTCCTTGCGGATTTCCAGCGAGAACACCACCTGCGAGCCGTCGTCGAAACCGAACGACACCAGGGTGTGCGCGATCGCCGGCCCCATCCAGTACGACAACGCCAGATCGGCGCTGACCAGACGGTCCAGATCGTACTGGCGGGTTTCCCAGCGCGGCTGGTAGTCGGTTTCGCCATGCCAGTCGAAATTGCGCACGTTGTGCAGCGTGACGATGTTGCCGTGCACCTCGGGCTGCAGGCGCTGGGCGACATCGTCGGCCCAGTCGCGGTCCTGGCTGGGCTGCATCATCCACCACGACAGCGCCAGCACCGCAAATGCCGCACTGAAGATGCCCACCAAGGCCCAGTTCTCGCGGCCACGGCGCAGGCCCCATAACGCCGCGACTGCCATCGCGCACCACGAGCCCACCCACGCCGCGCGCACGAACGCGTTGCCGGTCAGTGCGAAATAGATCGCCAGCCCGCCCCAGAGCGCGGCCAGCACCAGCGCCACCCGCAGCGCCCAGCGCCCGCTGCACGAACGCGTGGCCGGTGTCATCGGGTGCCGCCTTCCGGCACCTGCATGCCCAAGGCGTGCATCAACAGATCGGCCGAACGATGGGCGAGGCGTTTGCGTTCGGACTCGTCGTTGCCGCGCAGGCAGCTGCCCAGCATGTCGATCACCAGCAGCAGCTGTTCGTCGTCGACATCGGCGCGGCACAGGCCGGCGTCGCGGGCGCGGTGCACGAACGGCAGGAAGATGCGCACCACGCGCCGGTCGGCGGTTTCCACCGCCGGGTGCGCGCGTTCGATGGACCGCCAGAAATCCACCAGCGGCGCGGACTGGGCGATGTGCTCGGCCACGTCGTGCAGCAGCACGGCCAGTCCGTCCGGGCGCTCGGCCAGATCGGCGGCCAGCCGCTCCAGGCCATCCAGGCCACGGGTCATCAACGCGGTCATCAGCGCGAGCCGGTCGGGGAAATTGCGGTACAGCGTGGCGCGGCCAAGGCCGGCACGCTCGACCACCAGTTCCAGCGGGGCATTGACGCCGTGTTCGCTGAACACTTCGTCGGCGGCATCGAGTATCTGCCGGCGGCGCAGCGCGGCATCAGGGCGGGAAGTCGTCATCGCGGCATTATCGGACAAATTTGTCCGGTTACGCCAGAGTCCGCTTGTCGATTCCGCGCCCTCTCCGACCAACGGTCGGATCGGGTTGGACCATCGAATCCGACGGTCCAATCAGCGAACCGGATCAGCCGGTGTTCTGCACGCCTTGCGAGACGCCGTTGACGCAGGCGACCAGCGCGCGCAACAGCTCGTCGTCTTCGCCATCGGTGGCGCGCCAGCGTTGCAGCAGGTCCACCTGCAGCACGCTGATCGGGTCGATGTAGGGGTTGCGCAGGCGGATCGACAAGGCCAGCCGCGGGTCGTGCTGCAGCAGCGACTGCTGGCCGGTCAAGGCCTTCACCCAGCCCTTGGTCAGCGCCAGCTCGGCGCCGATGCCCGGGAAGAACCGCTGGTGCAGGTCGCCCGACAGCCGCGAGAACAGCTCGGCGATGGTGAGATCGCCCTTGGACAGCACCATCGCCACGTCGTCGAGGAAGGTGCGGAAGAACGGCCAGTCCTGCGCCATCTCGCGCAAGGTGTCTTCGTGCCCGGCATCCACCGCCGCCTGCAGGCCGCTGCCCACGCCGTACCAGCCCGGGATCACCGCACGCGCCTGGCTCCAGGCAAACACCCACGGAATCGCGCGCAGGTTGGACAAGGCCGCGTCCTGGCCGAGCCGGCGCGACGGGCGCGAGCCCAGCGTCATGCGTTCGATCACGTCGATCGGCGTGGCGCGGCGGAAGTACTGCATGAAATCCGGCGCGCCGACGAAGGCGCGATACGCCACGGTGCTGCGTTCGGCGACCAGGTCCATCACCGGCCGCCAGCGATCCTCGCGCGGCTCGGGCGCACGCGGGCGCAGGCTGGACAGCAGCACCGCGCCGGTCATCTGTTCCAGCGAGCGCAGCGCCAGGGCACGGATGCCGTACTTGCGGTGGATCACCTCGCCCTGCTCGGTCACGCGCAGCCGGCCATCGACACTGCCGCGCGGTGCGGCATCCAGCGCGCGGCTGGTCTTGCCGCCGCCACGTGCGATCGAGCCGCCGCGGCCGTGGAAGAAGGTCAGCCGCACGCCCAGCTCGGCGGCGGCTTCGAGCAGTTCCACCTGCGCGCGCTGCAGCCCCCAGCGCGAGGCGGTGATGCCGCCGTCCTTGCCGCTGTCCGAATACCCGAGCATCACCATCTGCGTATCGCCGCGCGCGGCTAGATGCTGGCGATAGACCGGGTCGGCCAGCAGATCCTGCACGGTGCCGGTGCCGCCACGCAGATCGTCCACGGTTTCGAACAGCGGCACGATATCCAGCGGCACCGCGCCGGCATCGTCGACCAGCCCGCCACGACGCGCCAGTGCGAGCACGGTGAGCACGTCGGCGCGGTTGTGCGCCATCGAGATGATGTAGCTGCCCAGCGCATCGGCGCCGTGGCGGCTGCGCGCATCGGCGAGCGCGGCGAACACCGCATCCAGCCGCGCATTGCCTTCGTCATCCACGCGCGGCAATGCCTTTTCGCCGGCTGCATACGGACCGAGCAATGCCGCGCGCTGCCTGGCATCCTGTTCGTCCCAATCCGCCTGGCCGAGTGCGTCGGCCACTGCGCGCGCATGCACGCTCGATTCCTGGCGCACATCCAGCCGCGCCAGGTGGAAGCCGAAGCTGCGCACACGCCACAACAGGCGACGCACCGCGAACCAACCGGCGTGCAGGCCCTTGTTGGCCTGCAGGCTGTCCAGGATCAATTGCAGGTCGTGTTCCAGCTCTAACGGGCTGGCGTAGGCACCCTCGGCATCGTCCAGCGTGGCCTGCAGGCGCGCGCGCATCAGGTCGTTGAGCAGGCGATACGGCATGTCGCCGTGACGCGGACGCGAGCGTGCGGCGTCCTCCGGCAACAGCGCGCGGTAGCGCTGCAGTTGCTCGCTCAGTGCCGGGCTCACCGCCACCAGCGTGGTCGATTGGCTGAGCAGGCTGGCCAGCTGCCAGAGTTCCTTCTGATAACGGTCCAGCACTGCGCGTCGCTGCGCGTCCAGCGTGCCGGCGATGGTGACGGCATCCACGTTGGGGTTGCCGTCCATGTCGCCGCCGACCCAGGTGCCGAAGCGCAGCAGCCGCGGCAGGGTCGGCACGCTGCCGTAGGTTTCTTCGATGGCGTGTTCGAGGGTTTCGTACATCACCGGCACCACGCGATACAGCACCTGGGTGAGGTAGAAGCCCACATGCTCGCGCTCGTCTTCCACGGTGGGGCGCACCGGCGAGGAGTCGGCGGTCTGCCAGGACGCGGTCAAGGCCATGCGGAAGCGCGCCGCGTCGGTGGCGCGCTCGTTGGGCGTGCGCATGCCGTCCAGGTTGTCGACCAGGCTGGCGACCATCAACTGCTCTTTTTCCAGCAGCGCGCGGCGCACCGCCTCGGTGGGATGCGCGGTGAACACCGGCTCCACGTCGATCCGCGGCAACCACTCGGCGAGTTCGTCCAGCGTCACGCCCTGCGCCTTGAGCCGGCGCAAGGCGTCGTGCAGGCCATCCGGCTGCGGCGTGTCGGTACCGCTGCGCTGGTATTCGCGGCGGCGGCGGATGCGGTGCACGCGCTCGGCGATGTTGACCACCTGGAAATAGGTGCTGAAGGCGCGCACCAGCGATTCGGCCTCGCGTGGCTCGCGCCCGGCCAATTGCTCGCTCAAGGTGGACGGCGGGGCATCACTTTCACGCCGCGAAATGGCGGTGGTGCGCACGCGTTCGATTTCATCGAGGAATTCCGCAGACACCTGCTCGGCGAGCAGGTCACCGACCAGTGCACCGAGCCGGCGCACATCGTCGCGCAGGGGAAGATCGGGGGTAGCGAACACAAGACTGCTGCGGTACTCGTTCATCGGAAACGCACACCCTCCTCAAGCGCAAAGTCGTCGAAGACTAACCCAAAAGGATTAGATGATCGCGACCGGCACGACGGTTTCAACACCAACCATCGTGTGCTGGCGCACGTGGCGATGACCCTCGTAGGAGCGCGCTGGCGCGCGATGGGGCTTTCCCGGTGATGCCCCATCGCGGGCAGGCCCGCTCCTACGCGATGTGGCTGTCCTGGGCATGCTGCGTCGCGCCCGGGTGCGCTCCTACCGGTGATCGCGGCAATCGCGTGGACGGCGCAGCGAATCTCCCGGGACGCGAGGCGGACGCATTCACCGTAGGAGCGCACCCGGGCGCGAAGAAGCGTTATCGATAAAGCCCCATCGCGCGCAAGCGCGCTCCTACCGGTGCCAGCGCACCATCGATCAACGCGTGCGCGTAGCGCCGGTCTCCTTCACCGGCTCGCCGAGATTGGTCTTCAACCACTGCTCGCTTTCGGCCAGCATCTGCAGGATCGACTGCCGCGCACGATACGCATGCGATTCGTTGGGCAGCAGCACCAGCCGCGCGTTACCGCCCAGGCCCTTGATCGCGGCGAACATGCGCTCGCTCTGGATCGGGAAGGTGCCGGTGTTGTTGTCGTCCTGGCCGTGGATCAGCAGCAGCGGATCCTTGATCCTGTCGGCGTAGTTGAACGGCGACATCGCCTGATACACCGATTGCGCCTGCCAGTAGTTGCGCTCCTCGGCCTGGAAGCCGAACGGGGTGAGCGTGCGGTTGTAGGCACCGCTGCGCGCGATGCCGGCCTTGAACAGCCGCGTGTGCGCGAGCAGGTTGGCGGTCATGAAGGCGCCGTAGGAATGCCCGCCGATGGCGATGTGCTCGCGGTCGGTGACCCCGCGCCGCACCACTTCGTCCACCGCGGCCTGCGCATCGGCGACCAGCTGCGGCACGTAGGTGTCGTTGGGTTCGGCATCGCCTTCGCCGACGATCGGCATGGTCGGGTTGTTGAGCACCACGTAGCCGATCGCCAGAAACGCCTGCGGCCCCCAGTAGCTGATCGCGTTGAAGCGATAGGGCGAGTCGGTGACCTGGCTGGCGGTGTCGGCACTCTTGAACTCGCCCGGATAGGCCCACATCAGCAGCGGCCGCGGTCCGTCGCGCTTGGGGTCGTAACCGGGCGGCAGCAGCAGCGTGGCGGTGAGGTCCACGCCATCGGCGCGCTTGTAGCGGATCTGCTCCTTCTGCACGCCACGCAACTGCGGCAGCGGATGGGCGAAATGCGTCAACGCACGCGGCGCAGGCGCTGCATCGCCCAACGCCTGCACGACATAGTTGGCCGGTTCCTCGGGCGATTCGCGGCTGAGCAACAACTGCGTGCCTTGCGCATCCAGCAATGCCAGCGGTGCGGAATAGCTCGGCGCCTGCGAATGGAACAGGCGCGTGGCGCGCCTGCTGCGCAGATCGAAGCGATCCACGAACGGCCGGTCGCCTTCCGGCGAGGCGCCCTTGCCGAGCAGGAACAGGCTGTTGCCATCGGCGCCGGTCTGCAGCAGCGTGCGGCCCTTGCCGTCGGCCACGGTCGCCGGCGTGCCGGGATCGTTGTAGCGGTCCTGCGAGGAGCGGTCCCACAGCAATTCGGGCGCGCGCTGCGGCTGGTCCGGTGCAATGCGCCACTGCTTGGTGCGGCGGGTCTTCCACCAGCTTTCGCTCAAGATCGCCAGATCGCCGCGGCCCCACTGGATGCCTTCGAATCGGCTGCCCAATTGCGCCAGCGTGACCGGCGCGCGGTTGAACGGCGCGGCCTGCATCCGCACCGCGTCGCGGACCTTGCTCTCGCGTGCCGGGTCGCCACCGTCCTGCGCTTCGGCCCACACCAGCGTGGCCGGTGCATCGTGCCGCCAGGCGATGTCGCGTACGCCGGTCGGCACCGCATCGTTTCCGGTCGGCAGGCCTTCCACCAATGGCAGCTGCGCGATCTGACGCACCGGTTTGCCCTGCAGGTCCAGCACCTCGATGCGGCGCGGGAAGTTGTCCACCGGCACCAGATACGAAAACGGCCGCTCGCTGCGTTCGCTCAGGATGTAACGGCCATCCGGCGACACCGACAGGTTGAGATAGATGCCTGGCGTGGCGATCGGGCGCACCTGCCCGGCCACCGTGACGATGATCGGCTGGCCGGTGGCGTAGTACTCGAACACGCGCGCATCGGCCTCGTTGCGCAGCAGGTCCTGATAGGTCGGCAGCGAGCGCACGCCGGCAGCGGCGCTGGTCTGCTGGATCGCCGGGCCGGTCGGGATCGCGTCGCGGGTCGGCGGTGCGCCCTGCCCTGCAACCTGTTGCTGCAACAGCAAACCACTGCCATCGGGCAACCAACGCAAGTCGTCGTTGACGCTGGTGTTCAGGCCGGCCACCAGCCGCCGCGCCTGCCCGGCCGCCACGTCCACCAGCCACAGTTCGTTGGCGCCGCTGGCGGCATCTTCGCGGCGGAATGCCAGATGGCGTTGGTCGGGCGACCAGCTCAGATCGGCCAGCGACAAAGGGGAGGGCAATCCGGCGATCTGCCGCTCGCTGCCGTCGGCCACCGACAGCAGCCACAGCTTGCTGGCGAACGAAAAGCGGCTGGCCGCAAAGGTCTTCGGATGGATGCGCAGG
The DNA here is from genome assembly GCF_002940205.1 of Xanthomonas arboricola pv. guizotiae. GTDB lineage: Bacteria > Pseudomonadota > Gammaproteobacteria > Xanthomonadales > Xanthomonadaceae > Xanthomonas > Xanthomonas arboricola_C. Next base: position 260,224 of record NZ_MDSK01000001.1, read on the forward strand.
CCGGCCAGCTTCAGCTCCGGCTGGGCCACCTCGGCGATGTCCGGCAGTGCGGGCATTTGCAGCATCGCAGCCAGATCGCGCCTGGGCGAGAGCTGCAGCAGCGGCGCACGCGGGGCATCCACCACCGCCTGCAGCGCCTTGGACGGCAGTTGGTAACTGCTGCCTGGCGCAGGGCCTGGTGGAGCGACTGCCGCGTTGGTCGCTGTTGGGTTAGCCGCCCCGGCCATCACCGGTGCGCTCAATGCCAGCACCCCTGCCAACGCCCATGTGTGCTGCCGCCAGCCTTGCGCATGCCGTTTCGCCCGCATCGTCCGTCCCCGCTGATGATCGACTCCGGATCATAGCAGCCGCCTGTCGGCCGCTCCCCGCCGTTGGTAGGGGGTCGGCCGCAATTCATGCCGCGCGAGGGTGCTGCCGATATAATCGGGCACTCTCGTCGAGGGGCGCTGCGACCGGTAGAGCGGACTGATCCGCTCACTGCACCACAGGTGCAGGTACACGGCCAGGCTCGACCAGCAGTTACCGTTCAACGGCGCCCGGCATTGCAGACATTCGTTTGCCTACCGGAGCCATTGCATGAACGCTGTCACAAAGATCACCCCGCATACCGACTACAAGATCGCCGACCTCTCCCTGGCCGACTGGGGCCGCAAGGAGCTGGACATCGCCGAGCACGAAATGCCGGGCCTGATGTCGATCCGCCGCAAGCATGCGCAGACCAAGCCGCTGAAGGACGTCCGCATCACCGGCTCGCTGCACATGACGATCCAGACCGCCGTGCTGATCGAAACGCTCAAGGACATCGGCGCCGATGTGCGCTGGGCCTCGTGCAACATCTTCTCCACCCAGGACCACGCCGCCGCTGCGATCGCTGCGACCGGCACCCCTGTGTTTGCCTGGAAGGGCGAGACGCTGGAAGAGTACTGGGACTGCACGCTGGACGCGCTGACCTTCACCCTGCCCGACGGCACCCTCACCGGCCCGGAGCTGGTGGTGGACGACGGCGGCGACGTCACCCTGCTGATCCACAAGGGCTATGAGCTCGAGAACGGCAGCACCTGGGTGGACGAGCCGGCCTCCTCGCACGAAGAGGGCGTCATCAAGGCGTTGCTCAAGCGCGTGGCCGTCGAGCGCCCGGGCTACTGGGGCCGCGTGGTCAAGGACTGGAAGGGCGTCTCCGAAGAGACCACCACCGGCGTGCACCGCCTGTATCAGATCGCCGAAGCCGGCAAGCTGCTGATCCCGGCCATCAACGTCAACGACTCGGTCACCAAGAGCAAGTTCGACAACCTGTACGGCTGCCGCGAGTCGCTGGCCGATGGCCTCAAGCGCGCGATGGACGTGATGCTGGCCGGCAAGGTTGCCGTGGTCTGCGGCTACGGCGATGTCGGCAAGGGCAGCGCCGCCTCGCTGCGCGCCTATGGCGCCCGCGTGATCGTCACCGAAATCGACCCGATCTGTGCATTGCAGGCGTCGATGGAAGGCTTCGAAGTCAACACCATCGAATCCACCCTGGGCCGCGGCGACATCTATGTCACCACCACCGGCAACAAGGACATCATCACCGTCGAGCACCTGCAGGCGATGAAGGACCAGGCCATCGTCTGCAACATCGGCCACTTCGACAACGAGATCCAGGTCGATGCGCTCAAGGCGCTGAAGGACGTGCAGAAGATCAACATCAAGCCGCAGGTGGACAAGTACGTGTTCCCCAATGGCAACGCGATCTTCCTGCTGGCCGATGGCCGCCTGGTGAACCTGGGCTGCGCCACCGGCCACCCGAGCTTCGTGATGTCCAACTCGTTCGCCAACCAGACCCTGGCTCAGATCGACCTGTGGGAAAAGCGCGACACCTACGAGAAGAAGGTCTACGTCCTGCCCAAGCACCTGGATGAAGAAGTTGCGCGTCTGCACCTGGAAAAGATCGGCGTGAAGCTGACCACCCTCACCAAGGACCAGGCCGACTACCTCGGCGTGCCGGTGGAAGGCCCGTTCAAGCCGGATCATTACCGCTACTGAGACGTGGGCGCACGTTCGCCCATTCTCGACAGTGTCAATCAACGGGCGCCGCAAGGCGCCCGTTGTGCTTCAAGGCCATGATCGGCACGACGTCGAAGCTGAATCTGCGCACGCGTTGCACTACGCGTTGTCGCCTGCGCTGTGGTCGGCCGAACGTGACAGACCGCGCGGCGGCCAGGGCCACGACACGCCGACATTTGCTGCAGCCGCCATTGGCCGATCTTCGCCGATGGCACCGTCAGCCGCGTGCGCCCGCCTCGTCCGCATCCATCGCAGCAGACTCATACACGGAGATCTGGCTATGGCTGCGCGCAGTGTAGGACTGCCCGCTCCAATCGCCCCATCTGGCCCGCAAGCGCAAGCCGGCGATCCGTGCCATCAGATCCAGTTCGGAAGGCCAGAGGTAGCGATAGCGATCGTTGAAGACGCGGGTCGCCGACTCCCCGATCATCACGATGCGCTGCTGGATCAGCTGCCGGGTCGGATCGGCACTGGAGCACATCAGCATCACCGGCACGTCGCCCTCGTCCAGGGCCGGCGCCTCCAACGACCTCAACTTGCCGTCCGCCAGCAAGGTCTCCGCCTGCGGCACCATTGTCTGCAGGACGAACACGCCGGACGTTGCCAGGCGCTCGCGCACCGCGCGCAGGCAACGCAATTGGTCGTCCTGCGTCAACAGATAGCCGAGCGAATACACCGAATAGATCAGGTCGAACGGCCCGGCGACCGGGACATCGACAAAATCGGCGCAGACCAGGGTCAGTCGCTCGGCACCGGGCTTGGCACGCAGCTTGTCCAACATGCCAAGCGAGTTGTCGATGCCGCAGACTGCCGCGCCGCCAGCCGCCAGCGGCAGCGCGATATGTCCGGTGCCGATCCCCAACTCCAGCGCCGTGCCACTGCCGACCAGTGCCGCCAATGCCTGCGCACACTGCGCTGCACTGGCAGCGGCCCAGTGGTCCCTCAGGCGATCGTAGTATTGCGACACCTGATCGTAGGCGTGCGCCGAGGATGCATCCATGCCCTTCTCCGCGAAAGAGTCGCTGGCCACCCTAAGCAACCATCCCGGTCGTCGCATGCGCCGCCGACGCAACATCGCCGGTGGCGAGCCAATGCGCGCACTCGGCGCCCAGCTCGGCGACAACACGCTGGCGATAGGCCGCATCGACTGCCGGTGCCAGTCGGTCACGCCACCGCCCATTGAGACCTTGATTGAAGAAGGCTCGGCCGCCGTCGCGCCAGAAACCGGCGCCCTGTGGAACGTAGCGCGCGGCGTGCGCGCGCATGTAGTCCAGACTGCAGTGCGCCAGCACGCGCTCGCAGCACTGGGCATCCAGCGGGATATCCAGGAATGCGGCAATGCGCCGCACTTGCGCAGGCAGGTCATGCAGCAACGCGGCGTAATGCACCAGCAGCACGTTGTCATAATCGCGCAGCGCCCACCAGGAACGCACGCCCTCCCATAACGGCCACAGCGGCGCACCATCGCCGCGCATCCAGTTCTGGAAATAGTCCTCGACCGAGCACGCGGGCGGCGGCATGACCTTCAATTTACCGTTGCTGGAGGGCTCCGCATCCAGACGCGCCTGTGCATCCGCGCTGACTGCCCGCTGATGGTCGTACAGGCTCCAGACGATGTCGCGCGCATCGCGGCCGACGTAGAGATAGCGGGCGCGTTCGGATAGCACCAGCGCATCGGCGGGCAGATGGGTCTTCACGAAGCGGCGATGGCGTTGCTCGGCGAGCAGCCGCTGCTTGGTGGCCTTGTCCGGATACACCGAGTCGAACCAGGGCGACAGCCGCGAGACCTCGATCTCCTCGGTGCCGCCGAAGATCAGTTGCGCGACGATCTGCTGCACCCAGGTCGTCCCTGCCTTGGCATAGCTGGCGATGACGACATCGTCGTCGCGAAAGGCGAAGTCGTTCCAGACTGTCGAGTCGAAAAAGCGATTGGAATATTCGCGCTGCTTGGAGGGCATGCCCACATCGGCGTCCTGTCGGTTGTCATCGCATCGGGCTCATCGGATATGCACGCGTGAACACTTCGCAACCGCATGATCCGCATCCGCGCCTGGCTCCAAGTCCCGGCAAGACGGCATAACGTCTGCCGCACATCCGCACACTGCACTTGCAGCACATCGGTGACCTGCGGCAGCGCGCATCGCCGTCGCCGACGATGCGCGTGCATGCGGGCCATCCGGCAAAGCCCGCCCTGGCGTTGCAGTTAATTCGTGTAGATATACGCCACCTTGCGCGGACCAAACATTTTTAGAATCTTCGAAAACACGAGTGACAGCATGGCTTTGGCAGTTTTCATAACGCGCACCTCTTCTGGAAGTTTCAGAAATGGCGAACTATGACATTCGCCTCATTCAGGCTAGCAATATTCATATGGCCAATCAACATTATGGTTGGTACTTTATTTTTAAAATCAAATTATCGGACATGTGTCGCAGAATAAGCCACGCAATGTGCGTTTATCCGAACAGATCTTCGCGCAGGCATTCCAGGTATTCGCGTACATGTCGCTCGCGTGCGGCAACGTCGTCCGGCAGACGCAAGCCGCGCGTAAACCAACGCAGCCGCGGCCGTGCGTGCAAGTGCGGGTAAGGCTTGTGCGGCACCGGTACGCCGAGGAAGTTGCATAGTGGCGCCCAGCCTTGCCGAGCCGAAAATACCAGCAGCCGATCGGCTGGCACCGTATCGATCACCGCCTGATTCCAGCGGTTGAAGTAGTCGACCATGAAGGCGCGGTCCTGACTGCGCCCGCCCATCTGCTGCTTCAAGAACGTACTGAATGTTTCGCCTTCAGGGCCGACGAAGGTGCTCTTTCTGCCCGGCATCAGGATGGTCTGGGTCACCGACTCGAACCAGCTGTCGGGATCGCGCACCGTCAGGACGACCTTGGCCTGCGGATATACCTCAATCAGTTGCCGCCAGTAATAGCAACCGGGATGGTCGGTGCTCGAACGGTAGCCGGCGAAGATGGCCGACCAGTCTGCGGCACCGCGTTCGGCGGCATTCCACAGTGGCAGTGCCGTACGCATGTTCGCGGCGACCTCCGTGGCGTGATAACACGGTCCAAATCCCAAATGTTCCAGCGCGAACTTCAGCGACAGCGTTCCGGTTCGGCCTAGGCCAGCACCAAGCACTTCTAACGACATGACGATTCTCCGATCCGTTACATGCAAGGCGGCAACCTAGCACGCAGCCATGGCGTACGTCCCGGTATTGGCAGTCAGGATGGATGTGGCAATTACACGCGCCATGCGCGATTTAGTTGGCGGACAAGAACGCGGATCGCAACGACGCGCTCACCCGCGCCAATTGGCATTGCGCTCCCAGAACGCCACGCTACGCCGATACGCCTCGCGGTCCAGCGGCGTGCCCGAGCCGCCCTCTTCCACGCCCAGGGCATTGCGCAACATGGTGATCGGTGCCATCGGAATCTCGTCCGGCTCTGCGGTGTACAGACAACCGACCACACCCCAGTCTGCCTCGATGGGCGTGCCTTCCTTGGCCAACTGCTTGCGGCTGTAGAGGATGGGCAGCAGATAGGCGGCCACCGGTGGCTCGACACCTTCGAACCACCGCACCAGCGCGGCCAATTCCTGCCTGCTGCGTGCCTCGTAGCCGGAACGCAGCAGGTGCCGGTTGTCTTCGGTAATGGGAATGGTGAGGCAGCGGGTCGAGGTCCAGTTGCGGTGCACGTGCAATTGGCAAAACGGCGCATAGCCCTCGATCACGCGTAGCGGCGCCTCGTCGTTGAGCCGCTGGATGAACTGCTCCGGCGTGCAGTCCTGGATGGCATTGCGACGCCCATCGCGCGGAAACAAGCGGGTGCGGGCGAACTGGGTCAGGACGATCGACATGAGCGGGCTATGCGGCGACAAAGAGCGCCAGGGTAGCGCGCAGGCGTTCGCACGACTACGTTGATCAGCATCAGCCGACCGCGCGGCGATCGGACTGGCCCGAGTGCTTGGCCTGGTCCACGGAAGTCACCGAACACGCACCGACAGCATGCAGGTACGCAGCATGCAGCGACGTCGCACCTGCGGCGGAGCTGGATCCGTCCGGTAATCACCCAATGCGGCCGTTCGCTGGCGCTACCAGATCAAATCGTCCGGCACCTTGAACTGGCTGTAGTACTCGTCATCGCTATCGGCCGCAGCCGGCGCGCTGTTGCGTCCGTGGTCCAGCACCACGGCATCGGCATCGCGGCTGTAAACCTTGTCGGCGGCCGCGCGCGGAATCAGCTCGAAACCATCACCGTACCGCACGATCACTAGCGTGCCGCTGGCCAACTGGCTGCGCAGCGTCGTGTTGACCAGCACGCTGCGGATCACGCTGCCGTCGTTGAAGCGGTAGTCGATCTCGCCTTCGCGCTTGACCTTGTTGGTCTCCACGATCTGCCGCACCTGCGCGAGCACTTCCTGCTGGCGCACCTGCACGTTGCGCTCTTGGGCCAGCGCACGATCGCGCTCGGCACGCTCGGCCTGCAGGCGCGCCGCATCGACCTTGTCCGTCGCCGCCGGCTGCACCGCCGCGCCCTTGGCATGGCGCTGTTTGACCTGTTCGCGCGCAACCTTGTCCACCTGGGCTTTTTTCACCAGGCCGGCCTTGAGCAGCTGTTCTTGCAATGGATTGCGCATCGGGAGGCCGGGCAGTGGACTGGCGACTAGTTTAACGCGGCCAGCGCCGGCCCATCGTCGTGGCCGGGCCGAGCCGTTGGGATCGCCTGCAATCCAGATTGCAGCCATGCCGCTGCCAGGCGCAGGTTCGGGCTTATCGCCGCTGCCGCGGGCGGTTACTGCTCGGCGCGATGCGGATGCGGCATGCAAGCCGCGAATCGGCACCTCAGGCCTTGCCGCACGAGGGCAGCGCAGCGTGCAACGGTGACGTGCACACTGCCGGCGGCAAACAGCGAAGCAGCTGATCTATGTCACCGCCGACGGCTAACGAGATTGCAACGGCCGCGTTGCACGCGCCGCATGCTAACGATGAGCGTTGCCTATCGCCAAGCCTTGATTTGACAAGGCAGGTGCAGGCGAGATCGCAACGGCCGCGTGGCTCCCTGATTTTTGCGACCAATCGCGCCGTTGGCGCCCAGCCCCGCGCCCAGTTTGCTGGCCCGCTGCAGTGAATACGTATGCACAACACCCATGCTGCGCCGCGATGCGCGCTTAGCATCACCGCGCGCTGCACGCCGTGCGCGCTTTCCGGAACAGGGGCCGGAAGCCTTGATGCGGGCATCGCGCACTGCGCGTCGGCCTGCGCTTACCAATGGAGATCGATCCGATGCGCAACACGCCCGCTCATACCCCACTTTCCTTGATACAACGCGGTGCACGTCTCTTGCTGACCGCATTGGTCCTGCTGGTGACCACCGCCAACGCGCAGGCCGATGTCATCCTGCATGCCTTCAACTGGCCCTATGCCACCGTCGAAGCGCGCGCCAAGCAGATTGCCGATGCCGGCTATCGCAAGGTGCTGGTCGCCCCCGCGTACCGCTCCGAAGGAAGTGCCTGGTGGGCGCGCTATCAACCCCAGGACATCCGCCTGATCGACAACCCGCTCGGCGACACCGCTGCATTCAAGAAGATGGTCCAGGCGCTGGCCAACAACGGCGTGGGAACCTATGCCGACATCGTGTTCAACCACATGGCCAACGAAGCGGCCACGCGTTCAGACCTCAATTACCCGGGCAGCGCGGTGCTGTCGCAGTACGCTGCAAACCCCGGCCGTTACGATTCGCTGCGTCTGTTCGGCACGCTGCAGTCAAACTTCCCCAGCGCCAGCGATTTCGGCCCGGCGCAATGCATCAGCAACTACAACGACGCCTGCCAGGTGCGTAATTACCGCATCTGCGGCGGCGGTAGCGATCCAGGCCTGCCCGACCTGGTCGGCAACGATTGGGTGGTGCAGCAGCAGCGCGCCTATCTGCAGGCGCTCAAGAGCATTGGCGTGACCGGCTTCCGGGTGGATGCGGCCAAGCATATGAGTTTCGACCATCTCAATCGGGTCTTCGATGCCGGCATTCGTTCCGGCGTGTATGTGTTCGGCGAAGTGATCACCGGCGGCGGTAGCGGCAATGGCGATTGCGACCAGTTCCTGGCGCCGTACCTGCAGTCCACGCCGCATGCGGCCTACGACTTCCCGTTGTTCAACGCGTTGCGCAATGCATTCGCCATTGGCGCCAGCCTGCAGCAGCTGGTGGATCCTGCGTCCAGCGGACAGGCCTTGCCGGGCAATCGCACGGTGACCTTCGCCGTCACCCACGACATCCCCAACAATGCCGGCTTCCGCTACGCCATCCTCGACCCCGTCGACGAGACGCTGGCATACGCCTATCTGATCGGCCGCAACGGTGGCATGCCGATGGTCTACACCGACAACAACGAAAGCGGCGACAACCGCTGGGTCAACGCCTATCTGCGCGACGACCTGCGCCGCATGATCGGCTTCCACAACGGCGTGCAAGGCAGCGACATGCAGGTGCTGTCGTCCAGTGCCTGCCATGTGCTGTTCCGGCGCGGCAGCCTCGGCATCGTCGGCATCAACAAGTGCGGCAATCCGGTCACCACCACGGTGGCGATGAATGGCAGCGTGCTGTACTGGAATGCGGATTATGTGGATGCACTGGGCTCGGGCAGCGTGGTGCGCATCTCCAGCGGCTCCTACACCTTTACGCTGCCGGCGCGCGGCGCACGCATGTGGCGCCGCTGAGCTGTCCGGCGAGCGCGGGGCGTCCGCTGCGTGACTGGAGCCCGATCGCAAGGAGAGGCGGCCTCTGACATAGGACACCACCGGCTTATCGCCGGTGTTGCGGAGTCTGCAACGCGTTGGATGGTGCGACCGGGCTACCAGGCGAACGGCGCGGCGACCTTGCGCGCGCCGAGCATGAACGCATCGGCCACATGCACGAACGGGGTGACATCCACCTCCGATTCGCCGGCGCGCACCAGCTGCACGAAACGCCGGTACAAGCCGTCGTATTCGCCGGCGGCTTCCACTGGCTGCGGCTGGCCATCGATACTGAGCCTGGCACCGCCCTCGCTGAGCATGAGCAGGCCATCGGTGGTGTCCACTTCGATATCCCAGCGCTGATGGCCGGTCTGCAGGAAATCCAGTTCCGCCGTTACCGGCACCCCTGCGGTATCGACAAAGCCGAGCCTGGCGTACAGCGGAGCCTGGCGGTTTTCCGGCGTGTGCAGCTCCGCTTCGCGCAGCGCGAAGGGGCGCGGCAACAGATGCGTGACGATGGACAGCGCATTGATGCCGGGGTCGAACACACCCATGCCACCGGGATCGAGAATCCAGTCCTGGCCCGGATGCCAATGGCGAATGTCTTCCTTCCAGATGATGTGCGCGCGCACGATCTGCTTGTCGGCCAGCCACGCCCGCGCAGGTTCCACGGCAGCGGCGCAGCGCGAATGCCAGCTGGTGAACAGGCTGCGTTGCGCACGCTGCGCCAGCGCGCGCAGATCGTCGATCTCGGCCAGGGTGGCGGCCGGGGGTTTTTCCAGGAACACATGGCGCCCGGCGGCCAGCGCGGCCTGCGCCTGCGCATGCCGCCCGACCGGTGGCGTGCACAGCGCCACCGCTTCAATCTGCGGATGCGCCGCGAAGGCCTCTTCCAGGCTGTGATAGGCCGGCACTCCATCGACCGTGCCATGCCGGCTCACCGTGGCCACCAGCTGCACATCGGCACGCGCGGCGATGCTGGGCACGTGCTGGTCGCGGGCGATCTTGCCGATGCCGACAAGGGCAATGCGCAATGCGTCTGGATGCTTCATCGAAACCTTCGGGCTGATAGTGACGTGGCGGGACCCGCGCGATCGCCCGTTTCGGGCGCATGCACGGACACTGCGGCAGCGGCGCGATGCAGCAGCGCACGCAACGGCGCAGTGTAAGGTCAGGCTGCGGCTCGCTGCGAGACATCGCTCCTGCTTGTTTTGCTATACCTGCGCCGCCCGGTGGCCGTGCCAGGGCGGCCATGGTTGCGTTGCTGTGGCGGCACCATCGCTACGGTGTGCCCTGGCTTGTCGCAACCAACTGAAGACAGCGCAGCTGAGAATCAGAAAGCGCACGCGGCCTGGTCAATCCTGCCGACACGCCCATTGACGCAAGCGCCGGTACGGACCACGATCGCCGCCGGCACCCGGATCTGCCGCCTCCTTGAAGGGTCACACCGATGTTGCATCACCTTTCGCTGGGCGTTCGCACAATCGAGACGTCGGCCGCCTTCTACGACGCCGTGCTTGGCGCACTCGGCTATGTGCGGGTGTGGTCCAACCTGGAACCGGGCACGCTCGACCAGGCGGTCGGTTACGGCCGGCCCGGCGGCGAGGACAGCCTGGCGTTGAGACAACGTCAGGCTGCGAAGCGCGCGCCGGGGGCCAGCTTCCATCTGGCGTTCGCCGCCAGCGATGCGGCGGCAGTAGACGCCTTCCATCTGGCCGCGCTGCAGCACGGCGGCAGCTGCAACGGCGCCCCCGGTCTGCGGCCGGATTACGGCGACGATTACTACGCGGCGTTTGTCATCGATCCCGACGGGCACTACCTCGAAGCGGTGGTCGTCACGCCGGTCTGAGCGCTGCCGCTTGCCTGCCGTTGCGCGGCTGCATCTATGCGCGGCGTGAACACGGGACCGATCTGCAGAATGCGCCGCGGCGCCATCGCCGTACCGGCGCTGACCACTGGCAACTGGTTGGAGGCCGGCAGATCCCAGGTCGCCGCGTACGCGATGCCTGCACTGCACGCCGTCATGCTGGACGCCAGCAATGCCACACCCAGAGAGTTCCGCGTCGCGACCTGCCTGACCGTGTTCGCAGGACAGGCGGGTGGCCGCATGCACTTACATCTCCAGCACGACCTTGCCCAGGTGGCTGCCCTGCTCCAGATAGCGGTGCGCTGCAGCGGCTTCGCCGAGCGGGAAGCGCTTGTCGAGCAGCACGCGCAGCTTGCCCTGCGCGATCCACGGCCACACCACGCGCTCCACTTCCGCGGCCAGGCGCGCCTTTTCGTCGGCACTGCGCGGGCGCAGCGTCGAGCCGGTGAGGATGGCCTGCTTGCGCATCAGCAGCGGGATCGGCACCTCGATGGTCGAGCCGGCCTGCGAGGCGATGTAGACGATGCGCCCGCGCGGGTTGAGCGCCTCCAGGGTGTCGGCGAACACCGCAGCGCCCACCATGTCCAGCGACACATCCACCCCGCCGTGCGCCTTGGCCACGTCGACGAACGATTCGGTGGTGGAATCGATCGCCACATCGGCGCCCAGTTCGCGCGCCTGCGCCGCCTTGGCCGCCGAACGCGCAGTCGCCAGCACATGCGCACCGGCGGCCTTGGCCATCTGGATCGCAGTCACGCCGATCCCGGACGTGGCGCCGTGCAGCAGCAGCCATTCCCCGGCCGCCAGCCGGCCATGCTCGAACAGGTTGGTATACGCGGTAAAGATGGTTTCCGGCAGCGCGGCGGCATGCGCCAGATCCATGCCCGGCGGAATCGGCAGCACATGCCGCGCGTCGACCGCTGCGTACTGTGCGTAACCGCCACCGCCCAGCAGCGCACACACCCGATCGCCGACCTTCCAGCGACTGGCCGGCTCCACGATCTCGCCGGCGATTTCCAGCCCAAGCGTCTGCGGCGCGCCGGGCGGGGGCGGGTAGTGGCCGGCACGCTGCAGCAGATCGGGACGATTGATCCCGGCCGCATGCACGCGGATCAGCACCTGCCCCGGCGCGGGCCGCGGGCGCGGCTGCTCGCTGGCGTACAGCGCATCCGCATCGCCCTTGCCATCGCGGATGGCGATGGCAGTCATCGTGGTATCGCTCATGCGCAGCACTCCGTAGAAAGTGCGCCCAGTGTAGAGCTGCCTGCGTCAACGCCCGGCGCAAGCCCGGTCGCGACATGTCAGGCAAGCGCGGCGCGATCACTGTCTCCACCAACTCACGGCAGGCAATGACACGATGGCCGGCATCACGCGTTGAACCAGTGCGGCGACAAAGACGATACGCCTGCCCGCTGCGAGGCTTCGCTCGCCGCCGCGCGGCAAGCGCCAGATCACCGACGCTGCGCACCAACGCAACCCAGATGCGGCCCAGCGATTCGGCGATGACATCCATCTCCTGTGCTTGCATGTCGCGCTCCCATCCAGTGGCGCCGGGGGGGGGACCGGGAACTGACCACCTGCGCCGCACACCGAGACGGGCGCCTCCGGGCGGCCTCAACCATGCGCCGGGTGGACCCGCAAGCGCGCTTGGCAAGGCAGCCGGACGCAGCACATCCCCCACCAAATATGCATTCATCGCGATGAAGCGATATTATGCCGGCACGATCCGCCGGACCCGCCGCGATGACGCCTCTCAGTTTCGAGTTCTATCCGCCCAAGACCGACGACCAGCGCGCCCAATTGGACCGTACGGCGGCCAGGTTGAAGGGCTACGCGCCGGAGTACGTGTCGTGCACCTTCGGTGCCGGCGGCTCCACGCTCAGCTATACCTCCGAGACGGTGCGTCACCTCAAGCAGAAGCACGGTTTCGAAGCCGCCCCGCACCTGTCCTGCGTCGGCGGCAGCCGCCAGGAGATCCGCGAACTGCTCAAGCTGTATCGCGCGATCGGCTGTACCCGCATCGTCGCGCTGCGCGGCGACCTGCCCTCGGGCATGGGCCATCCCGGCGACCTGCGTTACGCCTCGGACCTGATCGCCTTCATCCGCGCCGAGCACGGCGATGCGTTCCGGATCGAAGTCGGCGCCTATCCGGAAACCCATCCGCAGGCGACCGACGCGCTGAGCGATCTGCGTTACTTCAAGGCCAAGGTGGATGCCGGCGCCGATGCCGCAATCACCCAGTATTTCTACAACGCCGACGCGTACTTTCATTTCCGCGATGCCGTGCAGCGCATGGGCGTGGAGATCCCGATCATCCCCGGCATCATGCCGATCTCCAATTTCTCGCAGCTGCGGCGCTTTTCCGAGCAGTGCGGTGCGGAAATTCCGCGCTGGATCAGCAAGAAGATGCAGTCCTACGGCGACGATGCCGATGCGGTGCGCGCCTTCGGTGCGGAAGTGGTGGCCACCGTGTGCGAGCGCCTGATCGCCGGTGGCGCGCCTGCCCTGCACTTCTACACGCTCAACCTGGCCAAGCCGACCACGCAGGTGCTGCAGCTGCTCGGCCGCTGAGCCAGCCGATCCAAGCCATGCCCGCGGCGAGCGTATCTGTGCGGGTACATCATCGGCAGGCGCGCGCGTGATGCGCAAACGCCGTGCACGCTGCCCCGGTTCCGGCGCGTTGCCCGCCGGCTCACGCACGCCCCGTTACGCTGCGCCGATGCCTCGCCTGCTGCTGCCGTTACTGCTGCTGTTCTGCCTGTGCCCGGCCACGCGGGTGCAGGCGCAGGAGATCCGTCGCTGCGTGACAGCGGACGGGCAGACCATGTTCACCGACCGCCGCTGCGAAGATGTCGGCGCGGCAAGCCGCGCGCCGCCTGCCATCCGCCCGCAGGGCAATACCGGCCTGTATCGCTACGGCTGCCCACGCCGGCTGAGCGAACTGGTGTCGTTGCTGCAACTGGCGGTGGACAGCCGCGACGTCAATCGGCTCTCCAGCCTCTACCTGTGGAGCGGCCAGTCCGACGCCGCTGCCAACCAGGTGCTGAGCCGGCTGGAAGCGATCGTGCAACGCCCGTTGCTGGACATCGTGCCGATGTACCCGCAACGCGATCCGCCGACCTGGGAAGCCGATGCCGGCACGCCAGCGACAGCGGCTGCATCATTGGACGGCAGCACCATCGACACCCCGCTCCCGGCACCGCCAAGCCGCCCCCGCCCCTGGGGCCTGCGCCTGGAACAGAACCTCGCCAGCGGCACGCCCGCACCCAGCGTGTTGCGGCTGCGCCGGCAGTACAACTGCTTCTGGGTGACGTTTTAGCGCAGCAGCCGCGGTGACGCTGGCCGCCGCGACCTGGTCGAACAAGGGCCACCGCAAGGCTGCCGCCCCCCAGCAGACCGCACGGTCCTGATGACGGTCACTGCGGCCACAACGCGCGAATCGCGGCGATGCCTTGCGCGCCATGCGAACGCGCGTCGCGCAGGTCGTCGACCTGCATGCCACCGAGTGCGTAGATCGGCAAGGAGACCTGCTCGCGCAAGCGTTCGAACCCATCCCATCCCAAGGGTGTCGCACCCGGATGCGACGCGGTCGCCTGCACCGGGCCCAGCACCGCAAAATCGCAGCCAAGACGCTGTGCGTGGCGCAGCTCTTCCAACCCGTGACACGAGGCGGCGACCGGCTGCCCGGCCGGCAACGGGCGCTGCTGCAGGCTGGCCAGTTGCTCCGCGCCCAGATGCACGCCGATGCCGAGTTCGCTGGCCAGTGCGATGTCGCGGTTGAGCAGCAGTTGCGCGCGCGCGCGGCCGCGCAGGCGCATCACCTGCTGCAGCAAGGCCTGCCAGCGCGCCGGTTCGGCCTGCCGCGCACGCAACTGGATGCGCGTGATGCCGTCCTGCAGCGCACGCTCCAGGCCTTCCAGCCACCGCACGTCATCGGCCGGCTCGGGCGTGATCAGATAGCGGTCGGGCTGGCGCAGCACACCGACCACCGGCACATCGGCCGGCGGCATCGAATAACGGGTCAGCTTGTCCGCGGCCACCCAGGTCATCGCTTGGCCTTCGCGGCCGCGCGGGCTGCCTTTCCATGCAGTGATGTGGCGCACTTCCAGGCGCAGCCGCTTGTCCGGGTACAACTGCGGCACGTCCATCAGCCACTCGCCGACCTGCGCCTCGATACCGAGCTCTTCGTTGAGTTCGCGCACCAGTGCCTGTTCGGAGGTCTCGCCAGGCTCGCGCTTGCCGCCCGGAAACTCCCACAGGCCGGGCATGTCGCGGGTTTCGGTACGGCGGGTCAGCAGGATGCGGCCGCGGGCGTCGGTGATCACGCCGGCAACGACGTGGATGGATCTCAGAGAATCGGGCATGCCACAAGAGTGCCGCGAGTGAGCCGTTCAGTGCAATCGCCTGAAGGCGGGGAATGGAGATTCGGGAATCGGGAATCGGTTGAAGCACGCACCATGCCCGCCTTTGCAATTCCCGATTCCCGATTCCCGATTCACGTCTACAGTGGATGGCCGATGCGCCACAGCACGCCGCTGGGATCGTGCAAGGTGAAATCGCGTGCGCCCCATGGACGATCTTCCGGCGCGCTGCAGCTCACCGCGAACTGGTCGCCCAGGCCGGTGTCGTGCACGTGCTGCCACCAGCTGTCGGCATCGTCCACCCATAGGTGCAGCATCAGGTTTTCGGCCAGCTCGCGCAGATAGAAGTCCTGCAGCAGGAACGCGCACTGCGCGCCATGCCGAAAAAGCAGGTCACATTGCCGACCTCGTCTTCCTGCACGAATCCGAGCGCGCGATAGAACCGCTGCGACACCGCGTAGTCGCGCGCAGGCACGAACACCTTCAATTGCTGGCTGGACAGCAGCGCCATGACCGCACTCCACGCAGGATGTGGATCGAGCATACGCCCCGCAGTGGCACCGGCGCAGACGCCTGCATGCGGCAGGCGCCGTTGGCGCCACAAGAGATGGACAACGCGTGGCTGGCCTGCCCTGCCGAGGCCCATCGCAAGACAGCTCGCCGGACGCTTCCAGCGTCTATGCCGTTGGTATCCCGTCGTTACCTGGCAACGATGCAAGCCATGACTTCGCAGCGAGTTGGCCAAAGGCGGCGAAACCTGAGCGTGGCCTCGCACCCGGTCTGCGATCTCCCCTTTCCTGCTTCAAGACTCCCTCAGGATTCCATCCGTAAGCAGAGCCCCCTTGGTAAGGGGGCGCGCCAACGGCGCGGGGATCGGAAGCAAGGACCGTGCACCAGGCGTCCGCTACGCGGATGCCTGGTGTGCAGCCCGCCAGGCGGGCTGCACCACGGTCAACTCAGCATCAGCTGAGTTGACCGTGGCAGTGCTTGTACTTCTTGCCGCTGCCGCAGGGGCACGGATCGTTACGGCCCACCTTGGGCTCGTCGCGGGTCACCTGCGAGACCGGCACCGGCGCGTTGCCGCCCTGCATCTGTTCCACTTCCTCGTCGGCACCATAGCCGCCCACGTCCTGGTGCTGGAACTGCGAGGCCATCAAGCGCGCCTGCGCCTGCAGACGCTCCTGCTCTTCCAGCTCGGCCACTTCCTCTTCGCTGCGAATGCGCACGCGCGCCAGCAGGTTGATCACTTCGCGCTTGACGTTCTCCAGCATCTCGGAGAACAACTCGAAAGCTTCCTTCTTGTATTCCTGCTTGGGCTGCTTCTGCGCATAGCCACGCAGATAGATGCCCTGGCGCAGGTAATCCATCTTGGCCAGATGCTCCTTCCAGCCCTGGTCGAGCACGGTCAGCATCACGTGCTTCTCCAATGCGCGCATGGTGTCGTTGCCCACCGCCGCTTCCTTCTCGGCAAAGTGGGCATCCACCGCTGCCTGCACCTTGGCCGCAATCTGCTCGGCGTCCAGTTCTTCCTGTGTGCGTGCCATCTCGCTCAGCGCCAGCGGCATGCCCAGCTCCGCTTCCAGCGTGGCTTCCAGACCCTTCAGGTCCCACTGCTCGTCGACGGAGTTGGGCGGCACGAAGCGTGCGACCAGGTCGTAGATCACATCGCCACGGATGCCGTCGACGTTGTCCTTGACCGATTCGGCATCCAGCAATTCGTCGCGCTGGGCGTAGATCACCTTGCGCTGGTCGTTGTTGACGTCGTCGAAGTCCAGCAGGTTCTTGCGGATGTCGAAGTTGTGCGCTTCCACCTTGCGCTGCGCCTTTTCGATCTGCCGGCTGACCAGGCGGTCTTCAATGACGTCGTCTTCCTTCATGCCCATCATGCGCATCGCCTTCTGGACCCAGTCCGAGGCGAAGATGCGCATCAGATTGTCTTCCAGCGACAGATAGAAGCGCGACGAACCAGGGTCGCCCTGACGACCGGCACGGCCGCGCAGCTGGTTGTCGATACGCCGCGACTCGTGCCGCTCGGTACCGATGATGTGCAGGCCGCCGGCCGCCTTGACCGCATCGTGACGACGCTGCCATTCGGTCTTGGCCGCAAGGCGCTGCTCGTCGCTGATGTCGTCGCCCATGGCATGCAGCTCGGTTTCCAGCGACCCGCCCAGCACGATGTCGGTACCGCGACCGGCCATGTTGGTGGCGATGGTCACCGCGCCTGGCTGGCCGGCGTTGGCCACGATGGTGGCTTCGCGCTCGTGCTGCTTGGCGTTGAGCACTTCGTGCTTGACCCCGGCCTTGCGCAGATGCTCGGACAGCATCTCCGAGGTCTCGATCGAGGTGGTACCCACCAGCACCGGCTGGCCGCGCTTGGCGCAGTCTTCGATGTCGGCGAGCACCGCGTTGAACTTGCCCTTGCGGTTGAGGAACACCTGGTCCGGATGGTCCTTGCGCACGGTCGGGCGGTTGGTCGGGATCACCACCACTTCCAGACCGTAGATGCTCTGGAATTCGTAGGCTTCGGTGTCGGCCGTACCGGTCATGCCGGACAGCTTCTTGTACATGCGGAACAGGTTCTGGAAGGTGATGCTGGCCAGCGTCTGGTTCTCGCGCTGCACCGGCACGCCTTCCTTGGCCTCGACCGCCTGATGCAGGCCGTCGGACCAGCGCCGCCCACTCAGCGTGCGACCGGTGAATTCGTCGACGATCACCACTTCGCCATCGCGCACGATGTAATCCACATCGCGCTGATAGATCGCATGCGCACGCAGCGCCGCGTTGAGGTGATGCACCACGCTCAGGTTCTGCGCGGCGTACAGGCCGTCTTCGGCATTCTCGAGAATGCCGGCCTGCATCAGCAGTTCTTCGGCGTGGCCCATGCCCGCCTCCGACAGATGCACCTGCTTGCCCTTTTCGTCGATCCAGAAGTCGCCCTCGCCCTCCTCGCTTTCCTGCCTGGTCAGCTGCGGCACGATGCGGTTGACGCGGATGTACAACTCCGGCGACTCGTCGGCCGGGCCGGAGATGATCAGCGGGGTACGCGCCTCGTCGATCAGGATCGAGTCGACTTCGTCGACGATCGCGTAATGCAGGTTGCGCTGATAACGGTCGGCCTTGGACAGCGCCATGTTGTCGCGCAGGTAATCGAAACCGAACTCGTTGTTGGTGCCGTAGGTGATGTCGCTGCCATAGGCCTCGCGCTTGTCGCTGTGCGGCATGCCTGGATAGACCACGCCCACGCTCAGGCCCAGCCAGTTGTACAACTTGCCCATCTGCGCGGCATCGCGGCGCGCCAGGTAGTCGTTGACCGTGACCACATGCACGCCCTCGCCCTGCAGCGCGTTGAGGTACACCGGCAGCGTGGCGACCAGGGTCTTGCCTTCACCGGTGCGCATCTCGGCGATCTTGCCCAGGTGCAGCACCATGCCGCCGATCAGCTGCACGTCGTAATGGCGCATGCCGAGTACGCGGCGGCTGGCCTCGCGGCACACCGCAAAGGCTTCGGGAAGAATCTTGTCCAGGGACTCGCCGGCGGCAAGTCGCTGCTTGAACTCCGGGGTCTTGGCTTGCAGCTCGGCGTCGGAGAGCTTCTCGATCGTCGGCTCCAGCGCATTGATCTGGGTGACGAGGCGGTTGAGCTGGCGCAGCTGGCGTTCGTTACGACTGCCAAAGACACGGGTAAGCAGACTGTTGATCATTGAAGAAACCGGTTGAAAAGGAACGGTTTGACCGACGCCGGTCCCCACGACCCGGCCGCCGTAAACGAAACAGGGCGCACTGCGCCCTGTCGATGGCAACACCCTATTGTAGCTTGGGGCGGGCCTTCACGAATCAAGCGCGGCCCCGCGCCGTCGTCAACCGCGCCCGCGGCGGCCCACCGGCGTGTTGGTATCGCCCAGGAACTTGCGCGGATTGACCACCCGCCCGTCCGCCCACACCTCGAAATGCACGTGGGCGCCGGTGGAGCGGCCGCTGGATCCGGCCCGGGCCACCTGCTGGCCGGCGCGGACCAGATCGCCTACCTTCACCACCAGCCGCGAGTTGTGCGCGTAGCGGGTCACATAGCCGTTGCCGTGATCCACTTCCACCACGTTGCCGTAGCCGCCGCGCACGCCGGCATAGCTGACCACGCCGTCGGCGACCGACATCACCGGGTCGCCCACGTTGGCGTGGAAGTCCACGCCCTTGTGGAAGGCCGAACCACCGTCGAACGGATCGGCGCGGCCGCCGAAGCCGGAGGTGATGTAGGTGTTGCGGATCGGCATCCGCGAGGGCACCGAATTCTGTTCGAGCTGATGATCGAACATCAGCGCGGCCAGCACGTTCAGTTGCTGGCCGGAGGCGGAGAACTGCTGTTCGACCTGCCCCAGCGTCTGCTTGAGCGACTCGACCGGCATGTCGCTGACCGGCTCATCGCCGCCACCGACGCCGACCGGGGCGTCGAAGTCGAACTCGCCGTCCTTCAGCTTGCCCATTTCGGTCAGCCGCTCGCCCAAGGCATTGAGACGGGTGGCCTGCGCCTGCAGCTCGCCCATGCGCGCAGCCAGTGCGTTGACCTGCGCCTGCGAGGCGCGCTGCGCCTGGGCCAGCTCGGCCTGCTGCTGCGCGACCTTGGCCTGCAGCGCGGAATTGGTCACCATGCCGGTGGCGGTGCTTGCACCGATGCCGATCAACATGCCCAGCCCAAGCACCGCGCCGAGGACTACCATCGGTCGATCCGCGGCAAAGCCCTGGAACTGGCGGGCCAGCCGCTGCGCCCGGGTTTCGCGAGATTTGATTACGACTTTCTTCAACGCCATATGAGTGTCATGTCCAAGCCCAAGTCCAACGCACGCAACCCTTCCGTTCCACAACCGGCCATCGAAGCCGCGCTGGGTGAAAAGGCTGGCGACCCCTTGCGCCGAGCGTTGTGGCTCGATGCGCTGGACCGGCAGTTGCGCCCCCTGTTACCGCCTCATCTGGTCACCCGTTGCCGGCTGGCCAATGTCAGAGACGAACAGCTCGTTTTTCTGGTTGATTCACCTGTCTGGCATGCCAAGTTGCGACTTGCCGAGACCCAATTACTGGATGCCGCCCGATCCATCGGACTGAAGGCCACCGCAGTGACCATCAAGACCACCACCACCCCGCTGCATTCCCCAATGCAGCAGAATCGCGAGCGTCCGCGCCCCGTCTCGCAGGCCACGCACAGAGGTCTGCGCGATGCGCTGGCCTCCCTGCAGGACGTTCCACCCACCAAACGGTGAGCACCGCGCCGCTGCTGCGAAGCGGCCGCCGCAGCGTGAAAGAATTGCGAAGACCGCGCACGACCCGACGCATCCTAGCGGGCCTCAGCCACGCAGGAGTTAGAGAAGTCTTAAATAAAAGTTAAGAACAGGCCGGTAATTCGACACAGTTCACACTTCGAACGCCAACTGCGGCATTCCCCGACATCAGGCGTAGACGGGGCTGGCGTAGGTGACCGGCGGTTGCATGGTGCCGTCGGGGAAGCTGACCCATTCCCAGGCGGCCTGATCCGCCAGCAGCGCACGCACCAGCTTGTTGTTGAGCGCGTGGCCGGACTTGAAGCCTTCGTAGGCGCCCAGAATGGCGCCGCCGGCCAGGTACAGGTCGCCGATGGCGTCCAGGATCTTGTGCCGCACGAATTCGTTGGTATAGCGCAGGCCGTCCTCGTTGAGCACGCGGAACTCGTCCAGCACGATGGCGTTGTCCATCGACCCGCCCAGGCCCAGATTGCGCTCGCGCATGTATTCAAGGTCGCGCATGAAACCGAAGGTGCGGGCGCGCGAGATTTCCTTGACGTAGGCCGAGGTGGAGAACTCGATTTCCTGGCGCGACTGCTTGGCCGGGATCATCGGGTGATTGAATTCGATGGTGAAGCCGAGCTTGTAGCCCTCGTACGGCTCGAAGCGCGCGATCTTGTCGCCCTCGCGCACTTCCACCGTCTGCTTGATGCGGATGAAGCGCTTGGCCTTGTTCTGCTCGACGATGCCTGCCGACTGCAGCAGGAACACGAACGGGCCGGACGAACCGTCCATGATCGGCAGCTCGGCCGAGGACAGTTCGACGATGACATTGTCCACACCCAGGCCGGCCAGTGCCGACATCAGGTGCTCGACGGTCTGGATCTTGGCGCCATTGCAGGTCAGGCCGGTACACAGCGTGGTCTCGGTGACCAGTTCGGCATCGGCGGGGACTTCGACGATCGGCTCCAGGTCCACACGCCGGAACACCACGCCATGATCGACCGGAGCCGGCCGTAGCGTCATGTACACCTTGTCGCCGCTGTGCAGGCCGACGCCGGTGGCGCGAATGGTGTTCTTGAGAGTGCGTTGCTGTGTCATATACGAAGTCTGGCTGAACAATGCAGACAGACGCTGAACCGGCTGTCTAATCCGTAGAGATTATCTGAATTTTAACAAACCGCGCGTGACGGGAACTGTAATTCCCGGGTCACGCCACTGCAAAAGCTGCCGGATCGCGGCCGATCCGGCAGAAAGGACATGGCACTGCACCCCGGAACGAACCCCGGGGCGGGACGGACCGCGCCGCCGTAGCGACGCAGCCGACGCTCCTCAGTCGGCCTGGCGGCGCAGGAACGCCGGGATATCCAGGTAGTCGTTGGGCAGGTCTGCGGCCGGCGCAGCCGAACCGCCGCCGTTGTTGCTGCCGCTGCCGACCGAGTCGCTGCTCGGACGACGCAGGCCCAGGCCCATGCTGCCGCCGACGGCCTTGGACACCGCATCGCCGCCGCTGGTGTCGAAATCGCCGAACTCCGGCTGGCCGGTGGTGGCGTTGCGCACCAGCTTGATCGGCGCGCGCTGGTCCGGACGCTGGGTCTGGCGGGCAACCGCACGGTTCAGGCCGGTGGCCACCACGGTGACGCGCACTTCGTCCTGCATGTCCGGGTCGAGCACGGTACCGACGACCACGGTGGCATCTTCCGACGCGAACGCTTCGATGGTGCGGCCGATCTCGTCGAACTCGGACATGGTGAAGTCCGGGCCGGCGGTGATGTTGACCAGGATGCCGTTGGCACCAGCCAGGTTGACGTCGTCCAGCAGCGGGTTCTGGATGGCGGCTTCGGCAGCGGCCTGCGCGCGATCGTCGCCGCGTGCCGAACCGGTGCCCATCATGGCCAGGCCCATTTCCGACATCACGGTGCGCACGTCGGCAAAGTCGACGTTGATCAGACCCGGACGCACGATCAGATCGGCGATGCCCTGCACGGCGCCCTGCAGCACGTCGTTGGCCGCGCGGAACGCCTGGATCATGGTGGCGTTGCGGCCGAGCACGGTGATCAGCTTTTCATTGGGGATGGTGATCAGCGAGTCGCAATGCTGGCTCAACTCTTCGATGCCCTTCAGCGCGACCTGCATGCGGCGACGGCCTTCGAACGGGAACGGCTTGGTGACCACGGCCACGGTCAGGATGCCCATTTCCTTGGCCAGCTGCGCCACCACCGGCGCGGCGCCGGTGCCGGTACCGCCGCCCATGCCGGCGGTGATGAACACCATGTCCGCACCCTGCAGCGCGTCCATGATGCGCTCGCGGTCTTCCAGTGCGGCCTGGCGGCCGACTTCCGGATTGGCGCCTGCGCCCAGGCCCTTGGTGACGTTGGTGCCGAGCTGCAGCTGCAGCTTGGCGCCGCAGTTCTTGATCGCCTGCGAGTCGGTGTTGGCGGTGATGAATTCCACGCCATCGACATTGGTATTGACCATGTGCGCAACCGCGTTGCCGCCGCCGCCGCCCACGCCAACGACCTTGATGACCGCGTTGGGAGCCATCTTTTCGATCAGTTCAAAATGTGCCATGTCAGTGTCCTCTTTGGATGCCGTGAATGGGGAATCGGGAATGGGGAATCGGATTGCTCCGTTCGCCAGCCCAACACCCGCATGTCGGCGAATGTTGTTGTTTGAAATGCCGGGAATGGGGAATTGGGAATGGGGAATCGCAACTGCGAATCACCTCCACGCCAACCACTGCTTCCTCGACGGAACCGCAAAAAACTACGCCCTGCCCGCTCTCACCGCTCTCCACTCAAATCTGCCGCAACCGCTTCGCCTTTGCTTCAACCAATTCTCGAATCCCGATTCCCGATTCTTCAGAATTCCCCGCGATACCAATTCTTCAATTTCTTGAACAAGCTGCCCGCGCGGCCGGTCGGGATCGACGGGCGACGCGGATGTTCGATCTGGCTACCCATCAACAACAGGCCAACGCCGGAGGCGTGCACCGGGTTGCCGACCACTTCGCCCAGGCCGGTGACGTGCTGCGGAATGCCTACGCGCACCGGCATCTGCAACATTTCCTCGGCCAGTTCCACCACGCCTTCCATCTTCGAGGCGCCGCCGGTCAGCACCATGCCGGCGCGCACCAT
This sequence comes from Xanthomonas arboricola pv. guizotiae, assembly GCF_002940205.1. GTDB lineage: Bacteria > Pseudomonadota > Gammaproteobacteria > Xanthomonadales > Xanthomonadaceae > Xanthomonas > Xanthomonas arboricola_C. The sequence goes on from NZ_MDSK01000001.1 coordinate 283,598, forward strand.
TTCTTCGAAGCCAGAGCGGCGCAGTTCGGCCTGCACCATCTCGAAGATTTCCTCGTAACGGCCCTGCACCGCTTGCGCGAGCGCATGCCGCGGCATGCGGCGCGGCGGGCGATCGCCCACCGACGGCACCTGGATGCTTTCTTCGGCGGTCGCCAGCTGCGCCAGCGCGCAGGCGTAACGCACCTTGATCTGCTCGGCTTCCGGCGTGGGCGTGCGCAGCATGTGCGCGATGTCGTTGGTGACGTGGTCGCCGGCGATCGGCAATGAAGCCGTGTGGCAGATCGCACCCTGCACATACACCGCCAGATCGGTGGTGCCGGCGCCGATATCCACCAGCACCACGCCAAGCTCGCGTTCGTCGGCGGTCAGCACTGCGACCGACGACGCCAGCGACGACAGCACCAGATCGTCGACCTGCAGGCCGCACTTCTGCACGCACTTGGTGATATTGGCGGCCGCCGACTGCGCGCACACCACCAGATGCGCATGCACCTCCAGGCGCACGCCGGTCATGCCGACCGGGTTGCGGATGCCTTCCTGCGAATCGTCCAGCACGTACTCGCGCGGGATCGCATGCAGGATGCGCTGGTCGGCTGGAATGGCCACGGCCTTGGCGGCATCGAGCACGCGTTCCAGGTCGCTCCAGGTCACTTCGCCGTCGCGGATCGGCACGATGCCGGGCGAGTTCTTGCACTGCACGTGGTTGCCGGAAATCGACGCGTATACCGAGCGGATCTCGCAACCGGCCATCAGCTCGGCCTCTTCCACCGCGCGCTGGATCGACTGCACGGTGGATTCGATGTCCACCACCACGCCGCGCTTGAGACCGCGCGACTCATGCGAACCGATGCCGATCACTTCGATCGGATTGCCGGGCGAGTACTCGCCGACCAGCGCGACGACCTTGGAGGTGCCGATGTCCAGTCCAACGATGAGGGATTTGTCGCCTTTGCGGTTCATGTCTTAAAGCCGGGAATAGGGAATAGCGAATGGGGAATGGTCAACAGCGGTGCACGGATACGAGGAGAATTGAGGACAAGTGCGTGAGGCGCAGCGGGCGACGCCGGCTTGGGTTTCTTATCCATTCCCGATTCCCCACTCTCCATTCGCCGTTCGACCGTGAAGCCGTTGGTGTAGCGCAGGTCGGCGCGGGCGATCGGGCGTTGCGGGTCGGCCAGTTGCGGCAGCACGCGGGCGAAGCGTTGCAGGCGTGCGCGCGCGTCGTCGCGGCCGATCACGATCTGCACGCCGTTGCTCAGGCCCAGCGACCAGCTGCCGCGGGCATCCATTTCCAGGCGCTCCACATCCAGCCCGGTCGGTGCGAACAAGGCGCGCGATTCGTTGTAGAGCGCCACCACGTCCTGGGTCTTGCTGTCCGGGCCACCGAGTTGCGGCAGCTTGAAATCCTTCAACAACGGTGGGGTGCGGAACAAGCGGCCCTGCTCGGACAACATGCGGTCGGTGCCCCAGCGCGCGAACGGTTTGTGCTCGGTGACGTGCACTTCCAGCACATCCGGCCAGCGCTTGCGCACCTGCGCACTTTCCACCCAAGGCAGGCGCGCGATGGCGTCCTGCGCGTTCTGCAGCTTCACCGCGAAAAAGCCCGCGCGCGCATACGGCAGGACCACCGCGCGCAACTCTTCGGCCGGCACCCGCTTGAAGTCGCCCGACACCCGCAAGCGCGCCAATGGCCAACGCTCGGCACCGACCCAGCCATTGAGCACGGCCACCACCGGCAACGCGACCAGCGCCACCGCGAGCAACCACGCCAGGATGCGCAGGGTGGCGTTCATGCGCGCGCTCCGCGCGCGGGAATGGGGAATCGGGAATCGGCAATCGTCAACAGCGGCGCACTGCCGGCTGTCGCTTTTGCGATTCCCGATTCCCGATTCCCCATTCCCGGCGTCATAGCGTCTGCTCCAGCACGCGCCAGACCAGTCCTTCGAAATCGATGCCGAGCTGGCGCGCGGCCTTGGGCACCAGCGAGTGGCTGGTCATGCCGGGGGCGGTGTTCACTTCGAGCAGATACAGCTGGCCGCTGCTGCCATCGCGCATCACGTCCACGCGGCCCCAGCCACGGCACCCGGCAGCGCGGAACGCGTCCAGCGCGAGCTGGCGGATCTGCGCTTCAGCCTCGCCTTCCAGGCCCGGGCACAGATACTGCGTGTCGTCGGCAATGTACTTGGCGTTGTAGTCGTACCACTGGCCCTTGGGGACGATGCGGATGGACGGCAGCGCGGTGTCGCCGAGCACGGCCACGGTGAGTTCGTCGCCTTCGATCAGTTGCTCCATCAGCAGCGCGCCGTCGTAGCGCGCCGCCAGCAGCACGGCTTGTTCGAGCTGGGCCTGGTCGAATACGCGGCTGATGCCCACGCTGGAGCCTTCGTTGGCCGGCTTGACGATCACCGGCAAGCCGATCTGCCGCGCGGCGGCCTGGATGTCGTCGGCGCTGGCACCGGCGGCCAGGCGCGCATAGCGCGGCGTGGACAGGCCCAGCGACAGCCACACCTGCTTGGTGCGGATCTTGTCCATGCTCAACGCCGAACCCAGCACGTTGGAGCCGGTGTACGGCACCTTGAAGGCTTCCATCAGGCCTTGCACGATGCCGTCTTCGCCGCCGCCGTTATGGCCGTGCAGCACATTGAAGACGCGATCGAAGCGTTTTTCGACCAGGGCCTGCGCCAGGGCCGGAATGCCGTCGACCGGCTGCGCGTCGACACCGCGCGCGCGCAGTGCGTCGAGCACGTTGCTGCCGGAGTTCAACGACACTTCGCGCTCGGACGAGGTACCGCCGAGCAGCACGGCGACGCGGCCGAACGCGGCCGGATCGCTGGTACGTGCGTTGGGAATCACCGCGCTCATGCGCTCGCTCCGGTGAAACCGTTGTTGATGATGTGCTGCGCGACATAGCCGATATCGCCGGCGCCCATCATCAGCAACAGATCGCCGTCCTGCAGCACGTCCGGCAGCACTTCGGCCAGCCCGGAAATCTGCCCGACCACCACCGGTTCGCTGCGGCCGCGCGCACGGATCGCACGCGCAAGCGCGCGCGCATCGGCGCCCGGAATCGGCGCTTCGCCGGCCGGATAGACCTCGCTCAGCACCAGCGCATCGACGGTGCTCAGCACCGCGGCGAAGGCATCGAATTGATCGCGGGTACGGCTGTAGCGATGCGGCTGGAATGCCACCACCAGGCGCTTGTCCGGCCAGCCGCCACGGGCGGCGGCGAACACCGCTTCCAGCTCGCGCGGATGGTGGCCGTAGTCGTCGACCACGCGCACGCGCGCACCGGTACTGGTGGTGACTTCGCCCAGGTCGTTGAAGCGGCGGCCGATGCCGGCGAAGTTTTCCAGCGCACGCGCGATGGTCTCCGGCGCCACGCCCAGCTGCCAGCCGATCGCAGCGGCCGCCAGTGCGTTGAGCACGTTGTGGCGGCCCGGCAAGGCCAGCGTCACCGGGGTGGTGGTGCCTTCGGGCAGACGCAGCGTGAAGCGCATGCGCGGGCCATCCTGCACCACGTCTTCGGCGCGTACGTCGGCGTTTTCGCTCATGCCGTAGCTCATCACGTGGCGCGGCGTCTTGCCGGCCAGCGCGGCCACTTCCGGGTCGTCGATGCACAGCAATGCCAGGCCGTAGAACGGCAGGCGCTGCAGGAACTCGGCGAAGGCGGCCTGGATGCGTGCAAAATCGTTGCCGTAGTTTTCCAGGTGATCCGAATCGATGTTGGTGATCACCGCCATCAGCGGATTCAGGCGCAGGAAGCTGCCATCGCTCTCGTCGGCCTCGGCGACCAGCCATTGGCCGCCACCGAGTTTTGCGTTGGCACCGGCGGCCAGCAGTTGGCCACCGATGACGAAGGTCGGATCCAGCCCGCCCTCACTCAGCACTGCTGCGGCCAGGCTGGTGGTGGTGGTCTTGCCGTGCGTGCCGGCCACCGCAATGCCGCGACGGAAGCGCATCAGCTCGGCCAGCATCGCCGCACGCGGCATGATCGGAATGCGCTGGCTGCGCGCTTCCATCAGCTCGGGGTTGTCTTCGCGGATCGCGCTGGAGACCACCACGCAATCGGTGCCCAGCACGTTGGCCGCCGAATGGCCGCGCATCACCCGCGCACCCAGCTTGGCCAGCCGACGCGTCGCCACGTTATCGGAGTTGTCCGAACCGGAGACTTCATAGCCCAGCGTCAGCATCACCTCGGCAATACCACTCATGCCGGTGCCGCCGATACCGACGAAATGCACGCGCGGAAACGCCCGCACCAGATCGCCACTGTCCTGCAGACGGCGGATCACACGGCACCTCCGGTGGAGGTGCGAATCGGGAATCGGGAATCGGGAATCGTGTAAAGCGAGGCACCTGCGGCGTTGAGCGCCTGACCGGTGCGCTTGTTTTCTTGCATCACTGTCTGTTCCTGCAATTGTTCTGAGCTCCGCCCATTCCCCATTCCCGATTCACCACTCCCTGCTTCCTGAAGAATGATGTCGGCGATGCGCTCGGCGGCGTCCGGCTTGGCCAGGGTGCGGGCGGCCTGGGCCATCGCCAGGCGGCGGGCGGGGTCGGCGAGCAGGGTCTGCAAGACCTGCTGCAGGCGCGCGGCCAGGGTGTCGTCCTGCTTGAGCAGCACGGCGGCATCGGCGCCGACCAGGTATTCGGCATTGCGGGTCTGGTGGTCGTCCACCGCGGCGGCGAAGGGCACCAGCACGCTGCCGACGCCGGCGGCGCACAGTTCGGCCAGCGTGGAGGCACCGGCGCGGCACACGACCAGGTCGGCCCAGGCGTAGGCGGCGGCCATGTCGGCGATGAAGGGTTCGACGCTGGCGTTGACGCCCGCCTGTGCATAGGAGGCTTCGGCTTCGGCGCGCAGCTTTTCGCCGCACTGATGGCGCACCTCGACATCCGGGTGACCGAGCGCGGCCAGTGCAGCGGGCACGGCCTGGTTCAAGGCGCGTGCGCCCTGGCTGCCACCGAGCACCAGCACGCGTACGGCATTGCCACGGCCGAGCAGACGCGTGGCCGGCGCGGGAAGCGCCGCGATTTCCGCACGCACCGGGTTGCCCACCGCTTCTTCGCCGGCAAAGCTGCCCGGGAAACCGGTCAACACACGGCGCGCAAACCGCGACAACACCTTGTTGGTCATGCCGGGCGCGCGGTTCTGCTCATGCACCAGCAACGGCACCCCGAGCAGCCGCGCTGCCAGGCCGCCCGGGCCGGCCGCAAAGCCGCCGAAACTGATCACCGCACGCGGCTGACGCTTGCGCAGCACGAAGCCGGCGGCACGCACCGCGCGCATCACCCGCACCGGCGCGCCAAGCAACTTCACCAGGCCCTTGCCGCGCAGGCCGCTGATGGCCAGCGTGTCGAGTTGAATCTCGTGCTGCGGCACCAGCCGGGTTTCCATCGCGCCATCGGCGCCCAGCCAGGTCACCGGCACGCCACGCGCGCGCAGCACCTTGGCCACGGCCAGACCCGGGAAGATGTGCCCGCCGGTGCCGCCAGCCAGAATCATCACTGGTCGAATCCCCGCACCTGGATATGCGGGCGTTTGCGCGGGAGTCGCATGAGCGCTCATGCAATCCTCCCGAAGGTCGGTTCCACGCGCGGCTGCATGCGGCTGGTGCCGCGCAGGAACTCGGACGCATGCGCAGACGTCGCCGAGGCTGCAGCAACCGGTGCCGGGGCGGGCGCGGCGGCAACCGGCTCGCGCTGCGGCTTGCGCGCAGGCGCGTAGGCCGGCGCGGCCGATTCCACCACCTGTTCGGCCGGCTCGGCCGACGGCGCGCCCGTACCCTGCGGCGACAACTTGCTGCGCAGGCGCTCGGCACGATCCATTTCGTAGGACACGCGCAGCAGCAGGCCCATCGCCACGCAGGTCATCAGCACCGACGAACCGCCGGAGGAAATCAACGGTAGGGTCAGGCCCTTGGTCGGCAGAATCCCCAGGTTCACCCCCACGGAGACGAAGCTCTGCAGGCTGATCCACAAGCCGATGCCGAAGGCGATGTAGCCGGAGAAGTGACGCTTCATTTCCACGCAGCGCATGCCCAGCCAGAACGCGCGGCCGACCAGCAGCGCGTACAGCGAGATCACACCGCACACGCCGACAAAGCCGAGTTCTTCGGCAATCACCGAGAAGATGAAGTCGGTATGCGCTTCAGGCAGATAGTTGAGCTTCTGCACCGAGGCGCCCAGGCCCACGCCGGTCCACTGGCCGCGGCCGACCGCCATCAAGGCGTTGGACAGCTGGTAGCCGGAGCCGAGCTGGTCGGCCCACGGGTCCAGGAACGAAGTGATGCGACGCAGCCGGTACGGCTCCAGGATCGCGATGAAGGCGAACACCGGCAGGCCGAACACGATCGGCATCGACATGCGCGGCAGGTTCACCCCGCCCAGCACCAGCATGCCGGCGGTGATCGCCAGCAGCAGCGTGGACGAGCCGAAGTCCGGCTGCATCAGCAGCAGGCCGACCAGTGCGATCGCCACGCCCAGCGGCTTGAGCATCGCCGGCCAGGTCGCATTGACCTCGTCGCGGAAGCGCACCAGATAGCTGGACAGCCACACGATGTAGAGCACCTTGACCGCTTCGACGGTCTGGAATTTCGACACGCCCAGGTTGATCCAGCGCTTGGCGCCGTTGACGCTGCTGCCCAGGCCGGGCACGAACACCACCATCAGCAGGCCGAAGCAGGCCAGCAGCAACACCTGGTTGTACTGCTCGATGGTCTTGAGCTCGGTGCGCATCGCCCAGAACGCCAGGCCAATACCAATCCCCAGGAACAACAGGTGGCGAGTCAGGTAATAGAACGGATTGTCGGACAGCTCGATCGAGCTGGAGGCCACCATCACCACGCCCAGCGAGGCGAGCGTGGCCGCGGCGCCGAGCAGCCACGGGTCGTAGCGGCCGCCGATGGCGTCCAGTCGCGTGGCCTGGCGGGACATGTCGTTCATCAGCGCACCTTCAACGTGGCAAGGCCGATCAGCACCAGCACCACCGAAATGATCCAGAAGCGCACGATCACGCGCGGCTCCGGCCAGCCCTTGAGTTCGAAGTGGTGATGGATCGGCGCCATGCGGAACACGCGCTTGCCGGTCAGCTTGAAGCTGGCGACCTGGATCATCACCGACAGCGTTTCGATCACGAACACCCCGCCCATGATCACCAGCACCAGCTCCTGGCGCACGATCACCGCGATGGTGCCGAGCACCGCGCCCAGCGACAGCGCGCCGATATCACCCATGAACACCATGGCCGGATAGGTGTTGAACCACAGAAAGCCCAGGCCTGCGCCGGCGATCGCCGAGCAGATGATGATCAGCTCGCCGGCCCCGGGAATCAGCGGGATTTTCAGGTATTCGGCAAACACCACGTTGCCCGAGGCGTAGGCGAACACGCCCAGCGCACAGGCCACCAGCACGGTCGGCATGATCGCCAGGCCGTCCAGGCCGTCGGTGAGGTTGACCGCGTTGGAGAAGCCGACGATCCAGAAATAGGCGATCACCACGAAGCTCACGCCGGCCAGCGGCAGCGCGATCGACTTGAACATCGGGATGTAGAAGGTGATCGCGGCCGGCACGTCGGCGGTGTAGTACAGGAACAGGCCCGCGGCCAGGCCGAAGATCGACTGCAGCAGATACTTCCAGCGCGACTTCAGGCCATTGGGATCGCGGCGCACGATTTTGATCCAGTCGTCGTACCAGCCGATCGCACCGAAACAGACCATCACCGCCAGCACCAACCATACGTAACGGTTGCGCAGGTCGCCCCACAGCAGCACCGACAAGGTCACCGTCAGCAGGATCAGCGAGCCGCCCATGGTCGGGGTGCCGGCCTTGGAGAAATGCGTCTGCGGGCCGTCCTGGCGGATCGGCTGGCCACCCTTGAACTGGGCCAGCTTGCGGATCACCGCCGGGCCCATCCACAGCGACAGGAATAGCGCGGTCAGCGCGGCCAGGATGCCGCGGAAGGTCAGATAGTTGAACAGCCCGAACAGGCTCTCCAGTTGCTGCAGCCAACGCGCCAGCTCAAGCAGCATGGGATGCGTCCTCCGCCGGTGCGAGCAGCGCGGCGACGATGCGGTCCATGGCGCTGCCACGGGAGCCTTTCACCAGCAGCGTGGGCGGGGTTTGCGCCGTGGTGGCGGCAGTCTGCGCCGCCGCACCGGTGTGTTCGTACATCGAAGAAGATTCCTGCGTTTGGGTCGGCGAAACGGCGAGCTGCGCCAGATCCGCCTGCAAGGCCGCGATCAACGCGGCATGGGTGGCGAACACGCGGCCGCCCTCGCCGAACGCCTGTGCGGCGGCGGCACTGAGCTCGCCCAGCGCGTACAGGCGCTGCAGCTTGGCCGCGCGCGCGCGACGTCCGGCGGCGGCATGCAGGGCCGCGCCTTCCGGGCCGAGTTCACGCATGTCGCCGAGCACCAGCCAGCCTTCGCCAGGCGCAGCGGCCAGGGTGTCGATGGCGGCATCCAGCGAGCCGGGGTTGGCGTTGTAACTGTCGTCGATCAGCACCGCGCCGCCAGGCAGGGCGTGGGTGATCTGACGACCGGCCACAGGGCGCACCTGCGCCAGGCCGGCGGCGATGATCGGCAGGGCGATGCCCGCACCCAAGGCCAGGCCGGCCGCGGCCAGCGCGTTGAGCACGTTGTGGCGGCCCGGCAACGGCAGCGCGATCTGCGCCTGGCCGTGCGGGGTCACCAGGGTGAATTGCGCGCCACTGGCCTGCAGCCGCAAGCCATGCGCGGTGATCTCGGCACTGGCCTGCAGGCCGTAGCGCAACACGCGGCGGCCCGGCACCTGCTGCGCATGCAGTTGCTGCGCGAACCAGGCACCGAAAGCATCGTCGGCATTGATCACCGCCACGCCATCGGCCGGCAATGCAGCGTAGATGGCGCCCTTGGTGCGGGCGACGCCGAGCAGGCTGCCCAGGCGCTCCAGATGCGCGGGCGCGATGTTGTTGACCAGCGCGACATGCGGCTGCGCGATCTCGGTGAGGTAGGCGATATCGCCCGGCTTGCCGGCGCCCATTTCGTAGATCGCAAAATCCGCATCGTCGGGCGCGGCAATCACGGCCAGCGGCAAACCGATCTCGTTGTTGCGGTTACCCGGCGTGGCGTACACGGTGGTGCCGTCCACGCGCCCGGCTTCCTGCAGGATCGACAACAGCAGCGCCTTGACGCTGGTCTTGCCGTTGGAGCCGGTCAAGGCGATCACCCGCGTGGCGCGGTCGCGCTGCATGCCGGCAGCAATACGCGCCAACGCCAGCTCGGTGTTGTCCACGACCACCTGCGGCACGCTCAGCGCAGGCAGCAGACGCTCTACCAGCAAACCGCTGGCACCGCGCGCAACCGCGTCGGCAGCAAAGTCGTGTCCATCGAAACGCTCGCCGCGCAGCGCCACATACAGGCTGCCGTTGGCAAGCGTGCGGGTGTCGTTGCCGACCGCATCGATCATGGCATCATCGCCGTGCAGCTCGCCGCCAGCCCAATGGGCAATCAACGACAGCGGAGTGAGCTTCATGCGCGCACCCCCAGCACGGTGCGCGGCAGCAGCGCCTGCGCAGCGACAGTGGCATCGTCGAAGGCATGCCGCACGCCGGCCACTTCCTGATACGGCTCGTGGCCCTTGCCGGCGATCAACACGATGTCCGACGCGCTGGCCATGCCGATCGCCTGATGGATCGCGGCGGCGCGGTCGCGCTGCACGATGGCCGCATCCGGGCGCGCGAAGCCGCGCAGGATGTCGGCCACGATCACATCGCCATCTTCGCCGCGCGGGTTGTCGTCGGTGACGATCGCCACGTCGGCATTGACCTCGGCAATGGCCGCCATCTGCGGGCGCTTGCCGGTGTCGCGCTCGCCACCACAACCGAACACGCAGATCAGCCGGTCCTGTGCATGCGAACGCAGGCTGCTCAGCGCCTGCTCCAGCGCGTCGGGCGTGTGTGCGTAGTCGACCACCACCAGCGGTGCGCCATGCGCGCCGCCGAGGCGATTCATGCGGCCGTGGATCGGTTGCAACCGACCGAGCACTTCGGCGATCTGCGCCGGCGCGATCTCCAGCGCAGACAATGCACCGGCTACGGCCAGCAGGTTGTCCACGTTGAAGCGGCCCAGCAGCGGCGAGTGCACCGGATGCACTTCGCCGTGGATATTCAAAGCGAAGTTGATGCCGTTGTGGTCCAGCTGCAATGCCTGCGCGCTCACGCTGGCGTCGGCCTGCGCGCGCGAGCTCACGCCGATCGCGCGCAGTGCGGGGGCGAGCGAAGCAAACAGCGTGCGACCGAAGGCGTCGTCCAGATTCACCACCGCCGCTTTCAAGCCAGCACGGGTGAACAGCTTGGCCTTGGCCGCGCCGTACTGCGCCATGTCGCCGTGGTAATCGAGATGGTCGCGGGTGAGATTGGTGAACACCGCCACGTCGAAATGCACCGCGTCCACGCGGCCCTGATCGAGCGCGTGCGAGCTGACTTCCATCGCCACGGCTTGCGCGCCGTCATCGCGCAACTGCGCCAGCAATGCGTGCGTGGGTAGCACCAGCGGGGTGGTGAATCCGGTCGGCACGGCGTTGCCGTACAGGCCGACACCCAGCGTGCCGAGCGTGCCGGTGGGCGTGCCGAGCAGCGTCAAGGCCTGCGCCAGCAGCTGCACGGTGGAGGTCTTGCCGTTGGTGCCGGTGACGCCGACCATGCGCATCGCGTGCGACGGCCGACCATGAAATGTATCGGCCATCTCGCCCAGGCGCGCACGCAAGCCGGGCACGGCAATCGCATCGGCCGGGACCGGCAGGCCGTCGGGCGCCGGCGGCTCGAACAACACCGCCACTGCGCCATTGGCGCGCGCCTGTTCGACAAAGCCCAGGCCATGCGCACCGAAGCCGGCGATCGCCACGAACGCATCGCCCGCGCGCACCGCACGGCTATCCATCACCAGACCGGACACCTGCACCTCGTGCGCAAGCGCCACGTCCGGCAGCAACTGCGAAAGCGCCATGCTGCGGCTCACTGGCGGCTCTCCTGCAACGGTGCAGGCTGGGCTGGCGCGGCGGCTGGCGCAGGTGCCAGTGCGGTCGGAATGCCGGCCGACACTTCGTCCACCGGATCCGGCACCAGGGCCGGATCCAGATCGGCCGGTTGCGGCTTCACGACGGGTTGGCCCGTCTTGCCGGCAGCCTGCGCGGCCAGCCACGACTGGATATCGTCCGGCGGCACGTCCATCAAGCGCAGCGCACCTTCCATCACGCGGTGGAACACCGGCGCCGACACCAGACCGCCGTAGTACACCTTGCCCTGCGGATCGTTGATCACGATGACCGTGGCAAAGCGCGGGCGCGTGGCCGGCACCAGGCCGGCGAACAGCGCGTTGTAATGCCCGCGCTCGTAGCCGTTGGCGCCGTTCTTGCGCGCGGTACCGGTCTTGCCGGCCACGTGATAGCCCAGGATCGCCGCGCCCTTGGCGCCGCCCTGGGTGACCACGGTTTCCATCATGTCGATGACCTGGCGCGCCACGTCCGGCGTGACCACCTGGCGGGTGTCGTTGTGCTGGCCACGCACGAAGGTCGGCGGGGTCAGCTTGCCGCCGTTGCCCAGCGTGGCGTAGGCCTGCGCGATCTGCAGCGGCGTCACCGACAGGCCGTAGCCGTAGGACATGGTGGTCTTGGACGGGCCGCTCCAGCGCGCCGGCTGCAGCACCACGCCGGCCGATTCGCCGGGAAAACCGCTGTGCGGCGCAGCGCCATAACCGAAGTTGCGGATCGACTGATAGAAGGTCTGGTCCGGCACCTTGGCGGCGATCTTGGCCGCGCCGATGTTGGAGCTGCGGGTGATCACGCCGGTGACGTTGAGCACGCCGTTGTTGCGCGGCACATCGCGGATGGTGAAGCGCCCCACCGACATGTAGCCGGGGTTGGTGTCGATGACCGTGTCCTTGGTCACCACGCCGGCGGTCAGCGCGGTGGCCACGGTCAGCGGCTTCATCGTCGAGCCCGGCTCGACCAGATCGGTGACCGCGCGGTTGCGGCGCGCCGACGGGTTGATGCCGGTGACCGCATTGGGGTTGTAGGTGGGCAGGTTGACCATCGCCAGCACTTCGCCGGTGGCCACATCCATCACCACCATCGACCCGCCGGCCGCATTGTTTTCGACCAGTGCGTTGCGCAGCTCCTTGTAGGCCAGGAACTGGATGCGGCGGTCGATGCTCAGCGTCAGGTCCTTGCCCGGCTGCGCCGCACGCACCAGGTCCACGCTCTCCACGATCGCACCGCGCGCATCGCGCACCACTTTCTTGGAACCCGGCTTGCCGCGCAGCCATTCGTCGAAGGCCAGCTCCAGGCCTTCCTGGCCGCGGTCGTCGATATTGGTGAAGCCCAGCACGTGGGCCATCGCCTCGCCTTGCGGATAGAAGCGACGGAACTCGCGCTGCGAGAACACACCGGGGATCTTCAGATCGACGATGGCATGCGCCTTGTCCGGGTTGATCCGGCGCTGCAGGTACATGAATTCCTTGCCGGCCTTCTGCGCCAGCTTGGCGTTCAACTCGTCCAGCGGCTGGCCGAGCGCCTTGGCCAGCTCGGGGATGCGGTCCGGGTTGCGCAGCAGTTCCTGCGGATTGACCCAGATCGATTCCACCGGCGTGGACACCGCCAGCGGCTCGCCGTTGCGGTCGGTGATCATGCCGCGCGAGGTGGCGATCGGCAGTTCGCGCAGGTAGCGCGCTTCGCCCTGACGCTGGTAGAAATCGCGGTTGACCAGCTGCACGAACGCCGCCCGGCCGATCAGCGTCACCGAGCACAGGCCCAGCGCGATGCCGACCAGCGTCAGGCGGCCACGCAGGTTGAAGTTGCTGCGCGCGCGGTTGCGGCCGGCCTTCATTCCGCACCCCCGTGTGCGCCACCCTGCGGGCAGCGACGCCGTGCAAAGCGGCTGTCCTGCCGTTTTGTCATGAACGCAACTGCATATGCGCCACCCTGCGGGCGGCTACGCCGTGCAAAGCGGCTGTGCTGCCGTTCGCTCATGGGCGCACCACCACGATGTCGTTGGTCTCCGGGAACTTCATCCCGATGCGCGCACGCGCAACCTGATCCACGCGATTGCTTTCCGCCCAGGTGGCCTGCTCCAGCTGCAGCCGGCCGAATTCGATATTCAATTCATCGCGCGTGTGCTCGAGCTTGGACAACTGCACGAACAGCTTGCGATGCATGTGGCGCATGTACACGACCCCGATCGCCGAGGCGATGCTGCAGGCAAGCAGCACGATGAGCAGCAGGCGGCTCATGCGGCGTCTCCGTTCGGAGACGCCGGGAGTCGGGATTCGGGATTCGGGAATCGGAAAGCAGCGGCACTGTTGCCTTTGCCCATTCCCGATTCCCCATTCCCCATTCCCAGCTTTTCAGCCACCCGCAACACGGCGCTGCGGGCGCGCGGGTTGACGCTCAGTTCGGCGTCGTCGGCCTTGATGGCGCCGCTGATCAGCTGCAGCGTCGGCACGAACGGCTGCGCTTCGGGCAGGCGGCGGTTGCTCGGCGGGGCCTTGGCGTAGCGGGCCATGAACTGCTTGACGATGCGGTCTTCCAGCGAATGGAAACTGATCACCGCCAGGCGGCCGCCGGGCTTGAGCGCGCCCAGCGCGGCATCCAGGCCGGCTTCCAGATCGTCCAGCTCGCGGTTGATATAGATGCGGATCGCCTGAAAGCTGCGGGTGGCCGGATGGGTCTTGCTGTCGCCGCGCGGCATTACCGAGGCGATCAGCTCGGCCAGCTGCGCGGTGCGCAGCAGCGGCTGTTCGGCGCGGCGCGCCACGATGGCGCGCGCGATGCGGCGGCTCTGGCGCTCTTCGCCATAGGTCCACAGCACGTCGGCGATGTCCCGGTCGCTGGCATGCGCCAGCCACTCGGCCGCGCTCTGGCCGGCGTCCGGATCCATGCGCATGTCCAGCGGGCCGTCCTTGCCGAAGCTGAAACCGCGCCCGGCCACGTCCAGCTGTGGCGAGGACACGCCCAGATCCAGCAGGATGCCGTCGACGGTTGCCGCAGCGACCACCTGGCCGAGGCCGGCGAAGCTGCCGCGATGGATGGACACGCGCGCATCGTCACCGAACGACTGTTCGGCCACGGCGATCGCGTCGGGGTCCTTGTCCATCACCAGCAGTCGGCCTCCCGGGCCAAGATGTTGCAGCACGCCACGGGCGTGTCCGCCACGCCCGAACGTGCCATCGAGATAGGTTCCGTTTTCGATCACCTGCAGGCCCTCAAGAACCTGCGTGTACAGCACCGGCACATGGGCCGCCGGTGGCTGCGACACCGGGTGACCGGGCTGCGCTTCACCGCGCATCCGGGCACCCCGGCTCACAACCTGAGATCGAGCAATTCATCGCCCAGATCCCCGTCAGACAATGTCTGCTGGATCAGTGCGCGATGTGCCTGCTCGCTCCAGAGTTCGAATTTGTCGCCCATGCCCAGCAGCACGGCCTTCTTCTCGATGCCGACCGCATTGCGGTGGCTGGCCGGGATGCTCAGACGGCCATTGGCGTCCAGCTCCAGCACTGCGGAAGAACCCACCAGTTTCTGCTGCAGCGTGCGGACCACGCGCTGGGTATTGGGCTTGGACATCACATCGTCACGCACCCGCTCCCACTCCTTTTCCGCGTACAGCCACAGGCATCCGGCTTCGAACGGGTTGTAGGTGAGTACCAGGCGGTTGCCGCTGACACGCGTGACCAGGTCGCGGTACGCGGTTGGCACCGCCATCCGCCCCTTGTCGTCCACCGTGATGGCAGTCTCGCCTTGAAACACCGAATGCAACCTCGAATACCCGCTGGGGGATCATTGAACCACGAAAAACCACAAAACACCTGGTTTTCCCTCCGTTGCCCACCTTAGCAGCGCGTCAAAGGTTGTCAACAACTTTGGAGGTCACAAATCGCCAGTCGCATCAATGAGTTGCAGCACTCTTTAGAGACTTGTTCAAAGGTTATCCACAAGTTGCTGTTTCATCTCATATTTTGAGATTGAACGAAAATTCAGGGGCGTGAAGGCCATGTAAACCCGACCGCAGTCTCACTTCACACTGCGCCAGCTGCACATGGTCGTTGCGCAAATGGGCGACAATCGGCGCCATGTGCCTGGTCGCCCTTGCCTGGAAAACCCACCCACGCTGGCGCCTGCTGCTGGCGGGCAACCGCGATGAGTTCCACGACCGGCCGACCGCTGCGCTGGCGCGCTGGCCGGCACCCTCCGACGGCGTGCTGGCGGGCCGCGACCTGCGCTCTGGCGGCAGTTGGGTGGGGCTGGGCAGCGACGGTCGCGCCGCGGTGGTGACCAATGTGCGCGACCCGCTCGCCAGCGCATCCGGCCGCTCGCGCGGACACCTCATTGCCGACTACCTGGCCGGCAGCCTGGACGCGGCCGTGTACGCCGACGACCTGGCAGCGGCCGCGCACCAATTCCCGCCATTCAATCTATTGCTGTGCGACGCCGAGCGCTGCGAACACCTCAGCAATCACCCGCCGTTGGCGCGCAGCTTGGCGCCCGGCATCCACGGCATGTCCAACGGCCCGCTGGATGCGCACTGGCCCAAGACGGCCGCGCTGACTGCGGCCCTGCACGACTGGTGCGCCACGCGCAGCGAGGACCTGCAGCCGCTATGGACCGCCCTGGGCAGCCCCGCCATCGCGCCCGACGCCGCCCTGCCCCACACCGGCGTGGACCTGCCCACCGAACGCCTGCTCTCGGCCGCCTTCATCACCGGACCCAGCTACGGCACCCGCGCCAGCACCATCGTCGCGGTGGACCACCAGGGCAGTGGCTTCATCCACGAACGCCGCTTTGGCTCCGCCGGGATCTTCCAGGGCGAAACGCGGCTGGAGATCCCCTGGGATATCCCGGGATCGCGTTGACAATCCAGATTCATGCGCATAGCGTGCGCATAACCTGGGAGCCAACGCATGAACCGCTACTACGATGTTTCTGCGCAGAAGAAGCCACTGAACCTGACCATCAATGCCGACCTGGTCTCGCAAGCCCGCGCGATGACCGGCAATCTCTCGGCAAAGGTCGAAGAGTTGCTGGCCGATTACGTCACCAATGAACGCGACAGCCACAGCGCAAGAGCGCTTGAGCTGCAACGCGCCGCGAGCGAATGGAAAGCCTTCACTGAAACGTACGGCTCCTTCGCCGACGAGTTCTCCACGCTATGACCGACCAGTTCGATGTCTACGCCAATGTCGGCCAGAACAGGAACATCCCGTACGTGGTCGTCGTCCAGTCAAAGATCTTCGACGCCTCCCCCCGCCGCGTGATCGCGCCGCTGGTCATCAAGTCCAGCCACTCTCCGACCCCCTCACGCTTCACCCCGGAACTCACCGTGGCCGGCCAACGCGTCATCCTGCAACCCCTGGAAATGACCTCGGTGCCGTTAGCCGTTCTCAACACACCGGCAGGCACATTGAAGGAGCAAGGCCAGATCATCATCGACGCCCTGGACGAGCTGTTCACCCGCTCGTTCGGCTAGTACGGGGACACGGCCGCAGGCAGTTTGCCCCTACGCAGACGTTGCGTGATGCCTGCCCCCATCCGCCCTTCGGGCACCTTCCCCCGCACGCGGTGGAAGGGAGTCGATGCGGGGCGCGAGCCCCTCGGCCAGCCGTCTACCTGCAAGCCCCCTTGAGTCAAGGAGGCGCGGCGACAGCCGCGGGGTTCTGGCATGCCATGGAGCGGGACCCGCGTTTTGTACCGCCAACGGCGGTACGAAGCGTGGGCGCCTTCTTGGGGCGAACGCCCAAAGAAGGCAGCAAACAGCCGCAGGGTTCTGGCATGCCACGGAGCGGGCCGCGCTTTCGTGACGCCGCAGGCGTTGCGCGATGCCTGCCCCCATCCGCCCTTCGGGCACCTTCCCCCGCATGCGGTGGAAGGGAGTCGATGCGGGGCGCGAGCCCCTCGGCCAGCCGTCTACCTGCAAGCCCCCTTGAGTCAAGGAGGCGCGGCGACAGCCGCGGGGTTCTGGCATGCCATGGAGGGGCGAACGCCCAAAGAAGGCAGCAAACAGCCGCAGAGTTCTGGCATGCCATGGAGCGGGACCCGCGTTTTGTACCGCCAACGGCGGTACGAAGCGTGGGCGCCTTAAGCTTTGGGCGATGCCCAAAGCAAGGCGGCGGAGCCGGCCGGTAAGCCGGGTTCTGTCGTGGACAGTCATTCGTCTAGGCGCTACGTCACCGCAGCGCTCAAGCAACCTACCCGGATCCAGCGCGGGCCACGCCAATGGATCCCTATTTGGTCTTGCTCCAGGTGGGGTTTGCCGTGCCGGTCCGTTACCGGACTCGCGGTGCGCTCTTACCGCACCATTTCACCCTTACCGGCCCCTCGCCACCCCTCTGCGGCCTCCGAACGCACTTGGCGATGCTTATGCATCGCCGACACGTTTCAGTGGCGGCAGAGGG
Organism: Xanthomonas arboricola pv. guizotiae; assembly: GCF_002940205.1. GTDB lineage: Bacteria > Pseudomonadota > Gammaproteobacteria > Xanthomonadales > Xanthomonadaceae > Xanthomonas > Xanthomonas arboricola_C. The sequence goes on from NZ_MDSK01000001.1 coordinate 301,021, forward strand.
GTGACGAGGGACGTAGGCGGTATCTTTCTGTTGCACTTTCCGTCGGCTTGCGCCGCCCAGGCGTTACCTGGCACCTTGCCCTGTGGAGCCCGGACTTTCCTCGGCACTCTTGCGAGTGACGCGACTGTCTGGCCGACTCCGCCGGGGCGCACTATACGCTATCGCCACCGTGCAGAACGGCGCAACGCTGCCAGCCCCGCCATCGCCGGTAAGCCCGCAATTGCCCGTAGGAGCGCACCCGGGCGCGAGAGGCCCTACCGAGAAAAATCCCAGTGCACGTCACCCTGCTCCTGCAGCAGCACACCTAGCCGCCATACAAGGCCTTGCGCGGCGCACCGGTCAGCTCGGCGGCGAGCTTGGCGGCGGTGGACGGCGGCAGGTGTTCGGCGAGCTTGGCGTAGACGCGGCGGCCTTCGGCCAGTTGGCCTTCGGCGGCGTCGGCGGCGCCCTGCACCATCACCACGAACTCGCCCTTGCGCTGGTTGTCGTCGGCTTCGACCCTGGCCTGCAGCTCGGCCAGGGTGCCGTCGAGCACGGTTTCGAACAGCTTGGTCAGCTCGCGGGCGATCACCGCCGGGCGCTCGTCGCCGAAGGCCCCGCGCAGGTCGGCCAGCGACTCGACGATGCGGTGCGAGGACTCGTAGAACACCAGGGTGCGGGTTTCGCCGGCCAGGTGCGCCAGGCGCTCGCGGCGGGCGGCGCTCTTGGCCGGCAAAAAGCCCTCGAAGCCGAAACGGTCGCTGGGCAGGCCGGCCACGCTGAGCGCGGCGATGGCGGCGCAGGCGCCCGGCACCGGGCTGACCCGGATTCCGGCCGCGCGCGCGGCGCGCACCAGCTTGAAGCCGGGGTCGCTGACCAGCGGGGTGCCGGCGTCGCTGACGATGGCCAGCGACTCGCCCTCGCGCAGGCGCGCGACGATGCGCTCGGACATGGCTTCTTCATTGTGGTCGTGCAGGGCCAGCAGCGGGCGGTCGATGCCGAAATGGCCGAGCAGCTGGCGGGTATGGCGGGTGTCTTCGGCGCAGATCGCGGCCACGCCACGCAGCACTTCCTGCGCGCGCGGCGACAGGTCGGCCAGGTTGCCGATCGGCGTGGCGACCACGTGCAGGGTTCCGGGGGACGTCATCGACGGTATTCCGTAGGGCAAAGGGTAGAATCGTAGCGTTTTTAACGGTCCGCCCCGGCGGCCCCTGTCCAATGGATCTGAAATGAACAAGCGTGTTGCAAGGATCTCCGCCCTGTCGCTGATGGTGATGCTGGCCGCCGGTTGCGCCACCAGCAGCGTGACCCAGACCGCCTCGCCGACCCAGAGCGCGGCGCTGGCGTTGCTGGACCAGGGCAAGCCGCGCGAGGCGGCGCAGCAACTGGAAGCCGAGGCCGCCGGCGCCAGCGGTGTGCAGCGCAGCCGCCTGCTGGCGGCAGCCGCGTTCGGCTGGCACGACGCCGGCGACGATGCGCGTGCGCGCACGCTGCTGGCGCAGGTGACCCCGCGCCATCTCAGCGGCGAGGAGCGCGCCCGCTTCGCGCTGCTCACCGGCGAGCTGGCGGTGATCGACAAGCAGGCCGCGCAGGCGCTGCAGGCCCTGGGCGACAGCCCGCAAGGCCTGCCGCAGCCGCTGCAGACCCGCTGGCTGCTGGCACGCGCCGCCGCACTGGAAGGCACCGGCGACCTGTTCGGGGCCGCCGCCGACCGCGCACGCGCCGATGCCAGCCTGACCGGCACCGCGCGCAGCGAGAACCAGCGCGCGATCGTGCGCCTGCTCGCCGCACTCGACGACGCCACGCTGAAGGGCCGCACCGCGGCACTGCCGGCGGGCGACCCGCTGTACAACTTCGCCGGCCGTGCCTTGATCAGCCGCGGACTGGCGCTGCCGCGCGCGTTCGAGCGCGACGCGCAATGGGGCTTTGACACCAGCAAGCGCCCGCCGGCCGAACGCGATGGCTATCGCCCGCCGGTCAAACTGGGCGTGCTGCTGCCGCTCAGCGGCAGCCTGGCCACCGCCGCGGCGCCGGTGCGCGACGGCCTGCTGGCCGGCTACTACGCCGAAACCCGCCGCCGCCCGGAACTGCGCTTCTTCGACACCGCCGGCACCGCCGCCGGCGCCAATGCCGCCTACGACAAGGCGGTGAACGCCGGGGTCGATTACGTGGTCGGCCCGCTGGGTCGCGACGAGGTCAGCGCGGTGTTCGCACGCGGCCAGCTGGCGGTGCCGGTGCTGGCGCTCAACCGCCCCACCGACAACAAGGCGCCGCCCAGCGGCAGCGCCGGCTTCTCGCTGGCGCCGGAAGACGACGGCATCATGGCCGCCGAATACCTGCTCGCGCGCGAGCGCCGCAACGTGTTGATCGTCGGCACCAGCGACGACAACGGCAAGCGCACCATCAAGGCCTTCCGCGACCGCTTCAGCGAACGCGGCGGCAGCGTCGCCGGCAGCATCAGCGTGGCCGAGGTTCCGGGCGACATCGGTGCACAGCTGCGCAATTACGGTACGGCCGATGCGGTGTTCCTGGCGGTGCGCGGCAACACCGCGCGCGCGCTGGCGCCGCAACTGGCCCTGAGCGGATTCGCCGGCAAGTCGCGCGTGGGCACCTCGCAGCTGGTGGCCGGCACCGGCAAGGTCGAGGACGACCTGGCCCTGGACGGCATCGTCTACCCGAGCGAAACCTGGACCGCGCTGGGCGTGTCCGGGCTGCCGGCCTCCACCCAGGTCGCCAGCACGCTGCCCAGCGCACGCGGACCCGGCGCGCGCCTGTTCGCGTTCGGCTACGACGCCTGGAAGATCAGCGCGTACCTGGAAAAACTCGCCACCGGCACCGATGGCGGCCTGCGTGGCGCCACCGGCACCCTGCACCTGGATGGCTTTGGCAATGTGCTGCGCACGCCGGCCTGGTCCACCTTCAACGGTGGCCGCCCGGTGCCGATCGCCGACGGCCGTTGACGCCATGCCGGCAGCGCGCCAGCAGCGCGGTGCGGCGGTGGAAGCGGCCGCACGCGCGCTGCTGGAGCAGGCCGGGTTGCGGCTGGTGGCGGGCAATGCCAACTACCGCGGCGGCGAACTGGACCTGGTGATGCGCGACGGCCAGGCGCTGGTGTTCGTGGAAGTGCGCTATCGCCGCGACAACCGCTTCGGCGGCGGCGCGGCATCGGTGGATGCGCGCAAGCGCCGCAAACTGGTGCTGGCCGCGCAATTGTTCCTTGCCTATCACCCGGCGCTGGCGACCTTGCCGTGCCGCTTCGATGTGGTGGAAGCCAGCGGCGAGCCGGTGGTGCTGAACTGGATCCGCGACGCCTTCCGCGCCGACGATTGCTGACGACGACGACCCACGCGCGATGCCGACCATCATCACCCATGCCGCGGTGCCGCTGGCGCTCTGGTGCGCGAGTGAACGCGGCCGCCTGTCGCCGCGCCTGCTCGGTGCCGGCATCGTCGCGGCGATGTTGCCCGATGCCGATGTGCTGGCGTTCGCGTTGCATGTTCCGTATGCGGATGCGTTCGGCCATCGCGGTGCCAGCCACTCGTTGCTGTTTGCCGGGCTGATCGCGCTGCTGGGTGGTGTTGCGCATCGCCTGTTGCGTGAGGACGCACTGCAGGCAGCAGCGTTCTTGTTCGTCTGCGCCGCATCGCATCCATTGCTGGATGCGATGACCTCCGGTGGCCTGGGCGTTGCACTGACCTGGCCCTGGAGCGAGGCGCGCTGGTTCGCGCCATGGCGGCCGATTCGCGTGTCGCCTTTCGCCAACGGCTTCTTCAATGCGCGCGGCCTTGCCACGCTGCTCTCCGAGCTGCGCTGGGTCTGGCTGCCGTTCACCGTCGCCATGCTGGCGTGGACATGCATCCAGCGCGCGACACCACAGGATCGTGTGTCATGACCGATATACTTCCCACCGCGCTGGCCGACCTGTTGGCCGCGCGTCTTGGCGCCGACGGCTGGTTGACCGGCGACGATGCGCGGCGCCGCTATGGCGAGGACGATTCGCGCCGCTGGGCGTTGCCCGCCGCCGTCGCCTTGCCGCGCGATACCGAGGATGTGGTGGCGATCGTGCAGGCCTGCCGCGCGCATGGCGTGCCGATCGTGGCGCGCGGCGCCGGCACCGGCACCACCGGTGCGGCGGTGCCATTTTCCGGCGGCGTGGTGGTGTCGATGGCGCATATGAATCGCATCGTTGCGCTGCGCCCGGAAGACCGCTGCGCGGTGGTGCAACCGGGCCTGCTCAATGGCGACCTGCAACACGCACTGCAGCCGCATGGATTGTTCTGGCCACCGGATCCGTCCAGCGCGGACATCTGCAGCGTCGGCGGCAACCTGGCCACCAATGCCGGCGGCCCGCGCGCGGTGAAGTACGGCGCTACCCGCGACAACGTGCTCGGCCTGGTCGCTGTGACCGGCAGCGGCGAGGTGATCCGCTGCGGCGGTGCGTACACGAAAAATTCCACCGGCTACGACCTGACGCATCTGCTGGTCGGCAGCGAAGGCACCCTGGCGATCATCGTCGAGGCGACCTTGAAGCTGACCCCGCGCGCAGTCGCACAGGCCGGCCTGCGCGCGCTGTACCGCGATGCGGCCAGCGCCGCGGCGGGGGTGTCGCGCATCATGGCGCAACCGACCACGCCGACCATGCTGGAATTCATGGATGCCAGCGCGATCGCGCTGCTGCGCCGCAACGGCAGCGATGTGCCCGAGGCTGGCGCAATGCTGCTGATCGAAGCCGATGGCGATCACGACACCCTGCCCTACGCATTGCAGGCCCTGCACGATGCCGCCGATGGCGAGGGCGTGCTGAGCCTGGACGTGGCCGCCGATGGCAGCGCGCGCGACAGGTTGTGGGCCGCGCGGCGTGCGCTGTCGCCGGCCTTGCGCACGATCAAGCCGGGCAAGATCAACGAGGACGTGGTGGTGCCGGTCTCGCGCATCCCCGCACTGGTGGCCGGCGTGGAAGCGCTTGCGGCCGAATTCGCCTTGCCCATCGTCGCCTTCGGCCATGCCGGCAACGGCAACCTGCACGTCAACATCATGTACGACCCGGCCGATGCCGACGAAGACACGCGCGCGCATGCCGCATTGCCGCGCCTGTTTGCGCTGGTGCTGGCGCTGGAAGGCACGCTCTCCGGCGAGCACGGCATCGGCGTGGCCAAGCGCGACTTCATGGCCCAGGCCTTCAGCGCAGCGACACTGGCGGCGATGCGCGCGATCAAGGCCGCACTGGATCCGGACGGGATCCTGAATCCGGGCAAGGTGCTGCCACCGCTCTAGGGAAGCTCTGAACAACTCCTCGATAGACTTCTGATCGACGCCTGAGGTTGGAGCCATCACGCGTAAGTGATTGATTTTCAGCAACGGAGATTGTCGTGATCAAGCGAAATCCCAAGTTCGCTCGCAACGCCAAGAGTTGTTCAGAGGTTCCCTAGTGGCGTTGTCGCCTCAGCGCGTCACCCCGATAAAGCGCAAACCCACGCCCGGTTCGGTGACGATGTAATGCGGGTCGGCGGCATCGTCGTGCAGTTTCTGGCGCAGCTTGCCGACCAGGATGCGCAGGTAGTGGGTGTCTTCTTCGTGGGTGGGGCCCCACACTTCGCGCAGCAGCTGCGGTTGGGTGACCACGCGGCCGGCGTGCTTGAGCAGCAGTGCGAGCAAGGCGTATTCCTTGCGGCTCAAGGGCACCGCCTCGCCATCGAGGGTGACCTCGCGCAGGCCCAGATGGATATGCAGGCGGCCATCGTCGAACACGCTCTCTTCCGCCGTGCTGCCGGCGCCAGCCTGACGCAGCAGCGCGCGGATGCGCGCCATCAATTCCTGCACACCGAACGGTTTGGTGACGTAATCGTTGGCGCCCGCATCGAGCGCGGCGACCTTTTCGGTTTCGCCGGCGCGCACGGTGAGCATGATCACCGGCACGTTGGACCACTGGCGGATCTCGCGCAGGACGTCGTGGCCATCGCGATCGGGCAGGCCGATGTCCAGCACCACAAGTTCGGCGCCCTGCCCGGCCAGCAGCGCCAGGCCTTCTTCGGCGGTGCCGGCCTGCAGCACGCGGTAGCCCTGCGCACGCAGGCTGATGTCGAGAAAACGGCGGATCTGCGGCTCGTCGTCGACGATCAGCACGCGGGCGGGCGGGATGGCAGTGAGGTCAGTCGGCATCGGGGCGAGGTGGCGCGGCAGGAACGAGCAACGGCAGCGTAATGCGGATCGTGGTGCCGTGACCATGCGCACCTGCCAAGGCCTCCACGCTGCCGCCGTGCGCGCCGATCATGCCCTGGCAGATGGCAAGGCCCAGGCCGGTGCCGTTGCGCCCGCGGTCGCCGCGCTCCACGCTGTAGAACATGTCGAAGATGCGCGCGCGTTCGTCTTCGGGAATGCCCGGGCCCTGGTCGCCGATGTCGATCTGCAGCGCGCCGGCACGCAGCTGCGCGTGCACGGTCACCGGCACGCCGGCTGGCGAAAATTTCGCCGCATTTTCCAGCACGTTGAAGATGGCCTGTTCGACCAGCGCCGGGTGTACCCAGATCGCCGGCAGGTCGGCAACCAGGTCCAGCTGCAGACGCACGTCCGGCTGGTAGCGCTGCAGGCGCCGCGTGGCCGAGCCGATCAACTCGTCCACCCCGATCCAGTCGCGGTTCAAGGTCAGCCCGGTGTGGCCGAGCCGGGTCATGTCGAGCAGGTTCTGGATGTAGCGATCCAGCCGCTCGCCTTCGAGCTGGATGGTATCGAGCAGGCTATGGCGGTCGTGCGCGTCCATCGCGTCGCCATAGCTGGCCAGGCTGCTGGCCGAACCGATCATCGAAGCCAGCGGCGAGCGCAGATCGTGCGACACCGACGACAGCAACGCCGAACGCAGGCGCTCGGTTTCGCCGCTGACGCGTGCGCCTTCCAGATCGGCGACCAGGCGCGTGCGCAACGCGGCCTGGCCGATGTCTTCCACCATCGCTTCGGCCAGGCGGCGCTGCTCCAGCCCGGGCCGTTGCACGGCCTGACGAAAGCGCAGCGCGGCCACGCCCAGGGTGCCGCGCTCATGGCGCACCGGCAGGCACCACCATTGCGCGCCGGCCAGGGTATCGGTGAAGCGGCCGGCCGGTTGGCCGTGGCGCTGGGTCCAGTCTGCGGCGTTGCGATCGAGTGCACCGAAGCTGCTGGGCGCATCGCTTTCGCGTTGTTCCAGGCGCAGCCAGACGTCGGCGTCCAGCGCGGTGGTCAACGCGCGACGTCCGGCTTCCAGTACCTGGCCCAGATCGGCGGCAGTGCTGAGCTGGCGGGCCAGCGCCTGCAAGGCGTTGGCGTGCGCATTGGCCGCGCGCAAGGCCAGCACCTGACTGCGCAGACGCGAGGCTAGCCGGCCGGCGACCAGCGCCGCGATCAGGAACAGGCACACCGTCACCACGCCCTGGCGCGCGCTGATGTGCAGGGTGAAACGCGGTTCGATGAAGAAGAAGTTGTAGGCGACAAAACTCAGCAGCGCGGCGATCACCGCGGCGGCCATGCGCGTGCGCGAGGCCACCAGCACCACCGCGACGATGAACACCATCGACAGGTCGTCGATGTCGGTCCAGCGCTGGATCACCCACGCCACCGCGACCGCGGCAGCGGCGGCGATCGCCGCGAAGGCCAGGTCGTAACGCTGCAGCCACTGGCGCGGATTGCGCCAACGCTGGCGTGCGCGTGCGCGCGCATCGGCGGAGCTGACGATGACCAGTTCGTAATGCGCGCCTCGCTGCAGCAGTTGCTGGGTCAGCGTGCGGTTGAACATGCGCGCCAGCGGGCGTTCGCGGGTGCGCCCCAGCACCAGCGTGGACACGCCGTTTTGCGCGGCGAAATCCAGCAACGCCTCGGCGACGTTGGCGCCGTGCAGCAGCGCGGTATCGCCCCCCAGGCGGCGTGTCAGTGCGAACGCGCGGTCGATCTCCAGCTGCCAGGCGGCGTCGGCCACGGTGCGCGTCTGCACGGTGACCACCGTCCACGGCGCATCGCGCCGTTCGGACAACCGCCGCGCCACCCGCACCAGATAATCCGAGCTGCCACGCCCATCGATGGCCACCACCACGCGGCGGCGCAACGCGGCGGTGCCGGGCAGGCCGCGCGCGGCCTGGGTGTCGCGCAGATCGCTGTCGACGCGGTCGGCCGCGGTCTGCATCGCCAATTCGCGCAATGCGGTGAGGTTGGAGGGCGAAAAAAACACCTGCAAGGCCTGCGTCGCCTGCTCGGGCAGATACACCTTGCCCTGCTGCAGGCGCTCGATCAGCTCGCGCGGCGGCAGGTCCACCAGCACGATGTCGCGCAGGCGGTCGAACACCGCATCGGGCACGGTTTCGGACACGCGCACGCCGGTGATGCGCAGCACGATGTCGTTGAGGCTTTCCAGGTGCTGGATGTTGACCGTGGTATAGACATCGATGCCGGCATCGAGCAGTTCGACGATGTCCTGCCAGCGCCGCTCGTGGCGGCTGCCCGGCACGTTGCGGTGGGCCAGCTCGTCGATCAGCGCCAGCCGTGGTTTGCGCGCCAGCAGTGCATCCAGATCCAGTTCCTCGAGCATGCGGCCCTGGTAACTCACGCGGGCGCGCGGCAGCAGCGGCAAGCCCTCCAGCAGCGCGGCGGTTTCGCCACGCCCATGGGTTTCCACCACCCCGGCCACCACGTCCATGCCCTGGCGCAGGCGCTCGCGCGCGCGCGACAGCATGGCGTAGGTCTTGCCCACCCCGGGCGCTGCGCCCAGAAACACGGTCAGGCGCCCGCCATGTTCGCGCTGCAGTTCGCCGATCAGCGCGTCGGCTTGTTGGGTGCGGGCGTCAATCATGGAGGCCGGGATTGGGGAAGCGGGATTGGGGATTGGGGATTGGTGCAGCCTACCGCGAGCTGACAGCTCTAGTGCTGTTGCTTTGGCCCATTCCCGATTCCCGGCTCCCCATTCCCAGCGCGATCCAGCGCCAGGTTCAGTGCCAGCACATTCACCCGCGGCTGCCCGAGCAGGCCGAACTGTGGCTGTTCGGTGGCGGCCTGTACCAGCGCGGCCACGCGTTGTTCCGGCCAGCCGCGCGCGGCGGCGACCCGGCGCACCTGGACCTGGGCGCCGGCCGGACTCAGGTGTGGATCCAGGCCACTGCCGGATTGGGTGATCAGCTCGGCGGGGACCGCCTCCGGTGCGATGCCGTCGCGTGCCGCCACCTCGGCGCGCGTGGCGGCGATGCGGGTTTGCAGGTCGGGATTGGAACGCGCCTGGTTGCTGCCGGCCGCCGCGCTCGGGTCGTACTTGGCCGCCGAGGGGCGTGGCTGGAAATAGCGCGCATCGGTAAACGGCTGGGCCACCAGTGTGGAGCCGACGACGCGTGCGTCGACGCGCAACAGCGAACCGTGTGCCTGCGCAGAAAACAGTGCACCGGTGATGCCGGTGGCGATCAGTGAGTAAGCCAGGCCGAAACCGAACAGGGTGAACACCGCGAGCATCAGCGAACCGCGCAGGGCGCCGTCGTCGCGTAACGGCAAGGAAGAAGACATGGACATATTCCCGGAAGGAGAAAGGTGGATCGCCGGCAACTCAGGCGCCGAAGGCGGCGACCAGCGCCAGATCGATCACTTTGATCGCAGCGAACGGCAGCAGCACGCCGCCCACGCCGTAGATCAGCATGTTCCGGCGCAACAACGCGGTGGCGCTGGAAGGACGAAAACGCACACCGCGCAACGCCAGCGGAATCAGTGCCGGGATGATCAGCGCATTGAAGATCAAGGCCGCCAGCACTGCGTGGCGCGGGCTGGAGAGCTGCATCACGTTGAGCGCCGCCATCGACGGGATGGCCGCGGCGAACAGCGCCGGCAGGATCGCGAAATATTTGGACACGTCGTTGGCCAGCGAGAACGTGGTCAGCGCACCGCGCGTGATCAGCTGCTGCTTGCCCACCTCGACCACCGCCAGCAGTTTGGCCGGATCCGAATCCAGATCGACCATGTTGCCGGCCTCCTTGGCCGCCTGCGTGCCGGAGTTCATCGCCAGGCCCACGTCGGCCTGGGCAAGCGCCGGCGCATCGTTGGTGCCGTCGCCGACCATCGCCACCAGCCGCCCGCCGGCCTGCTCGGCGCGGATGCGCGCCAGCTTGTCTTCCGGGCGCGCCTGGGCGATGTAATCGTCCACGCCGGCTTCGGCGGCAATCGCAGCGGCCGTAAGCGGGTTGTCGCCGGTGATCATCACCGTCTTGATGCCCATCGCCCGCAGCTGCGCGAACTTTTCCTTGATGCCTTGCTTGACCACATCGCTCAGCTCGACCACGCCCAGCACATGCCGGCCTTCGGCCACCACCAGCGGGGTGGCGCCGCCGCGCGCGACTTCTTCGATGCGGCCGTTCAACTCCGGCGACACCGTGGCGCCCTGCGCCTGCACATAGGCCACGATCGCATCGCCGGCACCCTTGCGGATGCTGCGCCCACCAAGATCGACGCCGGACATGCGGGTCTGCGCGGTGAAGCCGATGTAATGCGGAACCCCGCGCATGGATGCGCGATCTGTTGCGGAGGGATCCGCATCTGATGGCGCGTCCGGCTCCACCATCACCGCGCCCTGCTGGCGTGCGAGCTTGACGATGGATTTGCCTTCCGGCGTCGGGTCGGCCAGCGAGGCCAGCATGGCCGCATCGCGCAGTTGCGCACGGCCGATGCCGGCCAGCGGATGGAACGCGGTGGCCTGTCGATCGCCGTAGGTGATGGTGCCGGTCTTGTCGAGCAGCAGCACATCCACGTCGCCGGCCACTTCCACCGCCTTGCCGGATTTGGCCAGCACATTGGCCGACAGCGCGCGGTTCATGCCGGCAATGCCGATCGCCGGCAACAGCCCGCCGATGGTGGTCGGGATCAGGCATACCAGCAGCGCGATCAGTAACAACGGATCCAGTGTGACGCCGACAAAGCCCGCGATCGCCGGCAACGACGCCACCACGATCAGGAAGGTCAGCGTCATTGCGGCAAGCAGTAACGTCAGTGCGATTTCGTTCGGCGTCTTCTGCCGGTTGGCGCCTTCCACCAATGCGATCATGCGGTCCAGAAAGCTGTGCCCCGGCTCGGCGGTGACCTTGAACACGATTTCGTCGGAAAGCACGCGCGTGCCGCCGATGACCCCGCTGCGGTCGGTACCGGCCTCGCGCAGTACCGGTGCCGATTCGCCGGTGACCGCCGCTTCGTTGATGGTGGCCACACCGCGCACGATCTCGCCATCGGCCGGCACGAATTCGCCTTCGGACACCATCACGTAATCGCCCGGGCGCAGCTCCGCGGCCGGCACGCGGGTTTCGCGGCCACCGAGTGCGGTTTCCACCCGGCGGGCGACCAGATCCTTGCGCGCACGGCGCAGCGATGCGGCCTGCCCACGCCCGCGCGCTTCGGCGATGGCTTCGGCGAAGTTGCCGAACAGCACGGTGACGAACAGGATCGCCGTCACCGCCCAGCCGAACCCGGCATTGCCATACCCGCTGGCGGTGATCACCGCCGCCAGCAGCGTGCCGCCCATCACCACCGCCATCACCGGGCTGCGCAGCAGATGCCGCGGCGCCAACTTGCCGAAGGCCGCGCGCATCGCCGCCACCAGCACGGCGGCATCGAACAACGCCGCGTCACCGCGCGCGCGTTTTTCAGTCGTATCGATCGTAGACATTGCTCAAACTCTCAGGACGCCGCCAGGGCGAGGTGTTCAGCGATAGGACCCAGCACCAGTGCCGGCATGAACTGCAGCACGGTCAGCACCAGCACGATCGCCATCAGGGTCAGCGCAAAGGTGGGCGTTTCCACCTGCAGGCTGCCGGCCGATTCCGGCGCGCGCCGCTTCACTGCCATGCGCGCGGCCACCATCAGCGGCAGGATCAGCGCCGGATAGCGGCCGAGCGCCAGCACCGCCGAGCAACTCAGGTTCCACCAGTACGTGGCATCGCCCAGGCCTTCGAAACCCGACCCGTTGTTGGCAAAGGCCGAGGTGTACTCGTAGAACACCTGGCTGATGCCGTGGAAGCCGGGATTGGAATTGGCGGTCAACGCCGGCACCGCCAGCGCCACTGCGGTGAAGCCCAGCACCACCAATGGCTGCAGCAGGATCAGCAGCGCCAGCAACTGCACCTCGCGCGCTTCGATCTTGCGACCGAACAACTCCGGCGTGCGCCCGGTCATCAAACCGGCCAGGAACACGCTCAGCAGCAGATACACCACGAACTGCTGCAGGCCGCAGCCGATGCCGCCCCAGATCGCGTTGATCAGCATGTCCACCAGCGTGACCAGGCCACTCAACGGCGCCAGCGAATCGTGCATCGCATTGACCGAGCCGTTGGAGGTCTGCGTGGTCAAGGCCGCCCACAACGCAGACGCATCTGCGCCGACACGCACCTCCTTGCCTTCCATCAAGGCAGCCGAGCTGGCGCTGGCCGAATGCGCTTCGGACCACAGCAACAGCGCGGTGGATGCGACCGACATCGTCAGCATGGTGCCGAACACCAGCGCGGTGAGGCGCTTGCGCCCGGTCAGATAGCCGACCATGAACACCACGCTCATCGGCAACAGCACCAGCGCCAAGGTCTCCAGCAGGTTGCTCAGCGGCGTGGGATTTTCCAGCGCCACCGAACTGTTGGGGCCGTACCAGCCGCCACCGTTGGTGCCGAGCTGCTTGACCGCGACCATCGCCGCAACCGGCCCGACCGGAATGGTCTGCTTGGACATGCCGGCGCTGCTGTCCAGCGGTGCGGCGGTAGCCGCACCCCGCAGCGTGGAGGGCACGCCCTGCCAGCCGAGCAGCACGGTCCACAGCAGGCATAGCGGCAACAACACACGCACGCTGGCGCGGATCACATCCGCCCAGTAATTGCCGACGTCTGCCTCCGGCAACGCCTCCAATCCGGCAGCCGACTGCCGCCGCCCCGGGCGCGGCATGACGATATCAGGCTCCTCCAGCCCGGCCACCCGTGGCTTGGCGCTGGCCGTCGCATTGGATGCCGGCAAGGCGTCGGACACAGTTGCGACCGCTCGCCCACCGAACAATGCGCGCAAGGTCGCCACCGCCAATGCCAGGCCCATCATTGGCGTCACCACCTGCAGGCCGACGATGCCGGTCATCTGCGCCAGATACGACAACTGCGCCTGGCCCGAGTAGTGTTGCTGATTGGTGTTGGTGACGAACGACACCATGGTGTGCAGTGCGGTGTCCCAGCGCATGTTCGGGATGGCGTCCGGGTTGAACGGCAGCCACGCCTGGGTCATGAACACTGCCCAGGTGAGCAGGCCGACAACCAGGTTGCTGAGCAGGAACGCCACCGCATACCCACGCCACGACATGCCCTGCTGCGGGCGGGTACCGAGCAACGCATACAACGGCCGTTCGATCCAGCCGAACAGCACGTCGCCACGCATCGGGGCGCCGCGCATCACCGCGGCCAGGTAGCGGCCCAGGGGCCAGGCCAGCACGATGGCCAGCGCGTAGACAAGGAGGGTTTCAATCATTGGAGCGCACTCGCATCAGAAGTCTTCGGGGCGCAGGACCACGTACAGCAGGTACGCGGCGGCAACGAGTACGGCCACGCCGCACAACAGGGACAACCAGGCAGGCATGTCGGCTACTCCCCGAGACGCGCGCAACGCGGCGCGATGGATGCGATATGCGAGGGCGCATGCAGCGTCTGCAGGCCGACAGGGCAAGGCGCTGCCGCACCGCGCGCGCAGCGGCGATGGAGCAGACAGGTCAAGGGATGCATCGGGATCGTCCACGGCGGAACCGCTCCGCCAACCCGCGCAGTGTCTGCCCGGGCTGCGTAAAGTCACTATGGACCTGCGACAGCCGCCGCGTAAATTCCGCATAAAATGCTGCGTGGCGACGGTCTGCAGTCACGTCTCCACGCTATGCAGTCGTTTCCGAGCAACCGCGACCTCACCCACACCGTCCGGTCCCAACTCAGGACAACCACGTTTTGATTGAAGGCGTATGAGGTCGTAGCAAAGCCTCGTTGGTCGAGGGCGCGGTGCCCTCACCACTTCCGGGACACGCCGTGAATCCGTCCATGGAGGCTCCTTGGCGGCATCCATGCCGCCAAGGGTCCCGGAACCGGTAAGGTCACCGCACCAAGACGTTTTGAGGTTGCTTCATCGAAAGCCTGCTTAATGCTCGGCTCGTCTTGGCAACTGATTGGGCATGCTGCAAACACTGCATGCCACGCCCTGCTCGCCCGTGCACACCGACTATCTGGATTGGTCCTTGCCCGCCCACCGTCGCGGGACCTTACGCGGCATGGATGCCGCGTAAGAGCCTACACGGACGTACTTGCGGCGTGTCCTGCGAGGGTGGGCGGGCAAGGGCCCTGCAAAAAGCCGCAGATCAACCGCTCTACAGCAGACCTATCCGCGCCACCTACTCCCCTAATGTCCTAAGACACAAAGACAACCGGAGCTCCGAGTTGCATCCTCGTTCTCCAGAGGCAGTCAAGACCTGGCGAGGCGAGCGCACAGCGCCCGCTCCGCTCGCAAAAACAAGCGTGACGCCGCAGCTGGAGGCTCCCCACGTGTCCCCACCTGTCGACGGAGCGCTCACCGCCGCTGCACTAACGTACCGGCGTCATCCATCAGAGTCCTTGCACATGCCTGTCAGCTACTCGATCAGCCTGCCCGACCCCAAGCTCGCCCGCGGCGGCGATGCGAGCGTGAGCTTCAGTGCCCATGGTGCCGAGGCCTTTGCCGAACAGTTGCAGGCCGCCTTGCGTGATCCGGCCTGGTTCGATCGCTGGCGCCAGCTGCAGGCCGACCCGGACGCGGTGGACCCCAGCCTGGGCGCGACCGATCCATCGGCCACGGTCACCGGCAAGCAGGGCGACCTGCGTGTGGACCTGGTCGCCACCACCAGCATCCCCGGCGACCTGCTCAAGCAGCGCATGCAGGCCCTGGCCGGGCACCACTGGGAACTGCGCGACGTGCGTTGAGTTCCACGGCCGCCGCGTGCACTGCGCGGCGGCACTTTGCTCAGGCCGGTGCGCTGTCTGCCACACGCGGTGGCCAGCGCCATTTCAGATTCACCGCCAGCGTGCCCACCACGATCAGCGCCAGGCCCAGCCACTGCACCGGCACCAACGCGTGGCCGTAGAGCAGATAGTCCAGCAGTAGCGTCACCAGCGGATACACGAACGCCAGCACCGCAATCGTGGCCACATGCAGATGGCGATAGGACGAATAGAACAGCACATAGACGATGCCGCTGTGGATCACGCCCAGCCCCGCCAGCCACAGCCAGTGCAGGCCCGGGTGCAACGCCGCACTGCTGGAAAACCCGGCCAGCAGGAACGTGCCGACCCAGCACTGCACCGTCACCACCGCCAGCGGCCGCTCGCGGCTGATACGGCGCGACATCAGCAGCGACGCACCGCATAGCAGCGCCGCCAACAGCGTGAGCGCAATGCCGATCAGATAGCCACGGTCGGCCGCCTGCCACAACCGCGCCGGGTTTGCCGAGCAGGCCACGCCGATGAATGCCAGCAACGTCCAGCCCAGATCGACACGCCGCGTGCGCTCGCCCTGCACCAGCGCGGCCAGCAGCAACATCACGAACGGAAACACGTGGTAGACCATGGTCGCCACACCGATCGACGAGCGCGCCATGCCGGCGAACAATGCCACCCAATTCAACACCAGCAGCACACCGCTGACGATGGCATCGCGCAACAGCGCACGCTCGTGCCATAGCCCTCGTAGCTGTCCACCGACCAAGCCGCACACGGTAAGAAACAGCGCCCCGAACAGGCAGCGATAGAACACCGCCGTCACCGGATCCTGCCCGCTTTCGTGGACGAACACGCCGACCGAACCGATCAGGACTTCGGCAACCAGCAATTGCCAGATCGCCCGTCGCCCAGCGCCGGCCGCTACTGCGTGCACGGATAGGGGAGTGCTCATAGCGCAATGGTTCCCTGCAGATATTGGACAGCGCTGCCACGCACGTAGACATGCTGCGGCTCGACCCGGCACCGCAGTTCGCCGCCACGCGCGGAGTCTTGCAGCGCGGTGAGCTGCGTCTTGCCCAGCCGCTGCGCCCACAACGGCGCAAGCGCGGCATGAATCGATCCGGTGACCGGATCTTCGCTACCGCCGTTGGACGGCCAGAAGTAGCGGGAAACAAAATCATGCTCGAGGCCTGGTGCGGTGACCGCCACATCGCGCGGCGCCAGTGCCAGCATCCGGCCCAGATCCGGCGTCACCGCACGCACCTGCGCTTGCTCTGCGTAGACGGCGATATACGCCTGCGCATTCGCGTACACAGCCTGCGGCACGATCGATAACGACTGCGACAACGCCTGCGGCACCACCTGCACCAGCGACGGCGCTTGGTTGGGGAAGCGCAGCTCGAAGCTGCGCTCGTCCACCCTGGCAACGGCGATCTCACCGACAGCCGGCGCACGCAAGCGCAGTGGAAACGCCGCTAGCTGGTGCGTCGCGATCACGAACGCGCTGGCCAGCGTCGCATGCCCGCAGAAGCCGACCTCCTTGAGCGGAGAAAACCAGCGGATGTCGAACACCCCGCTGTCGTCGCGAACGAAGAAGGCGGTCTCCGAAAGATGGTGTTCGCTGGCGATGGCCTGCATCACCGGCTCCGGCAACCAGGCCTGCAACGGCACCACGGCTGCCGGATTGCCCCTGAAACGCACCGTGGTGAACGCATCGACGATAAACACAGGAAGCAGCACGGCCAACCTCACAGAAGGAAATCCATACCTGGCGTACTCACCGGGCACGGCCAGTCTGCAACGTGCTACCCGACCATCACAGATTCAGATAGGCTGCAAATCGACCAATACAGATGGAAGGCACCCGCAGATGCTGCTGTACGAATCGCTGGCCACGCAGCTGCGGCAGCAGATCGAAGTCGGCACCTTGCGTGCCGGCGAGCGCCTGCCCTCGATCCGGCAACTGGCCGCCAACCATGGCATCAGCACCGCCACCGCCGTGCAGGCCTGCCTGCAACTGGAACGCGAAGGGCGCGTGCAAGCGCGCCCGCGCTCGGGCTACTTCGTACGCAGTACGACGCCTGCATTGCCGGCCGCAGCACCCGTCACACGTCGGCGCAAACCGGGCATGGTCGACAACCCGGCCTTGCAGCGTGTGCTCGACACCTTGGCGCGTACCGACCTGGTGCCGCTGCACACTGCCACCCCCGCGCCTGCGCTATTGCCCACCGCGCAACTGGCCGCGGCCCTGTCGCGGCAGCTGCGTCGCCAGCGTTCGGCGGCGTTGGATTACGCACCGCCACCAGGCCACCCCGCATTGCGCCGCCAGATCGCACAGCGTTATGCACACTGCGCAACCACCGTCGACGCGGAAGAAGTGGTGATCACCGCCGGCGCGATGGAGGCGATCAGCCTGGCGCTGCGCACGCTCACCGCGCCAGGCGATGTGGTGCTGGTGGAAACCCCCACCTATCACGGCATCCTGCAGGCGGTGGCGGCACTGCGCCTCAAGGTGCTGGAAGTCCCCAATCTTCCCGGTCATGGGATCGACGTCGCGCGTCTGGATACGCTGCTGCAGCGCACGCCGGTGCGTGCGGCAGTGCTGGTCCCCAACTTCAACAATCCAAGCGGCAGCCTCACGCCCGACAGCGCCAAGCGTGCGTTGCTCGACAGCTGCGCACGCCATGGCACCGTGGTGATCGAAGACGACATCTACGGCGAACTGGATTGGTCGGGCCAACGTCCACGTCCGCTGCGTCATTTCGATACCCATGCCGATGTGATCACCTGCGGCTCGTTCTCCAAGGTGCTCTCGCCCGGCCTGCGGGTGGGGTGGTTGCTCGGTGGCGACTGGACCGACGCCCTGGTGCGTGCCAAGTATTTTTCCACCGTGGGCAGCGCCAGCCTGCCGCAGCTGGCACTGGCCGATTACCTGGCGCAACACGATCTGGAACGGCATCTGCGCAAGCTACGCCGCACCCTGGCCGACAACGGGCAGCGGCTGCGCGATGCCATCATGCGGCATTGGCCGGAAGGCACGCGCGTGGGCGACCCGGCAGGCGGGTTATCGCTGTGGCTGCAATTGCCCGACGGCGGTGGCGGCCAGGCCGTGTTCGAGGCCGCACTGGCAGAACGCATCGGCACCTCGCCCGGTCATCTGTACTCCAGCCGTGGCGACTACGCAGATCACCTGCGCCTGACCTGCGGCCAGCCGTGGAGCGACACGCTGGAGCGCGCGATGCGCCGATTGGGCAAGCTTGCGGCGCAGGTGGTGCGTTAGCCTGGTGTGTGGCAATGGCTATAGCCGACAAGATAATGATGTGACGCAGCTGTTCGATGCAGACTTCAGATACGAAAAGGCTGCTTGCGCGCCTTACCAGGAAGTTTTCAGGACGTCGTGTTGAAGCCTGCCTGTTGAATGCGCTGTATTGAGAAGCTGACAGGACGCGGTTATCCAAACAACGGCACGCCATGCTCTGCTTGCACCAGCACACCCACCATCTCGCTTGGTCCTTGCCCGCCCACCGTCGCGGGGCCTTACGCGGCATGGATGCCGCGCAAGAGCCTACATGGACGTACTTGCGGCGTGTCCCGCGACGGCGGGCGGGCAAGGGCCCTGCAGCCATGCGCAGATCGGCTGCTCTACAAGCCCACCTGCCCGCTTCACCGCGCTTCGCCGTCCCCTCATCCGCCAGTGAGCCCGTCCCCTCATCCGCCCCTGCGGGGCACCTTCTCCCGAGGGGAGAAGGGAGGTCGATTCGACGCTTTACGCAGGCCACGGCCCACGCAACGCGGCGGCGCGGCGGCGCGGCGGCGCGGCAGTGCAACGTAACGCAATGCGCACCGCCATCCACCATCTCATACCACGCATCTGCTACGCACTCGACCAGCCGATCAACCACGCAATGCCGCGGCATGGTGTGCGATGTGTTCGCCGATGAAGCTGGCGATGAAGTAATAGCTATGGTCGTAACCGGGCTGCAGCCGCACCGTGACCGGATAACCAGCGGCCTTGGCGGCCTGTTCAAACAGCGAGGTTTTCAACTGGTTGTCGAGAAATTCGTCGCCATCGCCCTGATCGATCAACAGCGGCAGGCGCTCCTGTGCCTGCGCGATCAACGCAGTGGCATCGTACGCTTGCCACGCTGCGCGGTCCGGCCCCAGATACTGGCCGAATGCCTTCTCGCCCCACGGCACCTGGCTGGGCGCGACGATCGGCGAGAATGCCGACACGCTGCGATAGCGGCCCGGATTTCTCAATGCGATGGTCAAGGCGCCATGGCCGCCCATCGAGTGGCCGCTGATCGCGCGCGCACCGGTGGTGGCGAAGTGCGCTTCGATCAACGCCGGCAATTCGTTCACCACGTAGTCGTACATGCGGTAATGCGCCGCCCACGGCTGTTCGGTGGCATCGACATAGAAACCGGCACCTTTGCCGATGTCGTAGCCGTCCGCATCGGCCACATCGTCGCCACGCGGGCTGGTGTCGGGCGCGACCAGGATCACGCCATGCTCGGCCGCGTACCGCTGCGCGCCGGCCTTGCTGATGAAGTTCTGTTCGGTGCAGGTCAGCCCGCTCAGCCAGTACAGCACCGGCAACGGACCATCGGCGGCCTGCGGCGGCAGATAGACGCCGACCTGCATGCTGCAGTCCAGGCTCTGCGAGCGATGCCGGTAGACGTCTTGCCAGCCGCCGAAGCAGGCATGGTGTTCGATACGTTCCATGAGATTCCTTCGATAAAAACCTGCGGCCGGCAGACGTGCCGGCCGCGGGGTTGGGCGATCAGTGCAGCAAGCCCTTCTTGCGTGCCACGTTGGCAGCCAGCATATCCATCAATCCCGGCGACAGGCAGTCGTATGGGGTCAGTCCGAGCGCGTTGAGACGGGCGCGCACGCCGTCCATGTCAGCCGGCGGCGTGCCGGTTTCGATGATGGAGGACACGAACGCCGCAAAGCCCGGCGGCGACCAGCCCTGCTGCTGCGACAACTCGGTATGGATGAAGTCCAGTCCGTAAAACGCGTGACCCTTGTCTTCGATGCGACCCAACATATGCACGCCGCAGCCGGTGCACGCGTGCCGATGGATCGCCGCGCTTTCATCGACGACCTTGAGCTTCTCCGCATGTGCGGTCACCGTGACCTTGTCGCGCGGCGCCACTGCAATCACCGCAAACCTTGCGCCTTCCGGCTTCCAGCATTTACTGCAGCCGCAGGCGTGGTTGTGCGCGGTCTGCGCAGCCACGTCCACGGTCACCTTGTCGCTGGCGCAGTGGCATTCAAGGGTTCCGCCCTGGAAGTTTTCCGCACCGCCACGCGCTATGCCACTGTCTACCGAAGGATGAATCGAGACGCTGCTCATCATGCCCCTCCCGGAGTATCAGATACCACGTGCGCGGAAGCGGCCGCGCGCCGATCCTGGCCATTCGGTCAGAAATGGATCACGGTACGGATCGACTTGCCTTCGTGCATCAGGTGGAAGGCCTCGTTGATCTCTTCCAGCGGCATGGTGTGGGTGATGAACGGATCGAGATCGATCTCGCCCTTCATCGATTGCTCCACCATGCCCGGCAATTGGGTACGTCCCTTGACACCGCCGAAGGCCGAACCGCGCCACACGCGGCCGGTCACCAGCTGGAACGGACGGGTGCTGATTTCCTGGCCGGCGCCGGCCACGCCGATGATGACGCTCTCGCCCCAGCCCTTGTGGCAACACTCCAGCGCCGAACGCATCACGTTGACGTTGCCGATGCACTCGAAGCTGAAATCCACGCCGCCATCGGTCAGCTCGACGATGACCTCCTGGATCGGCTTGTCGTAGTCCTTGGGGTTGATGCAATCGGTGGCGCCCATGCTGCGCGCCAGCTCGAACTTGCCCGGATTGGTGTCGATGGCCAGGATGCGACCGGCCTTGGCCTGCACCGCGCCCTGGATCACCGCCAGCCCGATGCCGCCCAGGCCGAACACCGCCACGCTTTCGCCCGGCTTGACCTTGGCGGTGTTGTGCACGGCACCAATACCGGTGGTGACGCCGCAACCGAGCAGGCAGACCTTTTCCAGCGGCGCTTCCGGGTTCACCACCGCCAGCGAGATCTCCGGCACCACGGTGTATTCGCTGAAGGTACTGCAGCCCATGTAGTGGTAGATCGGCTCGCCGTTGTAGGAAAAGCGCGTGGTGCCGTCGGGCATCAGGCCCTTGCCCTGGGTGGCGCGCACGGCCTGGCACAGGTTGGTCTTGCCCGACAGGCAGAACTTGCACTTGCGGCATTCGGCGGTGTACAGCGGGATCACGTGGTCGCCGACCTTGACGCTGGTCACGCCCTCGCCGACCTGCTCGACGATGCCGCCGCCCTCGTGGCCCAGCACGGACGGGAAGATGCCTTCCGGGTCGTCGCCGGACAGCGTGAACGCGTCGGTGTGGCACACGCCGGTGTGGGTGATGCGGACCAGCACTTCGCCGGCCTGTGGCGGTGCGACGTCGATCTCGACGATTTCCAGCGGCTTGCCGGGTCCGAATGCAACTGCTGCACGGGATTTCATGGGGTGGTGCTCCTGACGATGAGGTTCAAGGACGGGCACGGCAGGCGCCGGCCCGGTGGGAGTTCATTTGAGATAGGACCGGACCAGCCCGAGCAATTCCTGCACACGCTCGGCGCGCTGCGCATCGGAGGCGGCGGCGTGGCCGAAGTCTTCGCGGATATGCGCTTCGAGTACCTGCGACATCAGCCCATTGACGGCACCCCGGATCGCGGCGATCTGCTGCAGCACAGGCGCACAGTCTGCGCCTGCTTCCAGCGCGCGCTCAAGCGCGTCGCACTGCCCGCGCAGGCGTCGCACGCGTGCTAGCGCCCGCTGTTTTTCCTGCGGCGAATGCGGCATGACGGCTCCGGCCAAATACTGGGGGGCAGTATATGGATTCGCTCGAAGAAATCCATGCCCATGAGGACGTCAGCGCGAACATGGCCGCACACAGCGGCAGCCTGGATCGGTGCCCAGCTGCGCGGACACCGCGTCAGCGATGGGCTGAACGTCCATCAAGGCGTCCGCAGCCGGTCGACTGGCACCGCTGCGCTGCGGTGGATCCGGTACGCCGACCGCCGCTGGCGTCGCACTGCAGCACGCCGTCGGTGGGGCGTCCACGGGCCCGGGACGCATCTTGCAGCTGTCGTCGCTGTCCAGACGCATGCTCTGCGACACCGGGAGCGCGATGGTGCAGCACGCCCCGCCCGGCTCCGGTACCCGGGTCGCCGCATGCAGACCGTGTTTCAAACGACTGCTGGACGAACGCACCGCGCTGCTCGCATCCACGACAGACACGCACCCCAATCTCGCCATCATGCACGCCGACCCGTCGCCGCGAGCAGCTGGAACCGACGGTCGGCGTGATCGGCAAGATCAGCCATGCCACGGCGGCGGCGCGAAACCCTCGGCCTCCAGTTCGGCGGCGGTGGTGGTGGTGGTGGCGGACCACGCTGCGCCTGCGGTGGCGCAGGCGGCGGGGGCGGCCCGCCGGAACGCGCGCCGCAGTAACTGGCGCAGCCGCCCAGGCCGAGCACTGCAAGCAGCGCACTGATGGCAACGGCTGTGGAGCGTGTCTGGACCATCGTCGATCTCCCTGGCTGGATGGCGCATGCGCGTGCTGCACGCACATGGCAATGGCGGGCAAGTACCCGCTTGGTCAGGGAACGCGTTGCATCGCGACATGTCGTGCATTTGCCGCTGCGCGCCGATCGCTGGCGTGCGCCGTCACGCCGCGTGCAAGACCTGCAACCACGCCAGCCCCGTGCGGTCTCCAACACGCCGGGGCCTTGAGCGCGCGGTGACCCTGCCGAGCCAGGGCTAACGCATTAGGTCCTGTTAACGCTAGTGGCTGGGGAGGTTAAACTATTGGACATGGAGATCACGCCAGCACAATTTGCCCTCATCGAACATTGCTTACCT
>NZ_MDSK01000002.1 GCF_002940205.1 Xanthomonas arboricola pv. guizotiae
AGGTAAGCAATGTTCGATGAGGGCAAATTGTGCTGGCGTGATCTCCATGTCCAATAGTTTAACCTCCCCAACCACTAGCGTTAACAGGCCCTAAAAAGGCGTGATTAAAGCAACGAACACACGATGCTTTTCAGGCGAACTCCTCAACAGCTCTGTCAGCCAGCTCCGAATGCGCCTTGCTCTGCGATTCGTTCACGGGAAAGTGAATTCGTCGATCGGCTGGTCCCCGTGGGCAGGAGGCGTAGCCTCGCCGCGTCACGTATGAGGACCTGAAGCTATGCGCATCCAGCAACACATCGGCCGTCATGTTGGTCCGTCTGTTTCGCCCGCTCCAGAGGCACCTGTTTCAGTTGAAGATTTTCCCGCTTCCAATGGCTGGCCCATGGGGCTGGGATCGTTAAGACAAGGTTTGCGTAGGAAAAATTCCTCTTCCGTGCACGCGTCCGGGAGGCATACCGGCGGAGATGTCATGGCCGAAATTCAGGAAGCAGAGGCAGTGTACGATGCATTCGTGGTGGCCAGGTATCTTGCCGATCCACTGCATGGCACTGCAGACAATACGGCGGAACTGATCGCTGAATTGCCCAACTCGGGCGAACCGGAACATTCTCCGGAAGCCGACCAACCTGTGCATTCCCACGAGCACACGCCGGGCGATCACACGGCACTGCCGGCAGCAGACCATCAGACTCAGCCTGGTAACGGCGCGGAGCACCCTATGGATCCGCATCCGATCGAGCCTGCAGCGCACGAGAGCATCATGCACACCCTGGCTGAGGAAGGGGCGCCCGGAGGCGTTGCCGATCTGGCAATGAGCTTGGGCATCAGTGGTGCCATGCTGCCGCTCTCTGGCCTTGCGATCTATGCCGCTTACAAGGAAACCCGCGAAGTGACTGAACAACGCGGTGCGCTGCGGCAACGCAAACGTCAACTGGAGTCGGAGAGGGCGTTGCTGCGACCTGCGTTTGGGAGCGGCCCATTGGGTGCAGTTGCAGGCGCTCAGATCCATGCCTTGAGCGAAGCGATCGATACCGTCGCTTACCAACAGCAGCGCAACGCACGTGATGGCGCCATCGCGATGACCTCAATGGCGTCTGCAGGCGTGATCTTTACCAAGGCCACGACAGAGCTCGGCATCCAGGGCGGGCTGGCACTCGGGGCCAAGAACGCAAATGCTGCTGGCTTGATCGGTCACAGCACCGCCGCCGCAGGCGCCGCGTCGGCGGCCGGTATTGCCGGCACATTCGTGTTGGCTCCGCTGGCAAGCGTCGCTGCCACCGCACTGGGCGGTACGTTCCTGCACCAGTCACGCAAGGAAAAAAAACGCGTGGTTGCCGATGTGGCGCGTGTGGAAGACTTCCTGCAACACCTGGAACCGGGCGAACTCAGCCCAGGCGCGCAACGCTACCAGCACTTCTTGAGCATCAAGCTGGCCCAGCGCAGCGGATTCGCCGGCAGCTTCAACAACTGGAACAAGGGCTTTGTCGTTGGCGGCGTCACCTACACGGCCAGCACCTTGACCAAAGCCGGAGTCAGCACCGCAGTCTTGCTTGGTGCAGCCACAGTGGCCGGGCCCGTGGGTACGGGTTTGGTGGTCGGTGCCGGTCTGCTGGGTGCGGTGACGATGGGTGTTGGTGGACACCAGTTCCTGCTGGCGCATGGAAAGCAAAAACGCTATCGCAAGTACGAGGCTGCAGACCTTCCCGGCGTGGATCGGGCATCGCTTGCCGTGGCCGACCTGCTGCCCGCGGCCGAGGCGGGCCTCGCTGCTGTAGCGGGTGGAGAGGACCCGTATGGCGCACCGCCCGTCAGTGACCGTACCCGAGAAGAAGCCTCGGATACCGTCGTAACCACCGATGCTGGCGACCCGCAGGTGTCTGACCACGTCATGCCCGACTCAGCCGGGCACGCAGTGACTGCCCAGTCGGTAGCGAAGAACCGGATATCGCCTGCAGCCGACGACGCGTCGTCGGTGATGGACGCAACTGCTGCCGTTCCGCAGCATGGATTTGAATTGCGCAGCGCCCTGTACGCCTGTATCGACGGTCAGGAAAGAGCACGGGAAGAGCTCTTGCAGGCCTGCGCCAGCGATATGAAGAAACGCTATCGGGCAGTGCCTCGCTCTACCGATCAGAGCCCAGCAACGGGTCAGGCTGCTCACTCGTCCTCGCTTGCGAAGCGAGCCAAGGCAGCGTTTTTTGCAGGGGCGACCTACGGGCGAGCAGTGCTCACTGGCAAACCTCGCGTGGCTGGCGAAAAAGCAGCGCGAAGCTATGCAAAACATACCGATACGTTGACCGAAACAGCGTTGGGTCAGTGGCTGCAAACGCCAGGCTCGGTCAAGCCGCAGATTGCGTACATGCAATCCTGCCTTGAGTTACAAAAGAAATATCTAGACGCAAAGCTGCGGTTGCGGGTGGAACTGCCGGCGGTGAATGCTGCAGGTGGTGCAATCCACCACACGCAAACCATAGCCACCACGGCTAGGCAGGCGCAGGCACGCCTGTCCACGCAACTGCATGAAGCGCGTGAGCGCGAAGGATTTCAGTTGCGATCCGTCAGCCTGATGTTGGAAGAACTGGACATGGCAAACAAGGAACTGGCAAGTGCGGACATTAGAGAAATCCGCCGAGCAGAAAATAGGATGCAGGGGTTGCAACAGCGCCTGATCGGTGCGTTGACCGTAAACGCGATCACACCGCAACCAGGAAGTGCGGGCTTTGCGCATTTCTGCATGAAGCAGGCCAGGCGGCACACTACCGATGTACGCGGTACGTTGCTGGCCACCGAAATGCAGGCCGCGCGCATTCGTGAAGAGGCTGCGGCAGCGGCAACGCCGTCATTCAGCTCTTGAGCGATCAGCAGCCGTGGAGTCGTTGCCAGTGGGATGCACCTGGCGCCACGGCCTGGGGGGGGCTGACAAAACGTGGCGAGCAGTCTTCAGTGTGTGCGGGCGGGCGCTCATAGCCGCAGCGTAGGAGTGGTAGGTACCGATTCGTAGCGAACGCCGTGCCCGCCTGACGGTGAGAGCAGTCGTTCTGTTGGCCTCCTATTCCTTCGGCCTGATCCACACCTGCTCCTGCACACCGCGCACGCTGGGCTTGGCGGTGTTATCCAGATCGAACACCACCACGGCGTTGTCGCCCTTGCGCTGGAACGGGGCCGGGAAATACAGCGCACGTTGCGGGCCGATGGCCCAGTGGCGGCCGAGGTTGACGCCGTTGGCCCAGGTTACGCCCTTGCCGAAGGCGCGCATGTCCAGATAGGTGTCGGTCGGTGTGCCGATGCGCAGCGAGCCGCGATGGAAGGCCGGGCCTGCGACGGGGTTGCGGGTCCAGCCGCGGATGCTGTCGGGCGAGCGCATCGGCAGCGGGAAGGCCTGCCAGCCGGTGAGCTGCCGGTTGTCCAGTAGTACCGGGTCGACCAGCCCGGCGCGGCCGTCGGCCATGCGCGGGCCGTAGTTGATGCGGCCGCTGTTTTCGACCAGCACATCCAGCGTGTGCTGGCCGGCCGGAATATCCACATCGGTGGAGACCTGCTGCAGCCGGCGTTCGACGCTGCCGACCGGCTTCTGGTCGACATACACCCGTGCCACATCGCGCACCTCGCCCAGATACAGCGGCCCCTTGCGCGGGCCGGTGACGGTGGTGCGGTAGAGGATGTAGCCGTAGTCCTGGCCGAAGTGTTCCATCGGCTGCGGGGTGTCGATGGCGATCGGGGCGGGGAGGTTGTCCCATAGCGAGGCCGATTCGCGCAGTTGCGTTTCCGGCAGGGCGGCGATGGCGATCGGCGCCGGCAGCGCCGGCGGCTGTACGCCGGTGACGCGGGCGATGGCATCGCGCATCAATGCGAACTTGGGCGTGGGGCGACCGGCCTCGTCGAGGATGGCGTCGTAGTCGTAGCTGGTGGTCTGCGGGGCGTAATGGTCGCTGGGATTGCCCTGGAAATTGGCACCATTCATGAAGCCGAAACTGGTGCCGCCGATGAACATGTAGAGATTGGCCGAGTGGCCCTGGCGCAGGATCCACTCGAATTCTTCGGTCTGTTGCTTGGCATCGGTGCTGGCGTGCGGTTTGCCCCAATGGTCGAACCAGCCGGCCCAGTATTCGCCGACCATGCGCGGTTGGTCGGGACGGAACTTGATCAGTTTGTCGAACGCGCTCCTGGCCTCGCCGGGGGCGAAGTTCACCACCGCCAGGGTGTCCGGCAAGGTGCCGTTGGCGAGCATGTCGGCACCGTCGGAGGTGAACAGCAAGGCGTCGTCGAAGCCGGCCTTGACGTACATGGCGCGGTTGTCGGCCATGTAGGCATGGTCGTCGTCGTAGGAGCCGTATTCGTTCTCCACCTGCACGGCGATGATCGGCCCGCCGTTGTGATTGAGCAGCGGTCGCACCTGTTGGGACACGGCATCCAGATAGGCCTGGCTGGCGGCGAGGAAGCGCGGGTCGCGGCTGCGTACACGGATGTTGTCCTTGCCGAACAACCAGGCGGGGTAGCCGCCGGCTTCCCACTCGGCGCAGGTGTAGGGGCCGGGCCGCAGGATCACGTTGAGGCCTTGCGCGGCGGCCTCGCGTACGAATGCGGCCACATCGTTGTTGCCGGCAAAATCGAACTGGCCTTGTTGCGGTTCGACCAGATTCCAGAATACGTAGGTCTCCACCGTGTTCAGGCCGAGTGCGCGTGCCTTCTGCAGGCGGTCTTTCCAGTAGTCACGCGGGATGCGCTGGAAATGGATGGCGCCGGAGAGCAGTTGATAGGGCTTGCCGTCGCGCACGAACTGCGTGCCCTGGGTGCCGAAGCTGGGCCAGCGTTCGGTGTCTGCGGCTGCGCCGGTGATAGGAAGCGCAAACGCGAGGGCCAGGACGAGCGGTGCAAGGGTGGTGCGCAACATGAGCGATTCTCGGCGGTAGCGAATGACTGGTGATGGCGGTGGATGGGGCGTTGGGTGGATCGGTGTTGGTGGTGTCCCTCATCCGCCCTTCGGGCACCTTCTCCCGCTTGCGGGAGAAGGGGGGCTTGCGGGAGAAGGGAAGCTTGCGGTAGCTGTCATGGTCAAGCTGCCACCGCGATGCGTTCGCTAGGCGAACGAGGGCGGGAGATCCTCCTTGTTGGCACCGAAGCTCAGATTGGGCGTGGACCCCATCTCGAACTCCAAGATGCCGCCTGCGGCAAGATCGGCATGGCGCAACCAGGAGCGGTTGGTCGGTGTGCCGTTCCAGCTCAGCGACTGCACATACACGTTCTGCGCGCTGCTGTTGTTGGCGACGATACGCAGCGTGCGGCCGTTGCCGACATCGAGTTCTGCGCGCTTGAACAGCGGGCTGCCGAGGACATAGTTGCCGCTGACCGGGTCCACCGCATACAGCCCGAGCGCGCCGAGTACGAACCAGGCGCTCATCTGCCCGCAATCCTCGTTGCCGGACAGGCCATTGCGCGCGTCGTGGTATTGCTCGCGCAGCAGCCGGCGCACCATTGCCTGGGTCTTGTACGGCTGGCCGGCGTAGGCAAACAGATACGCGACGTGATGGCTGGGCTCGTTGCCGTGCGCGTACTGGCCGACCAGGCCGTCGATATCCGGTGGCGCATCGGCGGGCAGTTCGGAGCCGGTGGAAAACAGCTCGTCGAGCTTGGCGACGAAGCCGTCGCGGCCGCCGTACAGGTCCATGTAACCGTACAGATCGTGCTGGTTGAGGAAGCTGGCCTGCCAGGCGTTGGACTCGGTGAAATCGCGCCATTTGCTGATATGGCCCATGCCGCGCGGGTCGAACGGCGTGGCCCAGCTGCCGTCCTCCAGACGCGCCTGCACGAAGCCGCTATCGCGATTGAACACATTGCGGTAGTTGCGCGAGCGCTCGCGCAGTGCGCGTGCATCGTCGGTGGCACCGGCGGCCTGCGCCAGATGCGCGCAGGCCCAGTCGTCGTAGGCGTATTCCAGCGTGCGGCTGACCGCTTCGTCCACCTTGTCGGCGGGGATGTAGCCGAGCTTGCGGTAGTACGCCAGGCCATGGGTGGTGTCGTCCATGGCGCGCTTGCGGTAGGCCGGCCAGGCGGCCTTGTAGTCGATGCCGGTGAAACCCTTGGCATGCGCCTCGGCCAGCACCACCGCCGAGTGATAGCCGATCATGCAGCCGGTTTCCACGCCTTGCAGCGGCCAGATGCCCACGCCGTCCGGGCATTCGTTGGCGCCGCGCACCAGGCATTGCAGCAGGTCCGGTACGCGCTCGGGCTGCACCAGGGTGAGCAGCG
Organism: Xanthomonas arboricola pv. guizotiae; assembly: GCF_002940205.1. GTDB lineage: Bacteria > Pseudomonadota > Gammaproteobacteria > Xanthomonadales > Xanthomonadaceae > Xanthomonas > Xanthomonas arboricola_C. The sequence goes on from NZ_MDSK01000002.1 coordinate 6,247, forward strand.
GATGCGCGGCGCGGTAGGTGTCCCACAGCGAGTAGGTGCTGTAGTTGTGATAGCCCTTGGGTGCGGTGTGGATCTGCAGGTCCATGCCGCGGTAGCGGCCATCCACGTCGCTGAAAAGGGTGGGCGCGAGCAGGCTGTGATACAGGCCGGTGTAGAAGATGCGGCGTTGTGCGTCGTCGTCGCTGTCGATGCGTACGCGTGCCAGTTCCTTTTCCCAGGCGGCCACGGCTTGTGCGTGCACGCGGGCGAAGTCGAAGTCGGGCAGTTCCGCATCCAGGTTGGCCAGCGCATTGTCGGCGCTGACCGCCGAGATGCCGACCTTGATCAGCAGCGGTGCGTCTGAGGCATCTGGGTAGTGCAGGGCGGCCTTGAGGTGCACGCCGTCCACGCTGCGAGTGCCTGCGGCCAGCGGTTGGTCTTCGTTGTACAGCTGCACCTGCTTGAACGGCCGCGACAGCCGCATGGCGAAATAGATGTAGCGCCCCTGCGCCCATTGATGGACGCGCCGGCCACCGGTGAGGGTGCGGTCGTCGACCACGCGCAGTTGCGCGTCGGTGATGCGGGTGGGGATGCCGGGTTTGTCCTGCATGCCGTGGCACAGGTCCAGCAGCACATGCGCCGGCTTGCCCTTGGGAAAGTGGTAGCGGTGCAGGCCGGCGCGCGCGGTGGCGGTGAGTTCGGCATGTACGCCGCTGTCCTTGAGCCGCACGCGGTAGTAGCCGGGCGAGGCGGCTTCGTCGGCATGGTCGTAGCGCGAGCGGTAGCCGCGGTCCGGTGCGTCGAGGGCGCCGGGCACCAGCTTCACTTCGCCGGTGGCGGGCACCAGCAGGAAGTCCAGCATGTCGCCGATACCGGTACCGGACAGATGCGTGTGCGAAAAGCCCATGATCGAGCCATCGGACTCGTGATAGCCCGAGCACGAATCCCACACTGCGTTATAGGTGTCGGGGCTGAGCTGCACCATGCCGAACGGCAGCGTGGCACCGGGAAAGGTATGGCCATGGCCGCCGGTGCCGATGAACACATCCACATGCCGGGTGAGCTCGGCGCGGGTGCGCGCATCGGCCGGGAGCGCGTAGTTGCCGGCGCGCGCGCGCGCCAGGCCGGGCAGGCCGACGCTGCCGAACAGGGCTGCGGCGATGGCGCCTTGGAGAAAACCGCGTCGTGTTGCCATGGTGATGTGCTCTTGGATGTCACGAAGTGGGGCGGGCCGTACCCTCATCCGCCCTTCGGGCACCTTCTCCCGGCGGGAGAAGGGAAGATCAAGCGCTCTGCAGTTCCGCGTTGCAAGGGCAGGCCCTTCGCAAAATCAGGCGCTGCGCAGCAGCTGGGGTTTGCGTTGGTGCAGGTCGATGATCAGTTCGCCGAACAAGGTGTTGGCCCAGGCGAACCAGTCGCGGGTGAAGCTGCCTGGGTTGTCCTTGTCGAAGGCCTCGTGCATGAAGCCGGTGCCGGCATGGGTGGTCTTCAGCCACTGCAGGCATTGCCGCAGTTGTGCGTCGTCGTCGCTGACCAGGGCGTACTGGATGATCGACATCGGCCAGATCGTGCCCATGCCGCTGTGCGGGCTGCCGACGCCTTCGGCCGCGCTGCCGCGCGAGAAATACGGGTTGCGTTCGCTCCAGGCCAGCTGGCGCGTGCGCAGGAACACCGGGTCGGCGCGGTCGCAGCAGCCCAGGTAGGCCAGGCTGAGCAGGCCGGGGGCGTTGGCGTCGTCGATGAACAACTGGTTGCCGTAGCCATCCACCTCGAATGCCCAGTAGGCCTGCCCATCGGCATCGCGCTGCTGGCCGAACTTGTGTGTCGCCGCTTCCACTTCGTCGGCCAGCGCGGTGCAGTCGGCGGCGAACCCGGCATCGCGATGCAGGGCCGTGCTCATCGTCGCCAGCTGGCGCAGCGAGGCCACCGCGAACAGGTTGGCCGGCACGAACAACGGATACACGCAGGCATCGTCGGAGGGGCGGAACATCGAGTGGATCATGCCGTTGGGCTTGGTCGGCTGGCCGTAGCCTTCCAGCACCAGGGTCTCGGTCGCCAGCGGCGAGGGGCGCTGGAACACGTAGGGGCCGCGGTCGTCCTTGCGCTGTTGCTCGCGGAAGGTTCTGACCACCACCTGCATCGCCGCGCGCCAGTCGTCGTCGAACGGGGCGGCATCGCCGGTGGCGCGCCAGTATTCGTGCGCGATGCGGATCGGGTAGCACAGCGAATCGATTTCCCACTTGCGCTCGCCTACGCCGGGCTTCATCTCGGTGATGTCGTTGAGCGACCACTTCAGGCGCTGGGTCTGGCCATCGGGCAGGAAGGCGTTGGCGTACGGGTCGAGCCGGATGCAGGCGGCCTGGCGCTGGATCAGGCCATGGAACATGCGCCGCAAGGCAGGGTCGCGCCTGGCCAGCGGCACATACGGGTGCACCTGGGCGGAGGAGTCGCGCAGCCACATCGCATGGATGTCGCCGGTGATGACGAAGGTGTCCGGCTTGCCGTTGCGGGTGCCGGTTTCCACCGTGGTGTCCAGCGTGTTGGGGTAGCAGTTCTCGAACAGCCAGGCCAGCTCGGGGTCGGCGATGCGCGCCTTGATCTGCACGATCTGCCGCTCGACCGCCGTGCTGACGAAGCGGCGCTGCGCCTTGGGCGGGCGCTTGCTGACGAAGTTGCCGGCAGCCGTGGAGGTGCCGGCAACGGGGGCGGCGAAGGCGGGCAGTGCGCCGGCGAGCAGGCCGGCGCCCGCGCTGGCGCCCAGCAACTGGAGGATGTCGCGGCGGGTGTGCATGACCTGGAGCTCCCTGGAATTTCAGCAAGCGGTCGACGCAGCGGACATCCTTGCAGCGGCGGCATCACGTGCCGGGCCGATGATGAGACCTATGCATGACCAATTCCCGATGACCATACAACGTGTGCGCCGAATGTGCATAGTGCGCCCGCACAATTCGGCGCCGTACGCGTGGGCTGCGGCCATGGCGAAGTGGCCGGTCCGCGTCCTCCGCGGTCGCGCGGCACCGGCTTTCAACCGGCCGCATGCCCGCGCCACTGCGCCGGTCCCGCGCAGTGGCCATCGTCGTGCGCATGTCCGAACAGTTCGTCCAGCAGCCGCCGCGATGGGCTCCACTCGCCGATGGCGGGGTGGATCAGCATGGCCTTGCAGGCATCCAGATGGTTGCCGCTCAGCGCCGCCTCGATCGCCGCATGCTCGTACGCCTTGAACGTGTGCACCAGTCCCTTTACGGCGCTGGGCAGCGGCGCGGCCGGGATCGGCACGATGCGGTCGCGGTCGATGTCCGAAGCGATTTCCACGATGTCGTCGTCGGCCAGTTCGGCCAGCGCGCCCTGGTTGCGCACGTTGACCACGTGCCGGCTGGGGCGGGCGCCGGTCAGCGCGCTCATTACGTCCACCGCGATGCGGTGATAGCCGGTGCTGGCACGGAACGGGTCCGGCTGCGGCGCCAGATCCGGCGCGAACGCCGAGCCGGCCTCGGCCTCCAGCTTCATGTACGAGCCGGAGCGCTGCGCCAGGTAGGCTCCATAGGTCTGCACCGCGCCGGCGGTGTCGCCAGCCTCCAGGCGGCTGCGCAGGTCGCCGATCAGACTGCGGTTGAGTCGTTCGATCTCGCCACCGCGGCTGGCCCCGCTGGCGCGCTGGTTGTCCAGGGCGCGGCGGCGTTCGTAGAAGAAGTACAGGTACTCGGTGGGAATCAGCCGCAGCGCGCGCAGCATGTCGAAGTCGAACAACGGCGCCAGGTACAGCTGGCGCAGGATGGCGTCGTCGGCGAGCACGCGGTCGAGGATGTCCACGCCGCGCAGGCGCACCGCGCGGATCCAGCCCAGATGATTGAGGCCGACGTAGTCGCATTCCACCTCTTCGGCCGGCTCGCCGAGCGCGCGCGCGATGTTGTGGAACAGCTCCACCGGCGTGTCGCAGATGCCGACCACGCGCGCGCGGGTGTGCGCGCAGATGGCCTGGGTGATCAGCCCGGCCGGATTGGTGAAGCTGACCAACCAGGCGTCCGGGCTCAGGCGCTCGATCAGGCGCGCCTGTTCGATCGCCACCGGCACCGTGCGCAAGGCCTTGGCCACGCCGCCGGGGCCGGTGGTTTCCTGGCCGGAATAACCGTGGCGGATGATGGTCTGCTCGTCGGAGGCGCGCTGGGCGATACCGCCGACGCGGATGCTGTTGAGCACGAAGTGCGCGCCTTCGATCGCCGCTTCCAGCGAGGGCGCGGCGTGCACCTGCAACGCGCCGCCGGACTCGGCGACGATGGCGCGGCCCATCGCCACCATCAGCGCCAGGCGCTCCTGGTCGGGGTCGTACAGCACGATGTCGCGCGCACCCAGCGCTTCGGCGGCCTCGTTGACGCCGTACACCACCAACGGCGTGCGGACGCCGCCGCCGCCGATCAGGGTCAGCTTGCGATTGTCGACAGAAGTGCTCATGGAACGTCCTCGTATGTGGGGGGAGATAAGAGAAAAAGGCCGCCGAGCGCGCCGAGCGCGCTGCAGCAGGCTGCGCCGGCATGGCAGCCGTGCTGTGCGCTCTCGTCCAGCGACAGGCCGCGCAGCTGGGTGGCCAGAAAGCCGGCATCGAAGGCATCGCCGGCACCGGTGGTGTCGCGCACCGGCACGATGGGCGCGGCGATCGGGCGTGCGCCGTTGTGGTCGATCACCATGGCGCCCGCCGCGCCGCGCTTGATCACCGCCTGCCGCAGGCCAAGCGCGCGCGCCCACGCCAGGCAGGCATCGGCACCATCGCCGCAGCCCATCAGCGCGGCCTCTTTCTGGTTCGGCAGGAACCAGGTCACTGCGCGGCAGGTGGCGTGGTTGGCCGGGTCGGTGAGCCAGGCCGGGCTGAAGCCCACATCCAGCGAGGTGGTGCAGCCGGCGTTTGCCAGCGGCGGCAACACGACGGCAGCCAACGCGGCCGGCAACGGCATTGCGAAATGCACATGCCGGGCCGCGCACATCGCGGCAATGGATTGCTCGCGCAGCAGCAGCGTGCCCAACCCGGCATTGGCGCCGACATAGGTGAAGAACGAGCGGTCCTCCTGTAACGACACGCTGGTGGTCACGCCGGTGCCGGCTTCCGAATCGACCAGCCCGTCGGCCGAGACACCGAACTCGCCCAGACGCTGGGCGAACAGCGCACGGTCCTGCGCACCGATCGCACCGAGCACGCGCACGCTGCAGCCCAGCCGCGCCAGCGCGCAGGCGGTGATGACGGTGCCGCCGCCGAGCTCACGCGTGTAATGGCGCGCAAGCGCTTCTTCGCCCGGTGCCGGCCAGCATTCGAAGCCGCTGAAGATGTGGTCCAGATAGACCTCGCCGATCACCACGAGTTGCGCGGTGTTCACTGCTGGAACGGCCATGCGCGCTGCCTCCGTGCCTGGATCAGATACAAGGCGCTGCCCGCGCACAGCGCCACCACGGCGGCGAGCAGGCGGTGTCCCGGGCTGGTCGCCAGCAGGTACAGCCAGCCGGCCACGCTGATCAGCAACGGCCATGGATACAGCGGCATCGCGAAGGCGCGCCGACGTCGCCTGCGTCGCAGCAGCACCACCGCCAGGCATTGCGCCAGAAACTGGAACAGGATCTGGATGATCATCAAGGTGGCGATCAGATCGTCCAGCGACAGCAGGCAGGCCAGCGCCGAGGTCGCACCGACGAACAGCAGCGACACGGTCGGAAAGCCGCCGCGCGGATGCAGCCGCGCGAATACGCCGAAGAACTGCCCGGCCGCCGCCGCCGCATACGGCACCCGCGAATACCCCAACTGCACCACCAGCGCCGAGCCCCAGCTGGCCAGCACGATCAGCGCCACCGCCACGGTGCTGCCGATGGGCCCGTAGATGGCCTGCATGAAGTCGGCCATCACCGCCTTGGAGTGCGCCGCCTGCTGCCAGGGCAGCACACCGAGCAAGGTGATGTTGAGGCCCAGATACAGCAGCGCCACGAGCGGGATCGAGATCAGCACCGCGCGCGGAATCGTGCGGCGCGGCTTGCGGATTTCGCCGCCCAGCATGCACACGTTGTTGTAGCCGCCGTAGTCGTAGACCGCGATCAAGGCCACTGCACCGAAGCCCAGCCAGAATCCGTGCGGCGACGCCGGGCGGGCGTGCAAGAACGCCGAGGCGATGCCGACGTCGAAATGCAGCACGCCACTAACGATGATCCACCCGCAGGCGCCGATCACCACGGCACTGACCAGCAACGACAGCAGTTGCACCGAGCGCACCTTGCGATACAGCAGCAGCGTGTTGAACGCGCACAAGGCCATCGCGACCGCAGTGAGCTGCGTATGGCCCAGCCCCGGCAGCAGGAACGCCAGGTACTGCACGCAACCGACCGCCGCCGAGCCCACCGACAACGGCGCGGTCAGCAGCGTCTGCCACAGATACAGAAAACCGAACAGCCGCCCCCAGCGTTCGCGCCCGTACGCCTCGCGCAGATAGTGGTACGGCCCGCCCGAGCGCGGGATCGCCGCGCCCAGTTCGGCCCACACCAGGCCATCGCACAGGCAGAGCAGCGCGCCGGCGACCCAACCGGCCAGCACCGCCGGCCCGGCCAGTGCCGACAAGGCCAGCGGGATGGTGATGAACGGCCCGATGCCGATCATGTTGAGCAGGTTGGCCGACAGCGCGCTCCAGAAACCGAGCGTGCGCGGTGGTGCGGCGGCAGATGTGGACGATGGCACCAACACCGATGGGCTCAGCATGTGCCGTACGCCGCATGCGTGTTGCGTGCTGCGGTGGCTGCACCATGTGCAGTGCGCATGTTGTCGGCACAATGGATGACGGTGGCTTCCAGTAGATGCAGATCCAGCACCAGCACTGCGTTATTGCCTTTGCGCAGCCACGCGCCGGGGCAGAACAGGCACTGTTGCGGCCCGATGTTCCAGTAACGCCCCAGCAGGCGTCCATTGACCCACAGATAGCCTTTGCGCCATTGGTGCATGTCCAGGTACACGTCGCCGACCGTGTCCAGCGCGATGTCTGCCGCAAAGAACAGGCCGGGGCGCGTGGCTGGACCCTGCAGTGGGCGCAATATCGGCACGCTGTCCTCATCCAGTGCGATGCCATGCACCTGCCACTCGCGCAGCTCGTTGCCATCCAGCTGCACCGGGCCGAGCAGGCCCTTGGCATCGCCCAGTGCCGGGCCGAAATTGATATGGCCAAAGGTGTCGACCAGCACGTCGAGCTGGCGTTGCTGGGCGGCGGCGTTCGGCAATGCGAGTTGCGCTGCACTGTTGAGGTGCGCATGCCGCATGCGCGACACATGGCCGATCTCGCGGCCATCCAGGTGCACGGCGGCGTAGTCGTGCATCTGGCCCAGATCCAGTTGCGTGCCGGCAGCAATGCGGCGCCGATAGAGCACCAGGCCCAGGTTCTGCTTCAGCAGGGTCTGGTTGTCGGTGGGGCGATCGGTATGCACGGGCCGGTCGCCGAGGTTGTCCCAGAGCGAAGCGACCGGGGTTGCGGTGACCGAATCGAAGCGCGCGCGCGCGGGTGCCGCCGGAATCGCTGGCAGCGCGCCGCTGCTGTGCTGGGCAATGATGGTGCGCAGTGCCAGATAGGCCGGGGTGGCGCGACCGCCTTCGTCGACCGGTGCGCTGTAGTCGTAGCTGGTGATCGCAGGCTGGAATTGCGACCCATCGTCTTCGGCATTGGCGCCGGCGCTCAGCCCGAAATTGCTGCCGCCATGCACCACATACAGATTGAACGAGTAGCCGGCCGTCATCAGCTGTTGCAGCATCGGTGCGTAGTCGCGGCGTGCCACATCGGCATCGCCCCAATGCGTCAACCAGCCTGGATAGCCCTCGGCCACCCACACCGGAGCGTCGCCTGCGGTGGTTCTGGCCTCCTGCAATTCGGGCAGATCCGCACCATCCAGACCCAGCGCCGCGCCGGGCAGATAGGCCTTGCGTCGGCGCAGATCCTTCATGCCCTCGGCCAATGAAAACGGACCATCGATGCCGTGCTGGCGCCATAGCGCGGCCACTGCCTGCAGGTAGCCCAGGTCGCTGCCGTGCATGCTGTATTCGTTCTCGATCTGCAGCATCAGCACCGGTCCGCCGGCACTGGCCATCAACGGGGCGATGCGCGGCGCCACGGCGGCGATGTAGCGCTGCACCGCCGCCATGTAGCGCGCGTCGCCGGCGTCGCGCAGGCGCATGCCCGGCTCGCGCAACAGATACGGCGGCAGCCCGCCCAGCGTCCACTCGGCGCAGACATACGGGCCGGGGCGCAGATACACCCATAGCCCTTCCTGCTGGCACAGCCTGATGAAGGCAACTAAATCGCGTTCGCCGGTGTCGAAATCGAACTGCCCCGGCTCGCGTTCGTATGCATTCCACATCAGGTACAGCGCGATGGTGTTCAGGCCCAGTGCCTTGGCCATGCGGATGCGATGCAGCCAGTCCGCACGGGCGATGCGCAGCGGATGCATCTCGCCGCTGCGGATTTGCCACGGCTGCCGGTCCAGCACGAACTGGCCGCGCTCGAAGCCGAACGCATGCGGCCGTCCATCCGGCAGCGGCGCATGCAGCGACGGCAGCGCCGGCGCGGCCGCCAGACCGAACGGTGCGAGCAGGCCGAACGTACACAGACTCCTGCGTTTCATCGCTGCTCCAGGGAGTGATAAGGAATCGCTGCGTTGCGCCGCGCAGTGAGTACGCCACGCGCCGCTAGAACGCGTACTTGACCGTGAACAAGGCGGTGCTGCCGGCATCGACGATGTCGGAGATCGCCAGGTTGTTGCGGCCCACATGCGCCCAGTAGCTGTATTCCTTGGTCAGGTTGGAGATCGACAGGTCCATGCTCACGCCGTTGTCGAAGCGGTAGCCGGTGTGCAGATCCACGCGCCGGGTCGGGCGTGCCCACAGGTCGTTCCAGGGCGCGCCTTCGTGCAGGAAGTCGTAGCCCAGCAGGTACGAGCTGCTGAAGTGGTAGCTCAGGTTCAACGAGAACCCGTTGTGCTCGTAGAACAACTCCAGGTTGGCCATCGCCGACGGCGCCGATTGCATGTGTTCGTTGTCGAAGCCAGCCAGGCCCAGATCGGCGCGCGCATGCTGGCGGGTGGCGTTGGCGCTGATGCCCAGGCCGTCGAAGGGCGCGGGCAGATCCTGGAACCTCTGCCGCGCGCTGAGTTCCACGCCGTAGATCTTGCCGTCGCCGCCGTTGGTGGGCATGTGGTACAGCACCGTGCCGCTGCCGGTGGTGTTGCCATTGGCCTGGGCCGAGCCGGCATCGTAGATGTAGTTGCGCAGCTGCTTGTAGAAGCCGGCCAGCGAGAAGAAGCCGCCGCGCTCGGTGGACCATTCGCCGGACAGATCCAGGTTGGTGGATTCGATCGGCTTCAGGTCGGGATTGCCCTGGGTGATGGTGGTGACGCCATTGGAGATGTCGATCTGGCTGCCGCCGCCCAGTTGCACGAAGGCCGGCCGGGTATAGCTGGTCCACAGCGAGGCGCGGTACGCGGTGCGCAGGTCCGGCCGCCAGGTCAGGAACACGCTGGGTAGCGGCTCGTTGTAGGAGGTGTGGTTGTGGTCGAAGTAGCCGACGATCTCGTTGCCGTCCGCATCCACCGGGCTCACCCAGAAGGTATTGTCGATCCCGGTGTGTTCGAAGCGCACGCCCGGCACGATATCCAGGTTGCCGACAGTGAAGGTGGCAGTGGCATAGGCGGCGCTGACCGCCTCGGTGCCGCGCATGGTGTTGCAGTTGAAGTTGTTGACGTAGAACGCGCTGCCGCAGGTGTCCAGATCGTCGTCGGTGAGGTGTTGCGCGATCACCCCGGCCACCGCCGCTTCGCTCACCCTTGGTGTATTCCAGTCGTATTTGCCGGGAAAGATCGAGGCATAGGTGCCGCTGAAGATGCCCAGATCGCCTAACGTGGTGGTGCCGTCCACGCCGCCGGTATACCAGTCGCGATTGGTGTAGCGGCGGCTGCTCTTGCTGTACTTCACTCCGAACTGCACTGACCGCAGCGCGCCATCTTCGAAATCGTAGCGGGTGTCGAAACGCGCGCCGCCCTTCTTCTGGCCCGAGTAGATCTTGGTCTGCTCGCCATAGCTGCTGGCGTACAACGCCGGGATGTTGTTGACCTGCGCCTGCAGCGCGGGCGTGAGTTGCGGGTAGGGGAATGCACCGCCGCCGTAGCGCACGAAGCTGTTGCCGGAGTAGGCGTAGTTGTCCTGGCTGAACTTGTCTTCGCGCCCGTCGATTTCGACATGGTCGGGGCGGTCGTTATTGCCGAAGCTGTAGAACAGGTTGGGCATGAAGGTCCAGCCGCCGGCGGTCTTTTTGGCGCCGATCTGGAAGGTGGCCAGGTCGGCGACTTCCGGGTTGGTCTCGTACCAGAAGCGCGAAGCGATGCGGCCGATATTCGGGGTGAACACGCCCGGCGTGCCGGTGGGCACGTAGCTCACATCCTGCGGCAGCAACTGCACGAAGGTGGTGCCTTGCTCGGTCTTGGCATAGGCGTAGGTCATGCGCGCATACAGCGACAGGCTGTCGTCCACATGCCAGTCGAACGAGGCGTTGCCACCATAGCGGCGCTCCCAGCCGGCGGCGATACCGACGTTCATGCCGGTGCTGGTGAGGTTGTGTTGCGGATCGAAACCGGCCGCGTTGCGACCTTCGGCATCGGTGTTCAGGTATTCCCAGGAGCCATCGTTGAGTGCGCTGGTGGCCGCGGCCACCTCGCTGTTGGTGGTAGTGCGGTAGTCGTAGTACGCGCTGGCATAGACGCCGAATTGCTGCGCCTCACCGAACTTGTGCTGGAACTCGCCGCCGAAGCCGCCGCCCAGGCCATCGCCACCGTAATCGCGCGCGCGGCTTTCCACCCGGCCGCTGCCGGTGACGCTGCCGCTGCTGATGTCCTTGAAGTCGTAGGCGGTGGGCGCGCGGAAATCCAGCGTGCCGCCGATCGCATCGCCGTCCATGTCGGCGGTGGAGGTCTTGTTGGCGACGATGGTCTGCAGGCCGGTGGGCGGCAACAGGCTCAGTTGCACGCTGCGGCTGTACGGCATGCCTTGCGCCACGGTGACGCCGTCGATCATGTTGACGTTGTATTCGGACGGTAGCCCGCGCACCGAGGCGAACATGCCTTCGCCACGCGCGGCGCCATCGATGCCGCCGAAATAGCCCGAGCCGGTGCTGGTAATGTTGATGCCGGCGATCAGCCCCAGCGCTTCGGCCACATTGTGCACGGCGGTGCGTTGCAGGTCGTTGGCCGACAGCACGTCCACCGTGTTGGCGGCGTTGATCTTCAGGTCGCTGGCGTCGTAGCGATTGCTCACCACGCTGACCGCCTTCAGTTGCTTGACCTCCTCCAGCGCGATGGCCACCGATGCCGTGCCGCTGTCGCCGACCTGCACACTGGTCTCGGCGGCGCTGAAGCCAGGGTAGTCCAGAGCTAGCGCGTAATGCCCGGCAGGCACATCGCGGATGACGAAGTGCCCGCGCGCATCGGCCACCGCGTTATAGGACGTGCCGGCAATGCGTACCTTCGCATTGCCGGCGGGCTTGCCGCTGTTGCCTTCCTTGAGGTCTCCCTCCACGGTGCCGGCCACTGCGGCTGCGGCAGACGCCATGCCGGTCACGGTCAGGATTGCCACGACCCACTGCTTGCCGTTCGAACGCTCACGCTTTGCCACGTGCCACCTCGCCAGATGCTGGGCAGCGTTGCCGACGGCAACGCCTTGCCGATGCCTTGCTCTTGGGCAGACGGTTGCACGGCGATGCGCGCACGGCACGGCACAGCACGCGATCAACGCGTGTGCGGGTTACCGAACGGCAGTGGCGCCGGAGCGTCTGCCAGCTGGGACAGCCATGCAGGCGTCAGTGGCGGGGCGGGGAGTACCCGGCAATGCACTTGGAGCGCGAGCGCATTGCGCTCAACTTGTAATGCTTGGTCATGACGGCTGCACCAGCGTGACGACAGCACCGCAAGCGCCGATGCGATGCACTGCATGAGCGGCGACAGATACGCGCTGGTCGGTACGACGATGCTGCATCCAACCATCTCCCGGTGCAGGTGCTACGTGGAAACGCTGTTGCCGTCATGTGCGTCGGGCGCAACGCCGATGGCGCGTGTTGCCGACCGTGGCTAGTGATAGACCGCGTTTTGGGCTCTGTCAAGTAGGTGTGAAGTGTGTGCGGAGATCCTCGTATTGCCTGCGGATAGATCACCAATTCCGTGTTGCGCTGCATCCTGCGATGCAGAGCAGCATGCGCAGATCCTGCAACAGGCGCCGGCCATGACGGCCGACGCCTGTTGTGGGTCACCCGGATGCATCGCTTATTTCGGCAACGGCGAACGCCCCGAGATCGAGAACGCTGCGGCCTCGCCAGCCGCACCGGTGCCAGGCTGGCCACCGCCGACAAACAACGTGTAATCGCCGGCTTCCACCGCACGCTGCCCGGTGCGATCCACATCGCTCAGCGCGCGCGCATCCAGGGTGAAGCGCAGCGTGCGCTGCTCGCCGGGCTTCAGATGCACACGCTGAAAGCCGACCAGGCTGCGCAACGGAGACTGCGGGCGATCTGGATATTGCAGATACACCTGCGCCACTTCGTCGCCGGCACGCGTGCCGGTATTGCGCACGGTGGTGGTCACCTGCAACGGACTGCCGGCTTGCAGGGTTGCAGTGGACAGCTGCGGCGCGCCGTAGGCAAAGCTGGTGTAGCTCAAGCCGTAGCCGAACGGAAACAGCGGCTCGCCCTTGAAGTAGCGGTAGGTGCGGCCCTTCATGTCGTAGCTGACGTAGGGCGGCAGGTCCTTGGTGGAGCGATAGAACGTCACCGGCAGGCGCCCGCCGGGATTGTCGTCGCCGGCCAGCATGCGCGCGATCGCGGTGCCGCCGGACTGGCCCGGATACCACGCCGCCACGATCGTATCGGCATGCGTCTTGGCCCAGTTCAAGGCCACCGCGCTGCCGCTCATCAGCACCACCACCAGCGGCTTGCCGGAGGCCTTGGCACGTTCCAGCAGCGCCTGCTGCGGGGCGGGCAGGGCGATGTCGTTGCGGTCGCCACCGTCGAAGCCGGGCACATCGATGCGCAGCTCCTCGCCTTCCACATCCGGCGACAGGCCGACGAAGGCCACCACCGCATCGGCCTGCGCCACCGCCTGCTCGGCCTCGGCCAGTTGCGCGGCCGCCGGTGCCAGCCACTCCAGGCGCACGCCCTGGTCCTGGCCACGGTGTTCCATCTCCAGGCGGATTTTGCGCGGGCGGGTGTCGTCGAAGTGCAGCACGGTTTCCACGCTGCGGCCGTCGGCGTTGTGCATGCCGGCCGGCACGTGCTTGTCTTCGGCATTGCCGGCGACCACCAGCTTGTCGTCGATGTACAGCCGCACCGGGTCGTGGCCGGCGCAGTCGAAGCAGCGCGCCACCCGTACCGCCAGCGTGTAGTCGCCCGCGCTAGGCGGCAACAACTCGCCGCTCCAGCGCACCGCGTAGCGATCGGCCGGCACGCCCTTTGCGGGGGCGACCTGATCCCAGTTGAAACTCACCGTGCGGTCCTGCCGCACCACGCGCGGCGCACCGTCCAGCTCGACAGTGTCGAAATATTCGCCACGCAATCCCGGCTTGCCGTCGCTGCGCAGCGCGGTTTCCGGAATCATGCCTGGCACGCCGGCGGCCAATGGCGCGCCTTGCGCGTAACGCACCTGCTGCGCACCGAAGCGCTGGCGCAGGCCGAGCAAGGGCGTCACCGGCGCGGACGAGGTGCCTTGATAATTGGCTTCCAGCGCCGCCAGCGCATCGGCATTGGGGCCAATCACCGCCAGCCGCGTGCCGGTCTTCAGCGGCAAGGTGTTGGCCTGGTTCTTGAGCAATACGATCGATTCGGCAGCGGCCTTCAGCGCCAGCGCACGGTTGGCGGCGTTATCGATATCCTTGGCACCGAGCTTTGCATACGGATCCTTGCGCGGTGCTTCCAGTTCGCCCAGGCGATAACGCGCGGCGAACAGGCGCACCAGCGATTGGTCCAGCAAGGCTTCGTCCACTTCGCCGCGTTCGATCGCGGTGCCGAGTTCGCGATAGGCGTGCCCGCAATTGAGATCGTGCCCGGCCTTGAGCGAAGCGGCCGAGGAGCCGGCGTTGTCGGGACGGAAGTAATGGAACTGGGTCATGTCGTCCACCGCATCGCAGTCGGACACCACAAAGCCCTTGAAGCCCCAGTCGCCACGCACGCGGCCGTTGAGCAACCAGTCGGCCGCGCAGGCCGGCGTGCCGTGCAGCGAGTTGTAGGCGCACATCACCGAGCCGGCCTGGCCGTCGATCAGGGCGGCGCGGAAGGCGGGCGTATAGGTCGCTTCCACGTCGCGCGGCGACACGTCCACATCGAAGCTGTGCCGGCCCGGCTCCGGGCCGCTGTGCACGGCGATGTGCTTGGGCGTGGCGATGGTGCGCGGGTGATCCAGGTCATCGCCCTGCAAGCCGCGGATGAAGCCCACCGCCAATTGCCCGGTGAGGAAGGGATCCTCGCCGTAGGTTTCCATGCCACGGCCCCAGCGCGGATCGCGGAAGATATTGATGTTGGGCGACCAGATGGTCAGGCCCGCGTAGCGCTTGTGATCCTTGCCCGGTCCGCCGGCCTGATTGAACTTGGCGCGCGCCTCGGTCGACACCACCGTGCCCACCTGCTGCATCAACGCGGTGTTCCAGCTGGCGGCCAGGCCGATCGATTGCGGAAACACCGTGGCGTAGCCATTGCGTGCGATGCCATGCAGGCCTTCGCTCCACCATTCGTAGGCGGGGATGCGCAGGCGCGGAATCGCCGGCGCATCGTTCATCGCCTGCGCGACTTTTTCCTCGCGACTCATCTGCGCGACCAGCGCGGCGGCGCGCTGGTCGGGCGTGCTGCTGCGGTCGGCGGGCGCGGAGAGTGCGATACAGGGCAGGCCAAGGCTCAGGCCCAGTGCCATGGCAAGACGCGAGACAAACACGGAAGACATCGATTCACTCCTGCGCAGCGGTGATGTCCGCCGGCGTTGTTCTGGTGTTGCCGCAGGGCTGCGGCGGGGGTAGAGGATCTGGCATGGCGATGTCATGCCTGCGATACGGTGTGGTGGTTACTGCTGCTGCGGCGGGTCGTCATCCACCCCTGTGGGCACCTTCTCCAGCCAGCGGGAGAAGGGCATCCAACGCGGGCGAGGGCATGTGTGTGAGGGGAAGGACACGCATGTAGGAGAGGGCAGGCATGACAGGAGATCACGTCCTACTCCCCGCGTACGCTAGATGCCATGCGAGGGAGACGCGCACGCATGGCCGCACATCACGTCCTTCTTCCGCCTGGCGGGAGAAGGTGCCCGAAGGGCGGATGAGGGCCGTCTTGCAGCTCATCTCGCCGCCGCTGGCTCCGGCGGCGCGCCGGCCAGCGTGCTCGCCAGATCGCGCACCTGCAGCGTGGACTGCAGCTGCGCCAGCGCCGCCTTGCTGCGCACGCGCACGGTCAACGGCTCGCCCGGCAACAGGTCGAACGCGTTGTCCGACAGCGTGGCATCCACATCGCCGAACGATAGCCAGACCTCGCGCGCCAGCGCGGTGCTGGACAGCGTCAGCGCGTAGCCATCGCCATCGGCGCGCCACTGGCTGTCGATCTTGGCGGCCGGCAACGCCAGCTGCTTGGCGGGCGCGAAGAACACCACCTCGCGCGACAGCAGCTTGTCGCCGTCGAACAACTCGAACACCGCGTAGCTGCGCTTGGGATCGGCGCTGCCCAGCAACTGCTTGTCGCTGAAGTTGCCCACCTGCAGGCTGCTGAGCGGTTTGATGGTGGCCTTTTCCTCGCGCTTGCCCAGCAGCTTGCCGTCCATGTTCATCACCCGCATGCGCCAACGCGCCGCCAGCGGGGTGGTGCGATCGGAGACCAGCGACACCTCGGTCTGGCCCTTGTCGTTACGCAATGCGGCGATCAGCTCCGGCGCGTAGAAGCGGCGGGCGTGGTAGTGCAGCGCCTTCCAGCGGCCGTAGTAGTCCACGCTGGACCACGACGCACCCGGCCACACATCGTTGAGCTGCCAGTACAACGAGCCCATCGATTGCGGGCGCGAGGCGCGCAGATGCGAGGCGGCCAGGTTGATGCCTTCGGCCTGCATCAGCTGGCTCAGGTAGACGAAGCTCTCGAAGTCCTTGGGCTCGCCGAATTCGCGCCGGATGTACAGCATCAGCCGCTTGTTGCCGTTGCCCTTGTCGAACTTCTGATGCACGCGCATCACCGGCGATTCCGGATCCATGTCGCCGGGTTCGGCGAACGCGCGCACGGTGCGCATGTCCGGGAACGACTGCAGGCCGTATTCGGACATGAAGCGCGGGGTGACGTTGAGGTATTCGGTCACCGGCAGCGCGGGGCCGCCCCAGACCTTCCAGTAATGCATGTCGCCATCGTTGGCCTGGTCGGCGGCGCCGTCGAAGTTGGTGCCCGGCGAGGTGGACCAGTACGGCACGTCGTTGTCGTAGGTGGCCACCACTTCGCGGAACACCGTGCCGAACAAGGTGGTCATGCCGCGCTCGATGCGGCTGCGTTCCTCCGGGTCCACCGACTGCTTGAACTTGACCCGGTCGCCCCAGTTTTCCCAGCCGGTCTGCACTTCGTTGTTGCCGCACCACAGCACGATGCTGGGGTGGTCGCGCAGGCGCTTGACCTGTTCGATCGCCTCCTGCCGGGTGTTCTCGCGGAACTCCACCTCGTACGGCGGCACCGCGCCGCCGAACATGAAGTCCTGCCAGATCATGATGCCCAGCTCGTCGGCCACCTCGTAGAAATGGTCGTCCTGGTAATGCCCGCCGCCCCACATGCGCAGCATGTTCATATTGGCATCGCGCGCATCCTGCAAGGTGCTGCGCATGCGCTCGGGGCTCACACGTGCGGGGAACGCATCCAGCGGGATCAGGTTGGCCCCCTTGGCGAAGATCGGGATGCCGTTGATCACGATCTCCATGCTCTTGCCGTACTTATCTTTCTCGCGGCGCAGCTCCACCGAGCGCAGGCCGGTGACCCGCTTGATCTGCTGGCTTTCGCCGTCGGCATCGCGCACACTGGCCACGAAGGTGTAGCGGTCCTGCGCGCCGTAGCCGGACGGGAACCAGCGCTTGGGCTTGGCGATACGCACGGCCAGATCGATACGGTTCTGGCCGGGATCGACCACCGCGTCCTGGGTGAACTGGCCCACCTTCTGCCCATCCGGGCCCAGCACATCCAGCGTCACCTGCACCGGGCCGCTGCGGCCGGCCTGCAGTTCCAGCTGCGCCTGCAATTGCGCGCTGTCGGCGTCCACGCGTTGCTGGGCGATATGCAGCCCGTCCACACGCACCGCATCCCAGGCTTCCATGCGCACGTCTTTCCAGATGCCGGCGTTGACCATGCGCGGGCCCCAGTCCCAACCGAAGTTGTACGGCGCCTTGCGCACATAGGTGGAGCTGTGGCGGGACTCGGGTTCGTCGCCGAAGGCCGAATCGTAGGCGCCCGGCAGCGCGTACGGCTGCTTGGCCAGCCACGGCTGGATCTTCTTGATCGGCGAGAACAGCTTGACCTCGAGCACATTGTCGCCGCGCTTGAGCAGGGATTTGGCATCCACGCGCCACTGCCGGAACATGTTGTCGGCGCTGAGCAGTTTCTTGCCGTTGAGGGTGACTTCGGCAAACGTATCCAGGCCGTCGAACACCAGCTCGACATGTTCGCGCTTGAGCGTGGCCGCATCCACGTTGAAACGGGTCTGGTACTGCCAATCGCTCAGGCCGGCCCACTGGATCTTGCCTTCGTTGTCGCGATAGAACGGGTCGGGCACGATCTTGGCGGCGATCAGATCGGTCTGCACCGCGCCCGGCACCTGCGCCGGCAACCATGCCGCTGCTTTCGGATACGTCCTGGCCTGCTCCTGGCCCGGCACCAGCCGCACCTGCCAGCCGGTATCCAGCGTCACCGCCGTGGGCGGCGCGGCCCAGGCCTGCGAGATGGCAACGGCCAGGGCAAGCCCGAGACGGGCGGGGGCAGGAACAAAACGATGACGGGACAGGGGCATGCGTGACTCTCCTTGGATGGCTCAGCGCGTGGCGGCGGGGGGCGCCTGCGCGGTGGTTTCAATCAGTTGGACGGCGCCGATGGCATACAACGGGCCACGGATCGGCGCGGTGAAGCGCAGGCACAGATCGTGGATGCCGGTGCGTGCAGGCAGTGCGGTTTCCAGCGTGAATTGCTCGCCCAGCGTGGCGCTGTCGGGCAATTGCACGCTGGCGATCAGTTCGCCCTCGCAGCCCTGGCGCACTTCCAGCTCGCCGCGGCGCGTCTTGGCCGGGTACTGCACCACCTTGGATTGTTCGTGGGCCAGGCCGAAGTTGTTCGGCAGGCGTGCGGCCTCGATCCGGATCGCGCCGACGCCATCCAGGCGCGCCTGCGGATACAGCCGGCAGGCATGGAACAGGTCGACGTTGTAGACCGGCGTGTCGGCAGCGGTCAGTTCCGGCAGCAGCGGCAGGCGCAGGCCGAGCGCACCGGTGTCCCCGCAATCGCGCAGGCCCTGGGTGTCCACGCGCAACAAGCCGGCGCGATCGAAGCTGCGGCTGCGCGTGGCCGCCAGCGGCGTGCCGTTGGCAGCGAACGCAGTGGCCTTGACCGTGGTCGGCAGCTGGATCGTAAACGGCGCCTCGTAGCGCGGCGATGCCGGCGTGGGCTCGCTGCCGTCGATGGTGTAGTGCAGCGTGCCCGCACCGGTCTGCGTGCTCAGCGCCACCTTGGCCGGCCCGCCGGCCAGCACCGGGTTGGGGCCGCTTTCCAGGGCGATATCGGCGGCGAAGGCGCCGTCGCTGTAGTCGATGCCCAGCGCCTTGTAGCGCTGCAGCTGCGCCGGCAGGCGCGCCAGGAAATCCTTCCAGTTGCGTGCAGCCATCGGCGACCAGGTCACTTCGGCGATGGCGGACAGACGCGGGAACAGCGCGTGATCCACATGCCAGCGCGAGGGAATGTATTCGGACCACAACGCGCCTTGCGCGCCGAGTACATGCGTGGCTTGCTCGGCGGTCAGTGTGTCGGGCACCGGGTCGAAGGCGTAGACCTTGGACAACGGCAGTACGGTCAGGCGACCGTTGGGTTCGTCGCTGCGCGTGGTCTGCAGGTTGTCCAGGTACAGCCAGTCGCCCGGTGCCAGCACCACATCGTGGCCTTGCCTGGCGGCGGTCACCGCACCTTCGGTGCCGCGCCACGACATCACCGAGGCACTGGCCGGCACGCCGCCTTCGAGGATTTCGTCCCAGCCGATCATGCGCCGGCCGTGCTGTGTGAGGTAGGCCGCAAGCTGTTCGTTGAACCAGCCCTGCATCGCATGCGCGTCCTTGACCCCGAGCTTGCGCATCTGCGCGCGCACCGCGGGCGAGGCTTCCCACTGATCCTTGACCGCCTCGTCGCCACCGATATGGATATACGCCGACGGGAACAAGGTCAGCACCTCGTCCAGCACGTTGGTGATGAAGCCCAGGCTGCGTTCGCTGGTGTTGAACAGGTACGGGTTGACGCCCCAGTCCACACCTACCTGCGTGCGCTGGCCGGGCACGCCGACTTCTTCCGGATACGCCGCCACCGCGGCCTGCGCATGCCCGGGCATGTCCAGCTCGGGCAGCACGGTGATGTGCAGGCGCGCCGCATAGGCGACGATTTCGCTGATCTGCTGCTGCGTATAGAAACCGCCATAGCGCTCGGGCGTGCCGTGCTGGCCGGCGCCGGGCGGGGTGCGCCAGGCACCGACCTCGGTGAGCTTGGGATAGCGCTTGATCTCGATGCGCCAGCCCTGGTCGTCGGTGAGATGCCAATGCAGCACATTGAGCTTGTGCGCGGCCATCGCGTCCAGCACATGCTTGACGGTGTCCACGTCGTGGAAGTGGCGGGCCACATCCAGATGCTGGCCGCGCCAGCCAAAGCGCGGCCAGTCGCGGATCGCCACCGCCGGTACGGTGACATCGCCCTTGCCCGCATCCGGCGTCATCAATTGCCAGGCGCTGATCGCGCCATAGAACAGGCCGGCACCATCGCGCGCGGTGATGCGGATGCCGTTGCCGTCCACATCCAGGCTATAGCCTTCCTTGTGTGCCACCGGCGCCTGCGCTGTGCGCTCCAGGCGGATGCTGTGCGGCGAGGCGCTGGTTTCGGTGCGCACTTCCAGGGTCAGGCCGCGGGTGCGTTGCAACAGGCTGGCCAGCGACTCGGCGCTACGTCGCACTTCGGCGTTGCCGGTGGGGATGGAGATCACCGTGCCGGTGCCGACGCGGAAACTGCCGGTGCCGCGCCTGGCTTCGGCCGGGGCGGGAATCAGCGGCAGCGGTGCGCTGGTCGCAGGCAGTGTCGCGGTGTTGCCGGGGTTGGCCGCAGCCGGTGCGGTCGCTGCATCGCGTTGGACGCAGCCCGCCAACGCCAGCGCCGTCAGCGCCATCGCAAGCAGGCGCGAGGAGCGTCCGTGCGATGACAGCAGGCGCGACGACAGGCTGCGCAACGACGGCCTGGATAACGGTGAGCGCAGGCTCGGTGCGGAGTTCGACATCATGCAATCACATCCCGGTATGGCGGGGGAGATACGGCAGCCCCGCACAGTAGCAAAGCCGTGCCGGATCGCGCAGGGACTGGCGCACGCTTCGTCGGGGTGCGCGGTGCGCGGTGCGCGGTGTGTGGTGTCGCGTAGCGACCGCGCTCCGCACGGCGTGGTGCAGGACGGGCGCGGGCAGTGCACGCATCGGCATGCAGTGGACGCATTCCGATGCGACCACCGACCGCGCCCGTTGTGTGGTGCAACAGTGCGATGACGTGGTCAGCGCTGCGCGGTCGGCAACTCGTCCCACACCTTCGGGTCTTCGGCGCCCAGCACCCAGCAGCTGAAGCCTTCCAGGCCGTACTGCTTCACCAAATCGTAGCGTGCCTTGAAGCTGCGCGCATCCGGGCGGAACACCCACTCGCGCATGTCGTCGCGGTAGAAGTAGAACCACGATTCCTGCTCGACCGGATCCCATTGCACGGTGGCGTTCTGCTCGATCGCCAGCGGGAACGATTCGTCGGCATCGATGTAGGTGGCCGAGATGTTCGACGCCTCGGTGCCGTCTTCCTTGACCGGGTTACCGGTGTACCAGCGGTAGCCGTAGGTGGCGATGCCGAGCGAGAGCTTGTCCTTCGGCACCTGGGTGATCGCGTAATCCAGGTGCTTCTTCATCCACACCATGCCGTCGACCGGGCCCGGCGTGGTCCAGCGGGTGTGCTGGTCGTAGGTCATGATGCTGACCAGGTCCGCGGCCTGGCCCAGCGCCTTGAGGTCGTACGCGCCGCGCCAGTATTCCCACATCCACTTGGAGAACTGGCCGCCTTCGGCATGGCCCGGGGCATTGGGCACCACCGCCACCGACATCTTGAAGCCGGCCTTGTGCAGCGCATCGGCGGTCTGCTTGACCATCAGCGTGTAGGCGTCGCGGTCGGTCCAGGCGATGTTCTCGAAATCGAACTGGAAGCCGTAGTACTTGTGCTGCTTGCCGTGGATCAGCAGCGATTCGATCATGCGCTTCTTGGCGGCTTCGTCGTGCATCAGCTTGTGGAAGCCGTCGCGCCCGGTGGTCATCGACAGGATCGGCATCACCCGCAGGTTCTTCTGCTTGGCGATGTCGTACAGGTACATGTTGGGCGTGCCGTTGACCAGGCCGTTCTGGTCGACGCCGTACCAGGTCGGCACCACCACGTCGATCTTGTCGATATTGGCCAGGAACGAGTTGGTCGATTTCTGCGTGTTCATCAGATAGAACAACGCCGTGGGGGTTTTGGCCAGGGCCGGCGCGCACAGCAGCGCCAGCGCCAGCAGGATCCAGGTCAATCGCTTGCTCATGAAAACAGCATCCGTCAGGGAGTGGAGGAAGAAGAAAGATCGATGCGCAGCACGTAGGCGTGCTCGCCGACCGGCTTGGCAGGCAGGCTCAGATGCAGGCCGTCGGCCTGCTGCTCGAACGGCACCTTCTTGCCGTTGGCCAGCAGCGTCACGCCGCGCACGCCGTCGGCCGGTGTCAGCGAGCGGATCACCGCCTTGCCACCGGCCGGCCAGCCGAGTTCGATCGCATACAGCGCGCCATCGCGGGTGGTGAAGCGGAAATCTTCGGCCGTGTAGGGCTTGGTCTTGACGTCCTGGAAGGTGCCGCCGACCACCTCGGTCGGGCCTTCGCCGTACACGCGCCACGGCTTGCTGTCGTAGATCGCGCCGCCGTTGGTCTTGAGCCACTTGCCGATCGCCAGCAGGATGCCGCGCTCGGTCTCCGGGATCGAGCCATCGGCACGCGGGCCGATGTTGAGCATCAGGTTGCCGTTCTTGGCCACCACATCGGCCAGCATATGGATGATGAAGGTCGGCGACTTGTAGGTGTCGTTCTCGATGTAGCCCCACGACGCATTACTCACCGAAGTGTCGGTCTGCCAATGGGTGGGATGGATGCCGGTGAGCTGGCCGCGCTCGATGTCCAGCGTGCCGGCCCCTTCCGGAAACGCGCCCAGCTTGTAGTTCACCACCACGCCGCGATCGGCTTCGGTGCGCGCCGCGCCCTGGTTGTAGTAGTAGGCCAGCATGGTCGGCAGGCTGCTGCGGAAGGTGGGGTGGGCAATCCACCAATCGAAATAGATCAGGTCCGGCTGATAGGTGTCGATCAGCTCGGTGGTACGCGCCAGCCAGTCGTCCAGCCAGGCCTGCGACACCGGCGTCCAGTCGTTGGCCACATCGGCATCGTCCTTGCCCGGCAGGCGCACCTGCGCCGGGCCGTACAGCGCGGCATAGCGCGGGTCGTTGACGTCCGAATCGAAGGTGCGCCCACCATCGAAGAACCAGTTGTGCTCGGCGCGGTGCGACGACAAACCGAAGTGCAATCCCTGCGCGCGGATCGACTTGGATAATTCGCCCAGCAGATCGCGCTTGGGCCCCATCTTGACCGCGGTCCAGTCCGACAATCTGGAGTCGTACAGCGCAAAGCCGTCGTGGTGTTCGGCCACCGGCACCACATAGCGCGCGCCGGATTGCCGGAACAGCTTGGCCCAGCCATTCGGATCGAACTTGGGCGCGGTGAATTTCGGAATCAGATCCTTGTAGCCGCTGGTCGCCTGCGGTCCGTAGGTCGCCACGTGATGGGCGAATTCCTTGGAGCCTTGCAGATACATGTTGCGCGAATACCACTCGCTGCCGAACGCCGGCACCGAGAACACGCCCCAGTGGATGAAGATGCCGAACTTGGCATTGTCGTACCACGCCGGCGATTCATAGGCCTTGAGTGCAGCCCAGTCGGGGCGGAACGGACCCTTGCGTGCGCCGGCCTCGGCTTCGCGCACCAGGCGCTCGCGCTCGGGTGCGTATTTGGCGGTGGCGCTGAGCCACTGCTGATCGATCTGTTCCGGGCTGAGCGTGGTGGCGGTAGCCGCGGTAGGCGATTGCGCGCTGAGCGTGGCAGCAGGCAACGCGAGCAGCAGACCGAGCGCGAGCATTCGCGTTCTGGGTGCAGCTCCGGCGTGGCGGCGGGATGGAGCCGCGGGGCGGCTATCGGTCGTCATGGGAACTGCACTCCTTCAAGCGAGACGTGTCGGTTGCAGCGCAGCCGGCACGTGGATGGCAAAAGCGGGCCTGGCCATGCTCCCTCGACAGTGAAGGGGCGTGGCCAGTACCACTCCTTGGTACAACATCGAGCGGTGCGCTGCATGCAACGCACCGCTCAAAAAAAACGCGCCACCGTGGAGGGTCGGTGGCGCGCCGGTGCTACATCAGAACTTGAAGTTCAGCTGGGCCTGATAACCGCGGCCGTTCTTGTAGAACGCCGTGGGGGTATCACGGGTGTTGCTGAAGACCCGATAGGTGGAATCGAGCAGGTTGGTCGCGCCGAAGGTGATGCCCATGTAATCGGTAATCTGATACGAGGCATTCAGATCCAACTGCTTGTAGGCATCCGCAAAGTCACGCGATGACAGTCGACCGATCTGGGTGAAGTACTTGGAGCGGTAGCTGTAGTTCACACGCACCGTCCAGTCGCCGTGCTCCCAGTACGGGATCACGTTGTAGGTATCGCGCGACAGGTACGGCAGGTTCAAGTCGGAGCTGGATTCAGACTCGGCAAACGTGTAGTTGGCCTGCAAACCAAAACCGAGACCGAAAGACTGCTGGTAATTGACTGCCACGCCTTTGACCTTGGCATCTGACACGTTGACCGGTGAGTTGACCTCATACAAGCCTGGTTGAGCCGGCGGACCCGGATTCAACTGCTGAGTCGTGGTGACGTTGACGATGTAGGAGCTGATGTCACGGTAGAACACTTCGCCAGACAGCATGCTGGAAGGCGCGAAGTACCACTCTGCAGCAATGTCGTAGTTGGTGGATTCATAAGGCTTTAGGTCGGGGTTGCCGCCGCCAGCAGTGAGGTTGCCTGAACCGCCATTGCCGTTATTGATGGTGAAAGTGCCGGCCAGGTCGGAATACCGCGGCCGCGCAATAACTTTGGCTGCCGAGAAGCGCAGCACTGCATCGTCAGTAATGTCGTAGGCGAGGTTGAAGCTTGGCAGCGCCTTGCGATAGCTATTTGTCTCGGCAACACGATCGAAGCTACTACCGGCATTGTTGCTTTGCCAGTACTCCGACTTGTCGCTGGTATCCACCAAACGTACACCGACGTTACCGCGCCACTTGCCGGTCTCGTAGTTCAACTGCGTGTAGAAATTCTGGGTGATTTCCTTGACCTGGAAAGACGCGCCGAAATCGGTGGTGTACGGACCCTGCGGCTGTGAGAGCAAGTAACGACGAACCGCCTCGAGGTTTGCAGTCGGCCACGTGGTCAAATCGCCGCTTGCGCCCAGGCCGTCGTACAGGCTGCTGGGCGTGGTGCCTGGATTGAACTGCGTCAACGACACTGGGTCTGTGGTGTTGATGCGGTTGCCGCGCGCGTCTACACCGTTGTTGTGGTTGATGTACTTGTAGCCAAACTGCAGCTTGGTGAACGGACCCCATTCCAGGTCTCGGGCCGCATCCCACTGGAAGTACTTCTCATCGTCCTTGCTCTTCTGGTAGGCGATACCGCCCGCCTGCATGATGCCGGTACTTGTGCCAGGAAGGTTGCCTTGCTGTCCCGGAGCTAAGCCTGCGGGATTGCCGGGCAGCGTCCAGTTGGCCGCGCCGCCGTTGTCATAGTTGACTGCAGTGTTCTGACCATTGAACGCGTAGTTGTAGCCACCGTCCTGCATCAGGAACTTCATCAGGTATTCGGGGTCCTTGCCACCGGTTGCCTCGGTGTAGCCACCCTGAGTGGTGAACACCCACTTCTCGCCCGACCAGTCGTGACGCAGGTTCAGGCTCTTGGTGGTAACGGTGCTCTCTCGGTAATTAGCGTCCAATTGCGCATACGGCTGTGCCAGTCCGCCATCAGAAACTGTTGCAGAGGTAACGACGCCATTCTGGACATTCGCCTGAGTCACCAGCCTCAGGTTATTGATGCTGTCTCCAGAACCGTCAGCGGCCGGCGATCCACACGCAGGACACATGTAACGCGACTGGCTGAAGTTGTTGTACTTGCCCTTGATGTACAGGCCGGTCAGGTTGAATTCGTTCTGCTCGTTCGGCTTCCACTGCAACGCGCCCTGCACGCCGCTGCGTTCGCGGGTCTGCTGGAAGAATGCGCTGTTGATGCCGGCCGGTACACGGGCGGTGGCGACATCGCCGCCGTCGCCGGTGATGGTGGCGCTGGCGGGAATGTTGGCGCCGGTGGTGTAGCCGAAGTATTCGATACCGGCGCGTGCCAGGTCCTGCTTGTCATGCGTGGCGGAGATCAACGCGCCGAAGGTCTCGTCGTCGTTCTTCCAGCTCCACAGCGCCGAGCCGCGCGGATTGCCTTCTTCCGAACGGTCGTTGTAGTTGTAGCCGACCGAGCCGCGGATGGTGTTCTTGGGCAGGTCCAGCGGCTTGCGGGTATGCACGATCACGGTACCGCCGATCGAGCCTTCGTCGATGCGCGCTTCCGGGGTCTTGTAGACCTCCATCAGGCCGATGATTTCCGGCGACAGCAGGGTGTAGTTGAAGGTACGGCCGCTGGTGTCGGTCGGGTTGCCGCCCCAGTCGCCCGAGGCGATGGTCTGGCCATTGAGCAGCACGCGGTTCAAGGCCGGGTCGGTGCCGTTGATGCTGACCTTCTCGCCTTCGCCGAACTGGCGGTCGACGCTGATGCCCGGCAGGTGCGACAGCGATTCGGCCGCATTGATGTCCGGGAACTTGCCGATGTCTTCGGCGCTGATCGCATCGACGATCGAGTTGGCCGAGCGCTTGACCGCCTGGCTCTTCTCCAGCGACGCGCGGTAGCCGGTGACGGTGATCGTGTCCAATTCGGTGGTGGCAGATGGCGTGGTGCCAGCCGCTGCTGGTTGTTCTTGTCCGGCAGCCATTGCAGAGCCGGAGCAGTACAGGGCGGCGGTGATACAGAGTGCTAACGTCGTGGTGCGGCTGTGCATGGCTAAACCTCGTTGGTTAGTGCTGTGAGCGCGCCGCCTCCGTAGAGACGTCACGCGCTCGGCGTGGCCGGCAAAACAACACGCCCTGACCGATCGCGGTGATCGCACTGGCACGCGTCGCAAGAGGCGGGCCCGGGTGATTCGCGTGGTAGAGGAGGTGTCCCCCGTGTGGTGAAGCGGTAGAGCGAGTGCGACTTCAGCGAGTCGGACATCGGGTGATGTTCCGCTCACGAATCTGGAATGCACCGGCGAGGGAGTAGCGCGTTCCTGAGTACCGAACAGTCCATGGCCCCCTGCCAGAAACCCCGATTTGGACCGAGTCTCGCGTAGCGCTGACAGCGTTGTCAACACATCGTCACAGATCTCTGAAGCGGTTGCGATTGCGCTGCAATGCAGCATTTCTCGACGATGGCACGCACTGCGCCGATACGGCTGCGCAATGCGCCATCGGCGGCTCACCAACGCGACCAGCTGTTTCCATGGCGAATCGCGCCTGGGCACACGACGGGCGCCATTTTGTGCTGAAATCGCTGCCGCAAGTGCGGAATTCGAGTGGATGATGAAATCGACGGCATCCTGTTTAAATCGTGATCGCCACGGTTGCGTTACACGGCGATTACTGACAACGTTGTCTACCCCGTTACCGTTCGTCGGACAACGGGCATGACGCCAGCCCGCGGCCACTTATCAGGAGAATGCGTGAGCGCAAGCAGTCCAATGGAAGCGGTGGCCTTTCCGCGCCCCGACACCTTCGTTGCCGCAGACGTGGGGGGGACGCATGTGCGTCTGGCGCTGGTGTGCGAAGGCGTCGACCCACGCCAGCCGGTCACGGTGCTGGACTACCGCAAGTACCGGTGCGCCGACTACCCGGGCCTGGCCGAGATCATGGCCGCGTTCTTTGCGGAGCTGGGCTGCGCGCCGGTGCAGCGTGGCGTCATCGCCAGCGCCGGCTATGCGCTGGAAGACGGCAGCGTGATCACCGCCAACTTGCCGTGGGTGCTGGCGCCTGAGCAGATCCGCCGCCAGCTCGGTATGCAGGCGCTGCATCTGGTCAACGATTTCGAAGCGGTCGCGCATGCGGCCAATTACATGGCGGGCAATCAGGTCATGCAGTTGTCCGGCCCGCCGCAGGGCGCGCCGGGTCCGGCGCTGATATTGGGCCCCGGCACCGGCCTGGGCGCGGCGTTGTGGATTCCCAACGGTGCCAACCCGGTGGTGCTGCCGACCGAGGCCGGCCACGCCGCGCTTGCTGCCGCCAGCGATCTGGAAGTGGCCTTGCTGCAGGAGCTGCGTCGCACCCGCACGCACGTGGCCACCGAGCATCTGCTCTCCGGCCCGGGCCTGTTGAATCTCTACACCGCCCTGGCCGCGCTGCGGGGTGTGCCGGCGCTGCATGCCAGCCCGGCCGATGTCACTGCTGCCGCACTGGCTGGCGAGGACATGCTGGCCCGCGATGCGCTACAGGCGTTCTGCGGCTTCATGGGCAGCGTGGTCGGCGACATGATGCTGCTCTATGGCGTGCGCAGCGGTGTCTATCTGGCGGGTGGATTCCTGCCGCAGATCGCCGCATTCGTGGGCGCAAGCGATTTCGTCGTACGTCTGCTCGACAAGGGCGCATTGCGTCCGGCGCTGGAGCAGGTGCCGGTGAGCATCGTCGAGCACGGCCAGCTCGGCGTGATCGGCGCGGCCAGCTGGTTCCTGCAGCACGGCCGCTGAGCCGCGCGCATCCCCAGGCGCAGCAAGCCGGCTGCACCAAACCGATCAACTCCACATCCCCGTAGGAGCGCACCCGGGCGCGACGGGCGTTCCCGATAAAGCCCCGTCGCGCCCAGGTGCGCTCCTACGAGTCAGCGCAGGCTGGACGAGGCTGTCAACGCAACACGCAACGGACGACGCGATGCCGGCAGATTCCGCATCCCCGTACCGTAGGAGCGCACCCGGGCGCGACGGGGCATTGCCGATAAGGCCTGGTCGCGCCCAGGTGCGCTCCTACGAGTCAGCGCGGGCTAGACGAGGCTGTCAACGCAACACGCAACGGACGACGCGAAGCCGGCAGATTCCGCATCCCCGTACCGTAGGAGCGCACCCGGGCGCGACGGGGCATTGCCGATAAGGCCTGGTCGCGCCCAGGTGCGCTCCTACGATGTCGTGGCGCTATAGGTCGCCGAACCGCGACTGCAGTGCAGCAATCGCCGCCAGCCCCGCCGTTTCGGTGCGCAAAATGCGCGGCCCCAGTTGCAGGCCGCTGAAGCCGGCCTCGGCGAGGCTGGCGCGATCGCGCGGCGACCAGCCGCCTTCCGGGCCGATCGCCACGATTACATGCGGTTGCGCGTCCACCGCCAGGCTACCCAGGCGATGCGCGCCGTGCGGGTCCAGCGTCAGCCGTAGCGCCTGCGGGTCGCTGGCCCGCGCCGCGTCCTGCAGGCCGTGCGGCGCAGCGACCGTGGGAATGCGTGCACGCCCGGACTGCTCGCACGCCGAGACCACCACGCTGCGCCAATGCGCCAGGCGTTTTTCCATGCGCGCCGGATCCAGCTTGACTTCGGTGCGCTCGGCGTTGACCGGCACGACCGCCGTCACCCCCAGCTCGGTGGCCTTCTGCAGGATCAGATCCATCTTCTCGCCGCGCGCGATGCCCTGGAGCAGGGTGATCGACAACGGCGATTCGTTGCGCAACGGCTCGACACGTTCCACCCATGCGCGCGCCTCGCGTTTGCCGGCCAGGGTGATGCGCGCGTGGTAGTCGCTGCCGTCGCCGTTGAACAGCACGCAGGCATCGCCCTCGCGCAGTCGCAGCACACGCAGCAGGTGGCTGGCCGACGCTTCCGGCAGCGTCACCTCCTGCTCGCAGTGCAGCGGCAGTGCGACATGGGAGCGGGTCAGGCGCATGCAACGGCCTCCTCGATGGCGTGGCGGGTGGTCGCAGCCAGCAGCGCAAGTTGCGCCTCGTCCACGCAATACGGTGGCATCCAGTACAGCACGTCGCCGAGCGGGCGCAGCACCACGCCCTTGTCGAGTGCGGCGCGATACGCCTTCAGACCCACCCGCGCCGCAGACGGAAACGGCGTGCGCTTGTCGCCGCCCTGCGTGAGTTCGAACGCCACGATCATGCCGGCCTGGCGCACGTCCGCCACCGCGGGGTGTTCGCCGATCTGCGCAGCCAGCGCGCTCATGTGCGCGGCGGTGCGCTGGTTGCGCGCAATCACATCGTCGTCCGCAAAGATCTGCAGGGTCGCCAGCGCGGCGGCGCATGCCAGCGGATTGCCGGTGTAGCTATGCGAATGCAGGAACGCGCGTTCGCGCGAGTCGTCCAGGAACGCCTCGTACAGCTGCTGCGTGGCCAGCACCGCCGACAGCGGCAGGAATCCGCCGGTCAGCCCCTTGGACAGGCACAACAGGTCGGGCATGATCCCGGCCTGTTCGCAGGCGAACAGGCTGCCGGTGCGACCGAAGCCGGTGGCGATCTCGTCGGCGATCAGGAACGCGCCATGCGCGTCGCACAGTTCGCGTGCGCGGCGCAGATAGGCCGGGTGATACATGCGCATGCCGCCTGCGCACTGCACGCGCGGCTCCAGGATCAGCGCGCAGATTTCGCCGGGCGAGCGTTCGAACACCGCCTGCAGCGCATCGGCCGCCTGCAGCGCGTAGTCTTCCGCGCTCTGTCCGGGCTCGACCAGGTAGGCATCGGGCGAGGGCGCAAAGATCGACTCCAGCAGCAACGGCGCATACACGCGCCGATACAGCGGGATGTCGCCGACCGACAGCGCGCCGATGGTCTCGCCGTGGTAGCCGTTTTCCAGCGCGACGAAACGCGTGCGGCGGTGCTCGCCGCGGTTATGGAAATAATGGAAGGCCATCTTCAAGGCCACTTCCACGCCGGCCGAACCATTGTCGGCGTAGAACACCTTGGACAACGGCGCGCGGCCGGCCTGGCGCGGCGCGATCGCCAACAGGCGCTCGGCCAGCCGCACGGCGGGCGCATGGGTGAAGCCGGCCAGCATCACCTGCTCCAGTTCGCCAGCCTGGCGCGCGATGGCCGCGCCGATGCGCGGTTCGCTATGGCCGAACAGGTTGGTCCACCAACTGCTGACCGCGTCCAGGTAGTGGCGACCGTCGTGGCCGATCAGCCACGCACCGTCGCCACGCGCGATCGGTACCAGCGGAAGTGTGTGCGGGTGCTCGCGCATCTGCGTGCAGGGGTGCCACAGCACCTCGAGATCGCGCTGCCGCCAATGTTCGTCAGCTTGAGAGGCTGCCGGGTCTGCTAGGATTTCGGGCTCATGAACATGTCGATGCATACGCCTATTCTATCGGTCGGCTCCGCCGCTGCGTGCGACGCATGAGCCCGCGCCTGCCGACCATCCACAAGATCACCGATCTGGGCGACGGGCCGTTCCGTCGCCAGCAGCTGGATCTGGAATTTTCCAACGGCGAGCGTCGCCTTTACGAGCGCCAGCTCAGCCAGGGCCATGGCGCGGTGGTGGTGGTTCCCATGCTCGACGCGCAGACCGTATTGCTGGTGCGCGAATACGCCGCCGGCGTGCATCGCTACGAGCTGGGTCTGGTCAAGGGCCGCATCGATGCCGGCGAAACGCCGGAACAGGCCGCCGACCGCGAACTCAAGGAAGAGGCCGGGTACGGCGCGCGCCAGCTGCAGGTGCTGCGCGCGATGACGCTCGCTCCTACTTATATGAGTCACCAATCTTGGTTGGTGCTGGCACGCGACCTCTATCCCGGGCGCCTGGTAGGCGACGAGCCGGAAGAGATGGAGGTGGTGCCCTGGCCGATCGCCCGTCTGGACGAATTGATGCTGCGCGAAGATTTTTCCGAAGGCCGTTCGCTGGCCGCCTTGTTCATTGCGCGCGAGTGGCTGGAGCGCAACCCATGATCCGCATCCCCATGGAACTGCGCGAAACCGTGATCGCCATCGCCCGCGAGGCGGGTGCGGCGATCATGGAGGTCTATGCGCAGGATTTTGCGGTGGAGCTTAAGGACGACGCCAGCCCGCTGACCCAGGCCGATCTTGCCGCCAACCGTGTCATCGTCGAGGGCTTGCGCCGGGTCACCCCGGACGTGCCGGTGCTGTCGGAAGAATCCGCGCACGTGGCCTGGGAAGACCGTCAGTTCTGGACCAGCTACTGGCTGGTCGACCCGCTCGACGGCACCCGCGAATTCGTCAAGCGCAACGGCGAGTTCAGCGTCAACATCGCCCTGATCCATATGGGCGCACCGGTACTCGGCGTGGTGCAGGCGCCGGTCGATGGCCGGGTCTGGTACGCCGCACGGGGCGAGAACGCCTACCGCCGCGATGGCGACCGCGACGAGATGCTGCACACGCGCACGCCGGCGGCCACGCCGCTGCGGGTCGCGGCCAGTCGCTCGCATCGCGACGCGCGCACCGCCGCCGCGCTGGCGCGCATGGGCGAGATCGATGTGGTCGCGCAAGGCTCGTCGTTGAAGTTCTGCCGCATCGCCGAAGGCGACCTGGACGTGTATCCGCGCTTCGGCCCCACCTCCGAGTGGGACACCGCAGCAGGCCAATGCGTGCTGCACGCCGCCGGCGGTGTGCTGCTGGCCGGCGGCACCGGCAAACCGTTCCGTTACAACCGCCGCGACACCTTGCTCAATGGCGATTTCATCGCGCTGGGCGATCCCAATCTGCCGTGGCGCAGCTGGCTGGTGTGAGCACTGCCGACCGCCGCTTGCGCGCTCGCCGGTTGGATCCGGCAGTTGCGCGCAATCCCGATGCAGTCATGTCCAATGCGGTCCCTGCCCATCGCCTGCCGCCAGGTGACGCGGCACGTGCCTGCGGCATCGCCCGGGCACGCCACTCAACTGCACCACACCTGCCAGGAACACACCATGTCTCAGTCCCCGCCGACCGGCGACCTCCAGCGCCTGCTGCAGCTGATGGCGCGCCTGCGCGATCGTGAGCACGGCTGTCCGTGGGATGTGGAGCAGACCTTCGCCAGCATCGCGCCGTACACCATCGAAGAAGCCTACGAAGTCGCCGACGCCATCGATCGCAATGACCTGCCGGCCCTGCGCGACGAGCTGGGCGACCTTCTCCTGCAGGTGGTGTTCCACGCGCAGATGGCCGCCGAGCAGGGCGCGTTCGGATTCGCCGACGTGGTCGCCACGCTCAGCGACAAGCTGGTGCGTCGCCACCCGCACGTGTTTGCCGAGCAACGTGCCGACGATGCGCAGGCGGTGAGCGCCAACTGGGAGCAGATCAAGCGCGACGAACGTCGCGCGGCCGGCCATCAGGATGACTCCGCACTTGCCGGCATCGCCCGCGGCCTGCCGGAATGGCAACGCTCCACCAAGCTGCAGGCGCGTGCGGCGCGGGTCGGCTTCGATTGGCCCGGCCCGGGCCCGGTGCTGGAAAAGTTGCAGGAAGAAATCGAGGAGCTGCGCGTGGAGTTCGCGCGTGGCCCGGTCGCCGACAACCAGGCGCGGCTGGAAGACGAACTCGGCGATGTGTTGTTCGTCTGCGCCAACCTGGCGCGCCACGCCAGGGTCGACGTGGGTGCGGCGCTGCGCCACGCCAATCTCAAGTTCGAGCGCCGCTTTCGCGCGATGGAAGCGCAGGCACAGGCGGACGGCACCCCCCTGGGCGTGCTGTCGCTGCAGCAACAGGAGGCGCTGTGGCAGCAGGTCAAGCGCGGCGAACGCGGCCATGGTCCGTCTGCTCCCGGCCAGTCGGCTGCCGCGACGGCGGCCATCGATGCGCCTGTGGTCGATCGGGCGCACGACATCCCGGACCTGCCGCAGGCTGACGGTGGCAAGCAGGGCGTCGACAAGCCAGGCCGCGTATGAGTCTCGCACCGACCACGCTATTGCTGTTCGCGGCCACCGCCGTCGCCGAGCTGGTCGGTTGCTACCTGCCTTATCTGTGGCTGCGGAAGGGCGACAGCATCTGGTTGCTGCTGCCGACGGCGCTGAGCCTGGCCATTTTCGTATGGTTGTTGAGCCTGCATCCCGATGCCAGTGGGCGCGTGTATGCCGCCTATGGCGGGGTGTATATCGCCAGTGCGCTGCTGTGGCTGTGGTGGGTGGACGGGGTGACGCCGACGCGTTGGGATCTGCTGGGCGCAGCCTGCTGCCTGCTCGGCATGGCGATCATCATGTTCTCGCCGCGCGGCGCCTGAGCGCGCCTTTTTACCGACGGCTGCGCGTTGCGGCGAGCTGCGCAACGCCGACACGCTGCCCGAGGTAGTCAGCCACAGCGCCGCATGCAGGGTCGCGGCCGCCGTCGCCGAAGCTGGGGCGCGCAGTGGGGACAGGTGGCGCTAGGGCATACTCAAGCCAAGGATCGACTCGTCATCGCAAGGGGCTGCTCATGTTTCCGACTTCTTTCTTGGCCATCGCCGTTCTGGTCGCTGGCGTGATCGTGCTGTTCAAGACCGTGCGCATGGTGCCGCAGGGCTTTCAGTGGACGGTGGAGCGCTTCGGCCGCTACACCCACACCATGAGTCCGGGTCTGCACTTTCTGGTGCCGGTGGTCTACGGCGTGGGGCGCAAGATCAACATGATGGAGCAGGTGCTCGACGTCCCCAGCCAGGACGTCATCACCAAGGACAACGCGGTGGTGCGCGTGGATGGCGTGGTGTTCTTCCAGGTGCTCGATGCCGCCAAGGCCGCCTATGAGGTCTCCAACCTGGAGATCGCCTCGATCGCGCTGGTGCAGACCAACATCCGCACCGTGATCGGCTCGATGGATCTGGACGAATCGCTGAGCCAGCGCGAGACCATCAATGCGCAGCTGCTCAGCGTGGTCGACCAGGCCACCAATCCCTGGGGCATCAAGGTCACCCGCATCGAGATCCGCGACATCCAGCCGCCGCGCGACCTGATCGACTCGATGGCGCGGCAGATGAAGGCCGAGCGCGAGAAGCGCGCGCAGATCCTCGAAGCCGAGGGCTCGCGCCAGTCGGAAATCCTGCGCGCCGAAGGCGAGAAGCAGGCCGCCGTGCTCGAAGCCGAAGGCCGCAAGGAAGCCGCGTTCCGCGATGCCGAGGCGCGCGAGCGTCTGGCCGAGGCCGAAGCCAAGGCCACCCAGATGGTCTCCGATGCGATCGCCAACGGCAGCGTGCAGGCGATCAATTACTTCGTCGCGCAGAAGTATGTGGAAGCGTTCAAGGCGCTGGCCACCGCGCCCAACCAGAAGTTCGTGCTGATGCCGATGGAATCCAGCGGCGTCATCGGCTCGATCGCCGGCATCGCCGAGCTGGCCAAGGAGGCGCTGAACAAACCCGAGGCGAGCCATGTGCGGGTGCCGCCGATGCCGCCGCGCGCGGGAGGCTGAGCCATGCATTGGGACGTGGTGGCCTGGGCGGTGCTGGCGTTGCTGTTGATTGCTGCCGAGACGCTGGTGCCCGGCGCGTTCCTGCTGTGGATGGGCATTGCCGCCGCAGCCGTGTGCGTGCTGGTGCTCGCGCTGCCGGGCATGTCGCTGCTGCTGCAGATCGTCGCCTTCGTGCTGCTGAGTTTCGTGTCGGTGCAGGTGTATCGCAGCTGGTTTCGCGGCAAGGGCCGGCAGAGCGATCGGCCCCTGCTCAACCGACGTGCCGAGCAGTTGATCGGCCGCTGCGTGGTGCTCGAGCAGGCGATCCACCAGGGACGTGGCCGTGCCAAGGTCGACGACGCGTTCTGGGTGGTCAGCGGCCCGGATCTTGCGGCCGGCACACCGGTGCGTATCGTCGGTGTCGATGGCATGACCTTGCAGGTGCAGGCGGCCGGTTGATCGGGCAGGGCACGCGTCGTGCCCATGCAGCGATGCTGCAGCGCGGCGCGATAGGGCGCGGCCAGGTCCAGGTGTCGGCGGCGCGTTGCCGCATCGCCTGCGCCGTTTCCCCAGGCACGGCCGGGCGGCGATAATGGTCCTCTTTCCCTTGGACCGGTGCGCATGACCCAGAAGACCATCCTCAACGACACCCATCGTGCGCTCGGCGCCAAGATGGTCGACTTCGGCGGTTGGGACATGCCGATCCATTACGGCTCGCAGCTGGACGAGCACCACCAGGTGCGTCGCGACGCCGGCATGTTCGATGTCAGCCACATGACCGTGGTCGACCTGCACGGTGCACGCGTGCGCGCGTTCCTGCGCTACCTGCTGGCCAACTCGGTGGACAAGCTCAAGGTCTCCGGCAAGGCGCTGTACACCTGCATGCTCAACCCGCAGGGCGGGGTGATCGATGATCTGATCGTCTACTTCCTGCGCGAGGACTTCTTCCGCCTGGTGGTCAACGCCGCCACCCGCGAAAAGGACCTGCAGTGGATCGGCGAACAGGCCGCAGCCTTCCAGGTGCGCGTGGAAGAGCGCGGCGACTTTGCGATGATCGCCGTGCAAGGGCCCAACGCGCGCGCCAAGGTGATCGAACTGGTGGATCCGGCCGATACCGTAGCGGCGAGCAAGCTCGGCCGCTTCGCTGCGCTGCAGACGCGTTCGCGCGATGGCGTGGAGCTGTTCCTTGCGCGTACCGGCTACACCGGCGAAGACGGTTTCGAAATCGTGTTGCCGCAGCAGGCGGCGGTAGCGTTCTGGAATGCGCTGCTCGCGCAAGGCGTCAAGCCGGCCGGTCTGGGCGCGCGCGACACCCTGCGTCTGGAGGCCGGCATGAATCTCTACGGCCAGGACATGGACGACACCGTCAGTCCGTACGAGGCTGCGCTGGCCTGGACGATCGCCCTGGACGAGGGCCGCGACTTCATCGGTCGCGCCGTGCTCGAGTCGCAAAAGGCGCAGGGCGCACCGCGTCAGCTGATCGGCGTGGTGATGGACGAGAAGGGCGTGCTGCGGCATGGCCAGACCGTGCTCAGCGCCGGCGGCGAAGGCGAGATCCTGTCCGGCACCTTCTCGCCCACGCTCGGCAAGGCGATCGCGTTCGCGCGCGTGCCGGCCGGCAGCATCGACGCGCTGCGCGTGGACATCCGTGGCAAGCAGGTGCCGTTGCGCGCGTGAAGTTTCCGTTCGTGCGCGATGGCCAGGCGCAGCCCGGCATCCTCGGCGAATGAGTCGGGCCGCTGCCGGGCGTGCAAACGTCCGGCAGCGCGCAGCATCCGTCGCCGTCCACCCGCCGACACGCGCGTGCACCTGTGTTGTCGTGCGGTCTAAACTAGCCACCTGTCCCCAACCCATCAGTTTCCCCGGAGCACACCCATGAGCGAGATCCCTGGCGACCTCAAGTTCCTCAAATCCCACGAGTGGGCCCGCGTCGAAAGCAGCGGCCGCGTGACTGTCGGCATTTCCGACCACGCGCAGGGCTTGCTGGGCGACCTGGTCTACGTCGAACTGCCGGGCGTCGGCGACACCGTGCAGGTCGGCAATGGCGCTGCGGTGGTGGAATCGGTCAAGGCTGCCTCCGACGTCTACAGCCCGGTCAGCGGTACCGTCGTCGAGGTCAACAGCGCACTCAGCGACAAGCCGGAGACCATCAACGAAGATGCCTACGGCGAAGGCTGGATCTTCGTGGTCGAACTCGACGACAAGGAAGAGCTCAACGACCTGCTGTCGCCGGACGACTATGCCGAGCTGCTGGAAGACGACGCGCACTGAGCTCGCCTCGCTCGTTGCAGATCCGGATGGCCGCTCGTTGGAGCGGCCATTTTTTTGCCTGCGTGGCGGTGGCCGCGCGCCGATCCCGCCTGCCGATGGCGTGCGTCCTGCCGATCTGCGCGCGACCGACCGGCGCCGGCTGTCGCGCGCAGTCGAAGCCTTTCCCGATGTTCGACGACCGTGCACTCGCCAGCGGCACGCGCGCGCGACATCGTCGAACGCGACGCGACTGTCGTGGTGTCGGATTTCTGACGTGAGCCGGTCGTGAGGAGATGGCGTGCAGCCGGTGAAAAAACATCCGCCGCATCGCGTGCGTCCTAGCTCGGAGACAGTGCGCAACGCATGCCGTTGGTAGTGCATGCGGGTGCATGCATGGGTCGAAAAACGCGCGACAAGTTTGCGCATTTTTGCTTGTGCGAGGCCTTGGGCAAGCTTGGTCGATAAAAAATTTTCAGCTGGCGGACAGGCGGCGCGCGCTGCAGCGAGCGGGGGGGCGTCGCTGCGTCGCTGCGGTGGGCGATAGCGTGCGTGTCTGCATCGCTAAAAAAAAACAGCACAAAAGCAGTGCTTTTTTGCAGACGGCGTTGCACGGCTGCATGCCAAGGGCAGCTGCGCGCGCCATCGCGCGGCGTCTTTGGAGCCGTCCGACGGGACGCGTGGCGACGAGGCGTTGAAAAAAAAAATGCAAAAGAGTGTTGACAGTAAAAAAAAGCGTGATTAGGTTTCGCCCAGCAGACGTTGCTGCGAAAGAGAGTGAGCAGAATCGACATCAAGCCGACACGCTTGTTCCCGATGTCCACCGAAGCGCTATCCACGGTGGAGTTGGGTCCGCTTCTCTCCAAAAAAGCAGCAGTCGCTCCGATCACGCACCCGCGTCGCTGTTCGATGCGGGTGTTTCTGTATCCGTCCCGTCGCGCATTCCCTGCGGACGGTTCCCGACGACGGCATGCCGTTGCGGGGTTTGCTTCAACTGGGCGTTTCACCTCCATAGTTCACTGACGAGGAGCCAATTACATGGCCACTGCAAAAGCTGCGAAAAAGAAACCCACTGCCAAGAAGGCAGTGAAGAAGACTGCCGCCAAGAAGGCCGTCAAGAAGGTCGCCAAAAAGGCAACCGCCAAGAAGGCAGTGAAGAAGACTGCTGCCAAGAAGGCCGTCAAGAAGACTGCAAAGAAGGCAACCGCCAAGAAGGCAGTGAAGAAGACTGCAAAGAAGGCAACCAAGAAGACTGCCGCCAAGAAGGCAGTGAAGAAGACTGCAAAGAAGGCGACCAAGAAGACCGCCGCCAAGAAGGCCGTCAAGAAGACCGCCAAGAAAGCGGTGAAGAAGACCGCAAAGAAGGCAGTTGCCAAGAAGGCGACCAAGAAGTCCGCCACCAAGAAGACTGCCGCCAAGAAGCCTGCTGTGAAGAAGGTCGCCAAGAAGAAGCCGGCCGTTCGCAAGAAGAAGGCCGCTCCGGTCGCGCTGCCCGCAACCCCGGCGCCGCTGATCTGATCCGCACTACCCGATCGCCGTAAACATCGAGCTCTCTCCCCGACGCCCAGCGGGGAGGGAGCTTTTTTATTGGCGGGCCCAGGGCGTCCGTGATCGAGGAAGTGCCGATCGCACGCGGACAGCCGAAGCTATGCCTGCCGGACGCGCCGCGTTCTGCTTGGCGGGATGTCAGGCCGGAGTGTTGTGGCTATCTCCGCACTATCGCTATTTGCCATTCGCCACCCGCCACTCGCTTTCTCCAGTCCAACCCTGCTGGTGGGCTGGACCGCTGCGCCGCCCGCCCAACTGACCATCGTCTGTCCCGATCGGTCGTGCCGCCATCGATTGGCGTAGCGGTGCGGTGTGTTGGTCGTGCCAAGCGGGGGCAGATGCAGTGGGCCGCATCGTGGGGCGAGCCACGCTCTGGCTTTTCAGGTCTGGCGCGCGCACTCGGCAAGCTGACTCAACCTGCGCCTGCCATGACCGTCATCGCATGGCCATGCAGCGATGCCAGGTTCCCGGTCAGCGATGTCGACGCGCCCGACGCGATTCTCTGCAGGCCAGAAACGACACAGGCGGCCGAAGCCGCCTGTGTGCGAGGTCGCCGCAACGCCAACTCAGCGCGGCGATGCCACCGACTTGCCCGACGAGGCACCCTTGCCAGCAGGATCGGGACGCTCGGCCAGCATGTTCTCGCTGCCGAAGTCGCCGTCCACATCGATATCCAGCCAACGCTTGGCGGGCAGGCCCAGCGCACGATCCAGAATGGTCGGCAGCATGCCGGAAGGCAGGCCGCTCTCGCCGTTCCACATGATCGCGATGCCGAGATCGCGCTCGGGCAGCAGTGCGACCAGGCCGCGATAGCCTTGCACGGCGCCGGCATGGAAGACGACCTGATGGCCGGCGTAGTCGAACACGCGCCAGCCCAGCGCATAGCTGGCAGCGTCCACACGCTCATGGCGCCAACCCGAGCGCATCTCCCCAGGCGTGGAGATCAGCGGCGCGTGCAGCGTCGCCAGCAGGGGCGCAGGCAGCACGTCGGTGCGGTGGCCGGTGTGCGCGAGCAGCCATTGCGCCATGTCGCTGGCGCTGGCATTGACCCCGGCAGCGGGGGCCAGGCGGTAGTAGGTCGGCTTGGGCGTCAACGACACCCAGCCATTGCGGCTGCGCACGTGCGGGCGCGCCCAGCGCGGGCTGGCCTGGATGCCGGCCAGACCCATGCTCGCATCGTTCATGCCCAGCGGCTTGAAGATGCGGCGCTCCACCGACTGCTCGTAGAAGCTGCCCGACGCAGCGAACACCACATCGCCGACCAGGCTGAAGGCGACGTTCTGGTACGCATAGCAATCGCCGGGCGCGCAGCGCAACGGTGCGGCGGCAAGCTTATGGCTGAGCGAGTAGTAGTCGACGTTGGATTCGATATCGCTGTCGTAGGCATTGCGGGTCAGCCCGACGCGGTGGCTGAGCACCTCGGCGACGGTGAGCTGCCGGGTGGCGACGTTATTGCTGAGCTGGAAGCCGGGCACGTAGTCCACCACCTTGCTGTCCCAACGCAGCACGCCGTCGTTGACCAGCAATCCGGCCATGGTGCCGGCGAAGGCCTTGGACAGCGACGCCAGACGGAACACGGTATGCGCGTCGACCGGCTGCGGGTGATTGACGTCGGTGACGCCATAGCCGCGTGCGCTCAGCACCTTGCCGCCCTGCACGATCGCCATCGCCATGCCGGGCAGGCGATTGCCGTAGGTCAACTGGTTGGCCATCGATTCGAACGCGGCCACATCGAACCCGGCCGCCGGAGCAAGCACCTGGCTGGCCGGGAGCGACGCACGATACTGCAGCGGAGCGGTGGTCGACTGCACGACGGTGGCCGGCTGCAGCGCAGAAGCAGCCGGCGCGGGTGTCTGCGCGGTGGAAGAGAGGGCCAGAGGCAATAACGCCCCGAGCAGCCCGATGGCCAACGGTCGGAACCGTCGGCGCCTGCGCATTTGAGTCATGGTTGTCCCGCCTGTTCCACTGCCTCCGGCGATTCTAGCGCCGCGCTTCGCAATAGCACAAACTGCCGCAAGATGAATGGGCATCATATTGATCCTATTGATGATTTTAGGTTCATAAATCGACCTGCGCGGCGCCCTTGAACGCAACCCGGCGCCTGTGCGGGAACAACTGCAAGCGGCGTGCCGTCTCCGCAGGCGATCGATTCGGTACGTGCCGCGCGCTGCTGCTGGTGATGCAGCGCGGCATCGGCTAACTTGCGCGCTTGTTTCGCGGGTGTTGCCGCTGCCATGTCCCTGCTGTCGCGCCCGTTGATGCGGGCGAGCCTAACCCGATGACCAGCCCATCGTCGCCGCGTTCGGCGGCTGGCCGTCTGAGCGCGGCATTGCGCAGCTCGCCGCCGCTGGCGTGGTCGTTCCTGTACTTCTTTTGCCTGCTCAGCGGCTACTACGTGCTGCGCCCGGTGCGCGAGGCGATGAGCGCGTCGGCGGATATGCAAGCGATCTTCCCCACCGGCATGATCGCCTTCTTCGCCGCGCATGGCGTGCCGCTCAAGGACTTCACCCTGCAGGTACTGTTCACCTGCACCTTCCTGATCATGGTGTTGCTGCAGCCGGTTTACGGCGCGCTGGTCAGCCGTTATCCGCGCCGGGTGTTCCTGCCGGCGGTGTATGGCTTCTTCATCGCAACCCTGTTGCTGTTCTACGTGTTGTTCGACAGCGGCGTGCCTGGGCGCGGCCTGGCGTTCTTCCTGTGGGTGACGGTCTTCAACCTGTTTGCGGTGGCGGTGTTCTGGAGCTTCATGGCCGACGTCTTCAGCAATGCCGAAGCGCGCAATTACTATGGCTACATCGGTGCGGCCGGCACGCTGGGCGCGTTTCTCGGGCCGATCCTCACCCGCACCCTGGTCGAACGCATCGGCATCGCGCATCTGATGCTGGTGTCGGCCGGGTTTCTGACGGTGTGCGTGGTCTGCGTGCTGCGTCTGCGCCTGTGGGCGGTTGCGCGCGAGCAGGAGCGACAGCTGAGCTCCGGCGAGGTGCCGATGGGCGGCGATGTGCTGGGCGGGCTCAAGCTGATCGTGCGCGAGCCGTTGCTGCGCTGGCTGGCCTTCATGGTGCTGTTCGGCGTGGGCGTCGGCACCTTGCTTTACAACGAGCAGGCAGCGCTGGTACGCCGGCTCTACACGGACGCAGCGGCGGCCACCGCCTATTACGCCAGTATCGACCTGGCGATCAACGCGCTGACCCTGGTGCTGCAGCTGCTGGTGACGCGCGCGCTGCTGTCGCGTTTCGGCATCGCACCGGCGCTGCTGATTCCGGGCGTGGCGATCACGCTGGGCTATGCCGTACTGACGGCCTCGCCGTTGCCGATGATGCTGGCGATCGTGCAGGTGATCACCCGCTCCAGCGAGTTCGCACTGGCCAAGCCGGCGCGCGAGACCTTGTACACGCGGGTGGATCGGGAATGGCGTTACAAGGCCGGCGCGGCGATCGACACGGTGATCTACCGCGGTGGCGATCTCACCTTCGTCTGGGTGCACAAGCTGGTGTCGGCATTCGGCTCCGGCGCGGTGTTCGGCATCGGACTGCTGGTGGCATCGGGCATGACCCTGGGCGCGTTCGGCCTGCTGCGCGAGGCGCGCAAACTGCCCGCAGAGCGCGATGCGGAGACTGGCAATCAGGTCTCCGACTAGGAGCGGTCAACAAGTGGCCTGGTTGCAGCGCCCTTGCCCGCCCACCCTGGCAGGGCACGCCGCAGGTACGTCCCGGTAGGCGCTTACGCGGCATCCATGCCGCGTAAGGTCCCGCGACGGTGGGCGGGCAAGGACCGGTCGAGATGGTCGCTGTGCACAGGCAAGCAGGGCATGACATGCATTAGCGATGCCGCTGTTTGAACTAGCCGCTTTTGCCTTTGGGAGAGCGTGGCGAGCAGATAGATCAGGCCATTGCAGGACACGCCGCCGATGCCGGCAATGGCGACGCTCCGATCATGCATGCAGGTGCTGCACATCCCCCATCTCTTGCTGGCGCGCCGGGTTCCGTCGCCTGCTCCGAACAGCAGGGCCGCAATCACCGCTATGCTGGCCGCCACATCCATCACGCCGATCTGCCATGTCCCTGTTCGCCATCGTTGCCGGCCTGGGCGTCGCCCTGCTGCACGTCTACATCCTGGTCTTGGAGATGGTGCTGTGGACGCGGCCGCTGGGCCTGAAGACCTTCCGCAATACCCTTGAGAAGGCGCAGGCCACGCGCGTGCTGGCGGCCAACCAGGGCCTGTACAACGGCTTCCTGGCAGCGGGCCTGTTCTGGGGTGCGTTGCAGGCACGCGTGGATGTGCTGGGCTTCTTTCTGGGCTGTGTCGTCGTGGCAGGCTGCTATGGCGCCTACAGCGTCAACCGGCGCATCTTTTTCGTGCAGGCCTTGCCCGCGCTGATTGCCCTGGCATTGCTATGGCTGCCGCGTTGAGGCGGCTTGCTCGCTGTCGGTAGGAGCGGGCCTGCCCGCGATGAGGCGTTACCGGTGGAGCTTCATCGCGGCAAGCCCGCTCCTACCAGGCGGCTCGCTGGAATTGCAGTTGTCGCGAACTGGTCGAGGGTGACGGCGGCAGGCAATGCAACTGCGAGATGGTCGGTCTCCACGGTAGCCAATCTCCACAAACGACAACGGCGGGCCGAAGCCCGCCGCTGTCTGCTTGTCACCTCGGCCTGAG
Source organism: Xanthomonas arboricola pv. guizotiae (assembly GCF_002940205.1). Taxonomy (GTDB): domain Bacteria; phylum Pseudomonadota; class Gammaproteobacteria; order Xanthomonadales; family Xanthomonadaceae; genus Xanthomonas; species Xanthomonas arboricola_C. Next base: position 49,453 of record NZ_MDSK01000002.1, read on the forward strand.
ATTTACGCCGCTTCGCGCGGCTGCTGGGCCTGCGGCTTGTCGTAGTAGCTGGCCGCACGCAGCTCATGCGGATCGAAATCGTCCACGGTGATGGTGTCCATCATCATCTCGCGCAACTCTTCCAGCTGCCTGCGCTCGTCGCCGGTGATCACGCCTTCGGCCACGGCCTCGTCCAGCTGCGCGGTGAAGTCCAGCGCTTCGATGCCCTTGGTCTTGAGCGCCTTGAGGAACTTGCGCTCCACCGGCTCGGCCAGCACTGCCTTGGCCAGATAGCTGGCGATACGTCCGCCCGGGTTGTTGGCGCACGGGGTCAGGAACACGCCCTGGCCCAGACGGTCGCGTGCTTCGTTCGGCGTCATCAGGATCGATGCCACGCGGTGCCCCAGCCGGTCGCCCGGTGCTTCGGCACGACGGCCCAGCGGGAAGATCAGCACCCACATCAGCCAGCCCACCGGACGGATCGGGAAGTTGCGCAGCGCCGCAGACAGTGCGGTTTCGATCTTGTGCACGCTGTCATGGAACGCCCAGGCCAGCAGCGGCTGATCGGTCGCCGGCGCGCCTTCGTCGTGATAGCGCTTGAGCATCGCGCTGGTCAGGTAGATATGGCTCAGCACATCGCCCAGACGGCCGGACAACGATTCCTTGAACTTGAGCTTGCCGCCGAGCATCAGCATCGACACGTCGGCCATCAGCGCCAGGTTGGCGGAATAACGATCCAGCTTGCGGAAGAAACGCCGGGTATACGCATCGCCCGGCGCTGCCCCGATGCGCGCACCGGTCAGACCGAACCAGACCGAACGCACCGCATTGGAGATGCCGAAGCGGATATGCCCGAACAGGCTCTGGTCGAACGCTTCCAGGCCACGACGCGTATCCGGATCCTGCGCTGCCTGCATCTCCTTCATCACCCACGGATGGCACAGGATCGCGCCCTGCCCGAAGATCAACAGGCTTCGGGTCATGATGTTGGCGCCTTCCACGGTCACGCCGATCGGCGCAGCCTGCCAGGCACGGCCGGCGAAGTTGCGCGGTCCCAGGATGATGCCCTTGCCGCCGATCACATCCATCATGTCGCTGACCACTTCGCGGCCCATGGTGGTGCAGTGATACTTGGCGATCGCCGATGGCACCGACGGCACATCGCCACGGTCCACCGCCGCAGCGGTGGCCTGCGACAACGCGCTGATCGCATACGCCTTGCCACCGATCCGCGCGAGCGCTTCTTCGACGCCCTCGAAGCGGCCGACCGACAGGCCAAACTGCTTGCGGATGCGCGCATACGCGCCGGTGACCACGGCGGCATACTTGCTGCCGCCGCTGGCCGTGGAGGGCAGGGTGATCGAGCGGCCCACCGCCAGGCACTCATTGAGCATGTTCCAGCCCTTGCCGACCATCTCCACGCCGCCGATCAACTGGCTCAGCGGGATGAACACTTCCTCGCCGTGGATCGGGCCATTCTGGAACGGCGAATTGAGCGGGAAATGGCGACGGCCGATTTCCACGCCGGGGGTTTCGCGCGGCAACAGTGCCAGGGTGATGCCGATGTCCTTCTTGTCGCCGATCAGGCCATCCGGATCGTAGGCGCGGAACGCCAGGCCGATCAGCGAGGCCACCGGCGCGAGGGTGATGTAGCGCTTGTCGAAGGTGAGCTTGACGCCAAGCACGTTGGCGCCATTCCACTCGCCCTTGCAGACGATGCCGTAGTCGGGGATCGAGGTCGCATCGGAGCCGGCGAACGGGCCAGTCAGACCGAAACACGGCACCTCGGCGCCGACCGCCAGACGCGGCAGGTAATAGTCCTTCTGTTCCGGCGTGCCGTAATGCAGCAGCAGCTCACCCGGCCCGAGCGAATTCGGCACGCCGACGGTGGAGCTGACCACGCTGGAGATCGAAGACAGCTTCTGGATCACCTTGTGATGCGCCAGCGCGCTGAAGCCCAACCCGCCATACTGCTTGGGAATGATCATGCCGAAGAACTTGTTCTTCTTGATGTACTCCCACAGCTCCGGCGGCAGGTCGGCATGGACGTGGGTGATCTCCCAGTCGTTGACCATCCTGCACAGCTCTTCGACCGGGCCATCCAGGAAGGCCTGCTCTTCGGCGCTCAGTTGCGGCTTGGGGTAGTTGAGCAGCTTCTGCCAATCCGGGTCGCCGGTGAACAGCTCGCCTTCGAAACCCACCGAGCCGGTTTCCAGCGCGATGCGCTCGGTCTGCGACAGCGGCGGCAGCACCTTGCGGAAAAAGCCCATCAACGGCGTGGTCAGCAGCGGCTTGCGCAGGAACGGCAACAGCACTGGTGCGGAGACCAGCACCACCAGCACGGCAGCGACGATGGTGGCGGTGAGATTGGCACCCAGCAACCAGCAGGCCACCAGCACACAGGCGCTCAGCGCGACCCAGGTGGCAAGGCGCATGCGGTGATAGGCAGCGATGCCCGCCGCCAGGATGACGAGGAGGAACGGTGCAACGATGCTCATGGTCTTGCTCCAGTGACATGCTCGGTGATGTTGGACGCTGCGATGGTGCCAACCGGGGGCAGTGCGTCCAGATAATGCAACACGGTTGCGGTAAACGTGGTGTTGTCGTCGCCGGCCAGCATGTGCGTGGCGTCGGGCAGCTGCACGTGCTGCGCATGCGGCGCGATCGACAGGAATTCCTTGATGGTGTCCGGCGTGACCAGATCGCTGCGCCCGCCGCTGATCAGCAACAGCGGGCAGCGCACCCGCGCGGCAGCGTCCAGCAAGGTCTGCTGTTGTGCGTGCGGATCCTGTCCCGCCAGTTCATCGACCAGCCGCGGATCCCAGCGCCAGCGCCAGCGCCCGTCCGCGCGCTGCCTCAACCAGGCCTGCAACTGCTCAAACGTCTTGCGCGGGCGCTGCGGCAGATACGCAGCGATCGCATCGGCAGCTGCATCCAGCGCTGCGAAGCCATCCGGATGCGCGGTCATGAAGCGCAGGATGCGCTCCACGCCTGCGGTATCCCAGCGCGGCGTGATGTCGACCAGCACGATCGCGCGAAACAGACCTGGCCAGCGCGCCTCCGCAAGCAGGCCGAACAAGCCGCCCATGGATGCGGCAACCAGCACCGGCGGCTCGGCCTGCTCGCCTGCCAGCACGATCAGGTCATCGGTGAATTGCGTGGCCGAGTAGGGCAGGTCTGCGTCGTTGAAACCGGAATCGCCATGACCGCGCGCATCGTAGGCCAGCGCCCGGTAGCCAGCATGGGCCAATTGGGCCGCCGTGCCTTCCCAGGCATGCCGGGTCTGTCCAAACCCGTGTGCCAGCAGCACCGTCGGCGCGTGCTCCGTGCCGCGCACCGACACCGCGAGCGACGTCTCGCCAGCGTCGATGCGCGTGGTGGACGCACGGTGGGCGAGGCTAGGAGGGGAAGTGACCATACCTCATGGTATGGATCTGCCCGGGCTGCTGTCAATACTGCCTGGTATGGACGGTTAAGCCGTTGAATCATGGCCGTGGTGTGTCTTTTGTGATGCATACTGCAACTGACTCAAGCGTATGGTTAAATCGCTGCAATGAATGACATCACCGACCCAAGCCTCACCACGCCCCGCGCCACTTCCGGTCGCGGCAACCGCCTCAGCGCGGACGATTGGGCGCAGGCCGCACTGGACCTGATCGCCGAACAAGGGGTGGGCGCCGTGGCGGTGGAGCCGTTGGCACGCCGTCTCGGCGTGACCAAGGGCAGCTTCTACTGGCATTTTCCCTCGCGCGATGCCTTGCTGCAGGCAGCCCTGGAGCGCTGGGAGATCTTCGAACAAAAAGAAGTGTTTGGCAGCCTGGAAGACGTCCCGGACCCGAGCGCACGCCTGCGTGCGCTGTTCCAACTGGTCGCGCACGAAGTCAAGCCGCACGTCATCTACAGCGAACTGCTCAAGGCACTCGACCACCCGGCCGTGCGCCCGGTCATCGACCGCGTCTCGCAGCGCCGCCTCGACTATCTGATCGCCTCGTTCCGCCAGGCCGGCCTCAGCCGCACCGACGCCCAACACCGCGCCCGCCTGGCCTACGCCGCCTACGTCGGCTTCCTGCAGCTCTCGCTGCAACTGCAGCAGCCCAAGCAGGCCCGCGAAGACTTCGAGGCCTACGTCGAGCATGTGATCCAGACCTTGATTCCGGGGTGAACGGCATGACTTATTCCACGCCAGACTGATTACTCTTTTAGCTTGATGCTTAGGAATATCACAACAAAAAACGGCCCCTCCCGGGGCCGTTTCCTTAAACCTCGGTTCTGATCTGCATCAGAAGCGCTGCTGATACTTCATGTACATGAAACGACCGATGTCATACCCACCGTAATAGGAATAGCCGGAATTGGGTTGACCGTAAGCAGGCGCAGAGTAGTGTTCGAAAATGTTGTTCGCACCAACGGCAACCGTCGCGTTCCAGGGAAGGACGTAGGCAACTTGCAGGTCGTGGAACGTATTCGAGCCTAGTTCATTCATGCCAACGATAGAGCCCTGGAATTCAGGGGCACTGAAGTTCGGCAAGCTGCAGCGGTCATCAGCAAAGCAGCGCTCCTTGGTGCGCGAGAAATAACGCGTACTCCAGGTTACAGACCAATCGTCCCACTGCCAGTTCACCGAAAGATTGGAGCGAACCCGGAAGTTGCCACCAAAGCCGTTCTGCTGGCTGGGGGGATTGTCGGTGTTATCAGCTTTCAGCTCGTTCTTGGACACATATGTATTCAGGAGCGAGGTGGTGAAATTGCCCCACTGAGTTTCAAAGCGATAGGTCAGGTCAAAGTCGAAACCTTCGGTTTCCACGTAGCCGGCATTACGCAACCCGAAGGAAAGTTCACTGACATTACCCGCCGCGTTACGGGTGAAGCCGACGCAACGCGACTCTAGCCCACGTAGATAGCAGTCATCCAAAAGGTCCGTCGGCGTGTCAGCAACGATCGTGTTTTCAATGCGGATGTTCCACCAATCCAACGAGGCGTTGAGGCCATTGAGGAAGCCAGGGCTCCACACAAGCCCAAGCGTCTTGGAAGTAGAGGTTTCCGGAGTCAAGGTTGGCGTACTGCCAGAAATGAAAGGCACGTTCGACTGTTCGCCTGGACCCGGTGCCGGAGCAATACCCGATGCGTTGAGCTGACGGAAGCCAGCCGGAACATCTGCCAAGCAGCGTGCATTGCCTGCCGCCGGACCGAAAGATGTATCGCATGGGTCAGTGTAATTTTCAAAGCTTTGCGAGAGGCCGCCGAACAGGTCCGCCACGGTCGGTGCGCGGAAACCTTCTGACCACGTACCGCGTACCAAAAGGGATTCGATCGGCTTCCACTTGAAGCCGAACTTGCTGTTGGTGGTGTTGCCGAAGGTGTCGTAATCCGAATAACGGGAGGCGAGGGTTACACTGAGTTCCTGCGCGCCCGGCAGATCTGCAAGCAGTGGGACCTGCAATTCGGCATAGATTTCGTTGAGGTTGTAACCACCACGTGTCGGGCCGGCGGCCAGATCAGTTGAAATACCGGTTTGCGCCAATGCGTCCGGCGAGAACGAACCGCTTTCTTCGCGACGCTCAACGCCAAATGCCATGCCAAGGTCACCCGCCGGCAGAGTTGCGAGCACTCCAGCCACGCTTGCGAAGTAGTTCTTCGTCGTGGTTTCGGACAATGCCTGGCCCGGCTGATACAGGTATGCCTGAACATTTGGATCACTTAAGCCGTTTGGCGCGTTATAGCCAAACGGAACTAGCGGATTCCATGGCGTGCAGGCCCCGGGGCCGGAACCGAGCGGAATCGAAGCACCTGCAGTACCGCACTGGGCGACACCGTCTGCATTGATGAAGGATGGTCCAGTGGCCTGACCGACAGCAAAGGTGTTTAGGTTGCCCGTGCTGATTTGGGTGCCCTTGTTCTGGTTGTAAAGGAAACCAGCTTCCCAATCCCAGTACTTCTCACCGAAGTTGAAGCTTCCACTGAACTTACCCGTGAACCGTGAAGTTGTCAGGTTGTTCATGACTTCGCGGGGAACTTCCCAGCCGCGACGGACATATTGAACGCTTTGAGGTGCCACGCCCGGCGGCAATGCACCGCTTGCCTGATTGCCCAAAGGATTGAACACGCTGTCCACCGACAAGCCGCCACTGCTCAGATCAAATGCAGCGCTTTGCATCGGATAGCCAGCGTTCTGTGCAAATGATTCGCGGTCCGTGTAGAGAACGCTGGTGTCGAATGCAACATTGTCGGTGAAGTCAAAATGGCCGTTAAGAAACGCTGACTTGCGCTTGATGCCGCTATAGACGGTTGAGGCTAATGAAGGGTTGGACGTATCGGTGCCATTGAGCGGGCGATAGCTTGAAAAATCTGCCGGATCAAGTCCTGCCACATCGCGGCGCAGTGTCGCCGTGGACGTCCCGCCGGCAGCATTGCGATACGCCAGTCGACCGAATTCGGTGGTGCCAGAAAGGCCTCCCGGCCGCGGTTCGGTCTTCTCGCCTGTGGGGAAGCGGTTGCGGCTGAACCAGCGATCACGCGCCCATACCGGATCTTCGTTGGTGTATTCGACGCCGGCGGTCAGCGAGCCGCGATCACCACGGAAACCCATCGTGAAATCGTACACTTCGCGCTGACCATCGCCCTGGCCCCACTGGCCGATGTAGACGTTGGCTTCAGCACCCTCGAAATCCTTGCGGGTGATGATATTGATCACGCCCGCAATCGCGTCAGAGCCATAAATCGTGGATGCGCCATCCTTTAGGACTTCGATGCGCTCAACCATAACTGCGGGAATGGATGCAACGTCTTGCAAACCGCCGTTGGTGATGCCAAGGCGGTGGCCATCAACCAAGATCAAAGTGCGATTTGCACCTAAGTTGCGCAGATCGATGTAGTAGCCGCCAACGTTTTCGCCCGAACTCAAGGGCGAGGTGCGGCTGATTGCCGGCGAACCTGCGGTAGGAATGTTCTGCAGAATGTCCGCAACAGACTTGAAGCCCTGCTTTTCGATTTGGTCACGGCTGATCAACATCACCGGCTGAGCGGTTTCACTATCGACCTGACGAATACGCGAACCGGTGACCTCGATCTTGTCAAGGTTGGTGGCGCCGCCGGCTTCCTGGGCGATGGCGGTACCGGTACCGCCGACGCCTACGACAAGCGCGAGGACGACTGCATCGCGCAGCTTGTTGGACTTGTAATTCATTAGCTCTCTCTCCAAGTGATCTTGGGTACTGCCAAGGGTTGTTTGCCTGTCGGGGGTCCGAAAGAAGCGGATCCAAGACGTCAGGGTGAACCGATGGTATATGCGTTATGCGAGAAATTAAAGTCCCGTTAACGAAAAAGAAGAAAGACGTGAAAGGCCGCCGCAGTCAGGGGGCCGAAACGCAGAACGCCACCGGCTACAAACCGGTGGCGTCAGATGAAATCATCTAAAAATCAATAAATTAGAGGTCTTGCTCGTACCGGACGTATGGGATCGTGCCGTCGCTGTTGCTCTCGTTGCTCGGCGCAAACGGGTTCTTGCCGCGGGAAATGACGTTCTCTGCGCCGACCGTCAGCTGGCCGCTCCAGGGGGTGCGCCAGGTCAGGCCCAGGCCCAGGCCTTCCCATTTCTCCGGCTGGCCGGGAACGTCGACGACACGGCCGATGACGTTGGCGCTGAAGGCGCCATAGCCGCCGCCGACGCTCAAGGTCTTGCTGTCCCACTGGTCGGCGATCGCGGGCGAAACGTCGGCCAGCGGTACCAGGCGCGCACGCGCATAGGTGCCGCCGATCGAGACGAAGCCTTCGCGGCCGATGTTCTTCTGCCCGAACACGGTCAGGTCGTTCTGCTCGACGCGGGTCAGCGGTGCCTTGCCGGCGCCGATCAACCAGGCTGGCAGGGTATCGCGGCCGGTACCGGCGGTGACGCCGGCGCGTGCGCCGCCGCGGTTGAAGCCCAGTGTCGCCGAAACCCGGCGCGATGCCGCGGCGCTGTCTTCTTCGTCATCGCCGATGCCTGCGAGCAGGCAGTGGCTGGCGAGTCCGTTGATATTGGTGCCGCGGCTGCTGTTGCAGATCAGGCCCAGCGAATCGCCCGAGGTCAGGCCGAAGGCTGCGTCCAGCGAGTTGCGACCGAAGTGCCAGCGTGCACCGGCCTTCTGCTCGCCAGTGGGCTCCAGGTACAAGAACGCTTCGACCTTGCCGCTGCCCTTGTTCCAAACCGGCAGGATGGTGCTTTCACGTATCTGCTGGGTCGACTGCGCATGCGCACCCGTGGCCGCCGCAAGGGCAACCATCAGAGCAAGCGGAAGGCGCAGTAGGTATCGCATACCAGAGTTCAGACCCAGCGGCAGTTGTTAAGTTCCCGGAAGCGGGCACTCCGAATGCTAGGGTGTTTATGATTATTTAACAAGTGCTCACGGTCCCCGGATCTCACCCGTCAAACCTTTCTACTGCAACCGTTCCGGCGCCTCCTGCAGGGGGCGCGCCTTGCTGAAAAGTACGTCCAGGGCGGTCAACGGAAAGTGATACTCACGTCCACAGAACTCGCAGCGGACCTCGACCTCGCCGGTTTCCTCGGCAGCGGCACGGGCCTCGTCTTCGCCCAGGGATTGCAGCATCGAGGCGACCCGCTCGCGCGAGCACGAGCAGCCGAAGCCGAGCGGCTTGCTGCCCAGCAATTGGGTGTCTTCCTCGTGGAACAACCGGTGCAGCAGGTCCTCGCTGGCGACCGAGAGCAATTCCGGTGCGTCCAGGGTGTCGAACAGCGCGCCGATACGGGTCCAGCCATCGGTGTCGCCCTCGTCGCCCGGCAGCTTTTGCAGCAACAGGCCAGCGGCCTGATCCGGACCTGCGGCCAGCAGCAGGCGGGTCGGCAGTTGCTCGGACTGCTGGAAATAGGTTTCGAAGGCTTCGGCCAGATCCGGCGCCTGCATGCCGACCAGGCTCTGGTAGCGCTGCGGTTCGCGCGGGTCCAGGCCGGGATTCTCGATGGTGATCGCCAGCAGCGCCGCCTCGCCCAGTTCGCGCAGGTCAGTGGGGGCATCGGCGCCGTCGGCCAGCTGCACGATACCGCGCAAGGTGCCGGCCGCGGTGCATTCGGCAAACAGGGTGCGCAGCGTCTGGTTGCCGCGCAGCTGCACCGACAGACGCCCGTCGACCTTGGTGTGGCCGGTGAACAGGGCGGCGGCCACCGCCGCCTCGCCAAGCAACTGGCGTGCGGCGGGCGGGTAGTCGGCGGCCCCCTGGATGTCATGCCAGGCCTGGGTCAGGCGGACATGGACGCCGCGCACGCCGGCAGCAGGCAGCAGGAAACGGGAAAGCTGATCGTGATCGGTCATGGGAACATCGGACGTAAGGGACGCCGGTTGCCGGATAATGCAACGAGCATCGGGATGAAAGGTCGTAGCGAACAATGGGGACGGATGCATTGGATGGCAAGCAGGTGGCGCCACCGCGGCGCGCGCGGCGCTGGCTGCGTTGGCTGTTGGCAGCACCGCTGCTGTTTGCCGCCGCGAGCGTGCTGCAGGTGCTGGTGCTGCGGGTGATCGATCCGCCGATCAGCAGCATGATGGTCGGGCGCTATCTGGAAGCCTGGGGCGAGGGCGACTGGGATTTTTCGCTGCACCAGCAATGGCGCGACTACGACAGGATCGCCGCCAGCCTGCCGATTTCGGTGGTGGCCGCGGAGGATCAGCAGTTTCCGCTGCATCACGGCTTCGACCTGCAGGCGATCGAAAAGGCGCGCGATCACAATGCGCGCGGTGGACGCGTGCGCGGGGCCAGCACGATCAGTCAGCAGGTCGCCAAGAACGTGTTCCTGTGGCAGGGCCGCAGTTGGCTGCGCAAGGGCCTGGAGGCCTGGTACACGGCGCTGATCGAGTTGCTGTGGCCCAAACAGCGCATCCTGGAGATGTATCTCAACGTAGCCGAATTCGGCGACGGGGTGTACGGCGCGCAGGCCGCTGCGCGGCAGTTCTGGGGCAAGGACGCGGCCGGGTTGTCGCCGACCGAGTCGGCGCGCCTGGCGGCGGTGCTGCCCTCGCCACGCCGTTATGACGCGCGTCGTCCCGGCGCCTATGTGCAACGGCGCACGGCATGGATCCAGCGGCAGGCGCGCCAGCTGGGTGGCCCTGCGTATCTGCAGGCGCCGTGAGCATGCGCACGTCCGGACCCGCACAATTGCCTGTGGCGGCAGACCGCCTGACGGTGGTGATTGCAGCCTATAACGAGGAGACCAGCATTCCGCAGCTGCATCCGCGCCTGTGCGCAGTGCTGGCGGGCCTGAGCGGGGTGCAGACGCATGTGCTGTATGTCGACGATGGCAGCAGCGATGGCACCTGGAGCGTGTTGCAGGCACTTGCCGATGCCGATGCGCGGGTGAGTGCGCTGCGGCTGTCGCGTAACTTCGGCAAGGAGGTGGCCATTTCTGCAGGCCTGGACCATGTGCTGCCCGGTGCGGTGGTGCTGCTCGATGCCGATGGACAGGACCCGCCGGAGTTGATCCCCGAGTTCGTCGCGCTGTGGCGCGCCGGTTACGACAACATCTTCGGCACGCGGACTTTTCGCGAGGGCGAAAGCTGGCTGAAGCGCAGTACGGCGCATGCGTTCTATCGGGTCATCCGGCAGTTGTCGCGCACGCCGATTCCGGCCGATACCGGGGATTTCAGGCTGTTGTCGCCGCGGGTGGTGGAAGCCTTGCAGCAGCTGCGCGAGCGTCACCGTTTCATGAAGGGGCTGTTCGGTTGGGTCGGGTTTCGCCAGGTGGCATTGCCGTACCGGCGTGCGCTACGGCTGTCGGGGCGCAGCAAGTTCACGGTGTGGCGGCTGTGGAACTTCGCGCTGGATGGCATCACCAGTTTTTCCACCGTGCCGCTGCGCGTGGCGACCTATCTGGGCCTGCTCACCGCGCTGGTGGCATTCCTGTTCGGTGGCTGGGTGGTGATCAAGGCGGCGCTGATGGGCGACCCGGTGGCCGGCTGGCCGACCATGATGTCGGTGATCCTGTTCCTGGGCGGCATCCAGCTGATCGCGCTGGGCCTGATCGGCGAATACCTGGGCCGCCTGTATGACGAGGCCAAGCAGCGTCCGCTGTACCTGGTCGATACCCACTGCGGCGCGGTGGGAGTAGTCTGCGATCACCAGACCAAGCGCGGAGCGGGCCATGCAGACCGTACGACAGCTGTTGGGGACCAAACAGGTTGAGGTATTCGCGGTAGCGGCAGACGCTGCAGTGATCGAGGCGATCCGCCTGATGGCCGACAAAGGCATCGGCGCGGTGTTGGTGATGGACGGGCCACGCCTGGTCGGCATCGTGTCCGAGCGCGATTACGCGCGCAAGGTGGTACTGCGCGATCGCGCCTCATCGACCACCAGCGTTGCCGACATCATGAGTGCCCAGGTGGTGACGGTGTCGCCGTCGGACACGGTGGAGCGCTGCATGCAGTTGATGACCGATGGACGCTTCCGGCATCTGCCGGTGGTCGACAACGGCCGCGTGCAGGGCGTGATTTCCATCGGCGATCTGGTCAAGGCGGTGATCGAGAACCAGCAGCGCGATATCGATCAGCTACAGCGCTACATCGCCAGCTAGGGCCGTGCCGGCTACGTTCGCTGCGTCTTGTCTTGAACGACGCTGCTGCTCGACATGGCTTGAGGAGTGTGGCGAGCAGATAGATCGGTTTTAGAGCGTTTGATCTACGGCCTGGTCGCAAGGGTCAGTTGAGATGGTCGGTGTGCATAGCTCTCAATAGAACAGTCAGCAAACTCTCTGGTGCGGTGTTCTCGACGCTGTGAGTTTGCTGCAAGGCCCTTCCCCGCCCACCATCGCCGGACACGCCGCAAGTACGTCGCTGTAGGCTCTTACGCGGCATCCATGCCGCGTAAGAGCCTACAGCGGTGGGCGGGCAAGGACCCGTCGAGAGGGTCGGTGTGCATGGTGCAAGCAGTGCATGCCGTGCGGTCTTCTGAGGACTGCTGTCTGATCGGCTCCCTTCGATCCGGGCCATTACTGCAGTTTTCGGGATCACTGCATCCGTCAATGCACTTGCATGCGATCGACACCTTGCCATCATCGCTACAGCGGTCGACAGGTTCGCTGACGACGCAAGGTCGTGCAGTGAGCTTATTTGGCGAACTCGCCGCCGCAATCGCTGTCCTTGCCGGGGCCCGGTTCGAAGGTCGCGAGCAAGGCGGCGGGCGGGGCGATCATGCCCAGGCCGACTGCGAGCGCACCGCGCAGACCCAATGCCTTGAAGTCGGGACGGAAGGTCGGGTCCTTGAAGCTGCCGCCAATCCGCAATGGCGAGCGCAGGCTCAGGATGCTGCGGTCTTTCGGGCGTGGGCGCAGCAGCAGATCCAGGGTTTCGTCCTTCAAGCTGATGCTGCCTTCGCCAATGATGATGGTGTCGGTGGAGTCGAAGGCCAGCGCACGCGACTGCATCACGCCGTCCTGCACGCCGAAGTCGCCGAAGATGCAGCGCACCGGAATCTGGCGGTCCTTGGTGACCAGATACTTGAGCGACTCGGCGATGTCCAGCCCGGCCAGTTCCATGATCAGATTGCCGACATGGCCGCGGCCCATGCCGACGCCGATCGTGCCGTCGGCGGTACCGAGCATTGCGCCGATCGAGTTGCCGCGACCACGCAACTCGAATTCGCCGCCGATGGCGCCCGAGGCCTGCTTGGCGAGCGCGGTATCGGGGAAGAGCTGATCCAGCCGAATGCCGCGAAGACCGGCCTTGAGCTGCGTGGCGATCACCGCGTTGCGCGCATCCATGCGGATGGTGGAGCGGATATCGCCACCGGCAACGCCGAAGTTCAGCGGGTCCAGCTGCAGCAGGCCGTCCTTCAATGTCAGCGAGGCATCCATATCGTCCAATGGCCACGATGGCGCATTGATGCGCTGTGCGCGCCAGCGTACCTGCGCATCCATCGCGCGTAGCTTCGACAAGTCGTAAGGAGTACTGGGTAGCACGCGGGTACTGGCTGCGAGTTGTGCCGCCTGTTTTTTCTGTTCGGCATTTGCCGACTCGTTCGCGCCGGTCTTCGGTGGTGCGCCGACGAATCCCGCCAGGTCGTCGAAGTCCAGGCGTTTGGACGCGAGATCGGCACGCAGGAGCGGGCGCTTGTTGCGCAGGTCCACTTCTGCAGTGCCCGACAGATCGCTGTCGCCGGCGGTACCGGTGAACGTTTCGTAGCGCCAGAGCTGTCCATTGCGGCGCAGATGACCGTCGAGCTTGTATGGCGGGGTCGACGGCATCGCCACGCCGGTCAGCGGATACAGGTCCTGCATGTCCTGGCCGCTGAGCGCCATCTGCAGATCGAAGACCTGGAACTGGAACGGGTTGGTCAGAGTACCGCGCACGTGCGTGCGGGTGGCGCCGGCGCTGCCGCGCAGATCGATGCGGAACGGGTGCTCGCTCTGGCTCAGTTCCAGCGGCGAGGCGGTATTGCCCTTGAGCGTAAAGGGATAGCCCTTCCAGCGGCCCTTGCCGTCGATGCCGATCGGCGCTGCACGCTGGTCGCTGCTCGGTGGTGCGAGGCTGTTGATCGCTACATCCACGTTCGAGCGATTGGCTGCATCGATGTACTGCAAGCGTCCGTTGTTCACCAGCAGGCGGCCAAGGCGCGGCATCGTGCCATCGCCACCGTCCTGGTCGAATACCCAGTTGCCGGGATGGGTGTCGTCGCCGGCTTCCAGCAAGAGGGTTGGGTGATCCAGGCGAATTTCCGGTAGACGCACTTTGCCGCGCAACAGCGGCCACAACGCGACATCGATCTCGGCCGAATTGAGCTGGGCCATCGGCCCGCGCCTGGACCACGCTGCATTGGCCAGACTCAGCCGATTGCCGCGCACGGTGGTCGTGCGGCCCAGCTTGACATCCAGATAGCCGAGATGGAATTCGCGACCGGTCTTGGCGCTGACCACGCGCTCGACCGGACCGCGCAGCCAGTTCCACTGGAACAGCAGCACGAAGATCACCACGGCGGCGGCGGCGATGGCAAGCCCGACCAGCCAGCGTCGACGACGTGGGGTGGGGGGCGGTGGTGCAGCTGAGGTGTCGGTCAGGTTGTTCACGCGGGCCATGGTTGGCGATGCCTCGTGCACGGCGCGCGAACGTGCCGCAGATCGCGCCTCACATCACCTGCGCAATCACTGCCACGAAGTGACACGCGCTGCCGGCCAGCACGAACAGATGCCAGATCGCATGGAAATAGCGCTGGGTGTCGCGTTGGTAGAAATACGTGCCCAAGGTATAGAAGAGTCCGCCGGCCAGCAGCCAGCATAGAGACCAGGTGTCGACCGAGCGCAGCAACGGCTGGATCGCCACCACGATCAGCCAGCCCATCGCCAGATACAGCACCGTCGACAGCAGGCGGAAACGACCGGTGAAAAACAGTTTGAAGACCACGCCGGCCGCGGCGATCGTCCAGATCGCGGCGAACAATCCCCAGCCCCAGGAGTCGCGCAGATTGATCAGCGTAAACGGGGTGTAGGTGCCGGCGATCAATAGATAGATCGCGCAGTGATCGAGCACCTGCAGGCGCGCCTTGGCGCCCGGATGCGGGATGGCATGAAACAGCGTGGAGGCGACGTACAGCAACACCAGGGTGGCGCTGAACACGATGGAGGTGGCCAGTTGCCAGCCGTCGCCATAGATGGCGGCCAGTGTGATCAGCACCGAGCCACCGGCCAATGCGGCAATGGCACCCAGGCCGTGGGTCACGGCGCTGGCTATCTCGTCGCGCAGGTCGGTCGAGGGGGAGGCGTCTGCGTTCATGCCAAAAAGGTACCGCAATTGCGAGCAATTCGCATCGCCAGCAAGTGCGGTCGCAGGCGTTGATTCAAGCCGCGGTCAATCGATCGCCTTGGCATGCGCATGCTCGCGCGTGGCCGAGAAGCGCACGTCCGGCGCGCGTTCCTGCGCCAGCTGCAGATTCACGCGCGTCGGGGCGAGATAGACCAGCTGGCCGGCCGCGTCGATGCCCAGGTTGCCGGCGTTTTTCTCGCGGAACTCCTCCAGCTTCCTGGCGTTGTCGCAATGCACCCAGCGTGCGGTGGTGACGCTGACCGGCTCGAAGATCGCATCCACGCCGTATTCGTCCTTGAGCCGGTAGGCCACCACGTCGAACTGCAGCACGCCCACCGCGCCGAGGATCAGATCGTTGCTCATCAACGGCCGGAAGAACTGCGTGGCGCCTTCTTCGGACAGCTGCGCCAGGCCCTTTTGCAACTGCTTGAGCTTGAGCGGGTCGCGCAGGCGTGCCCGACGGAAAAGCTCCGGTGCGAAGTTGGGAATGCCGGTGAACGACAGCGATTCGCCTTCGGTGAAGGTGTCGCCGATGGAGATGGTGCCGTGGTTGTGGATACCGATCACGTCGCCCGGCCAGGCTTCGGCGGCGATTTCGCGGTCGGAGGCCATGAAGGTCAGCGCGTTGGCCAGCTTGACGTCCTTGCCGCTGCGCACGTGCAATGCCTTCATGCCGGCGGTGAACTTGCCCGAGCACACGCGCATGAAGGCCACGCGGTCGCGATGCTGCGGGTCCATGTTGGCCTGGATCTTGAAGACGAAGCCGCTCAGCTTGGCTTCGGTGGGCTCGACCCGGCGGCCGGTGGTGTCGCGCGCCTGCGGCGGCGGTGCGTGCTCGACGAAGAAATCCAGCAGCGGTTGCACGCCGAAGTTGTTGACGCCCGAGCCGAAGAACACCGGGGTCTGCTGGCCGGCGCGATAGGCCTGCAGGTCGAACGGATTGCTGGCGCCCTGCACCAGTTCCAGTTCCTCACGCAGTTCGGCCAGCATCTGCGCGCCGATCTTTTCGGCAAGTCCCGGTGCATCCAGCGACGGGAAGATGGTCGAATCCTGACGGGTGAAATTGCGCCCCTGTTCGTACAGATGCACTTCGCCGGTGATCAGGTGCACCACGCCCTTCAGGCGCTGGCCCATGCCGATCGGCCAGGTCACCGGCGCGCACTGGATGCCGAGTACGGTTTCGACTTCATCCAGCAGATCGATCGGGTTCTTGCCCTCGCGATCGAGCTTGTTGATGAAGGTCATGATGGGGGTGTCGCGCAGGCGGCAGACTTCCATCAGCTTGATGGTGCGTTCTTCCACGCCCTTGGCGACGTCGATGACCATCAGCGCCGAGTCGACCGCGGTCAGCACCCGATAGGTGTCCTCGCCGAAGTCGGCGTGGCCGGGGGTGTCGAGCAGGTTGACGATCTTGCCCTCGTACGGGAACTGCATCACCGAGGAGGTGACCGAGATGCCGCGTTCCTTTTCCAGCGCCATCCAGTCCGAGGTGGCGTGACGGGCGGCCTTGCGGCCCTTCACCGAGCCGGCCATCTGGATCGCACCGCCGAACAGCAGCAGCTTTTCGGTCAGCGTGGTCTTGCCCGCATCGGGGTGGGAGATGATGGCGAAGGTGCGGCGGCGCGCGGCTTCGTTGGAGACGTCGGACATGGGCTGGGCGCGCCCGGTCGGACGCCTGCGGAAACTGAGGAAGCCGGAGATTATAGCGGCTTCGCCGCGGCCGGCTTCTGTGGCTCTGGTCCGGGGTCTCCGGTCGCCGGGTTGGCGCTCCCGGGCGCCGGCCACTCACGGTGCCGGCGAGGGGAACTGCAACTCGCCCTGCGGGCCCAGCATCCGGAACGGCAACGAGATCAGGCGCATGTCCGCATTGCGCTGGAGCGAAAAATGCAGGTGCGGGGCCGTGCTGAAGCCGGTATTGCCAGAGGCGCCCAGGCGCTCGCCGGTGCGCACCACCTGGCCCGGGCGTACCGCCACGCCATCGGGCGCCAGGTGGGCATAGATGGCCATGCTGCCGTCGGCGTGCAGCACCCGCACCAGGTTGCCGGCGCCGGCGGCCTGGTCATGCGGGCCGCCTTCGATGACATCGCGCCGTACCTCCATGACCGTGCCCTCGCGCGCTGCCAGCACCGGCGTGCCCTGCGGCAGCGCGAAGTCCACCGCGTACCAGTTGGGCGCATCGGTATGGCTGAAGGCCCCGCCGAAGCCCTGGTCCACCTGGATCGGCGCATCGCGAAACGGGAGCTGGTAGCGCACTTGCTGCTGCGGGCGGGCCTGCGGATCGCCGGGCACCACGTCGAGCCTGAGTCCCAGCCCGTCCAGGCTGCGCTGGTTGCTGGCCGGATACAGCCGGGCCAGCAGGCGGCGCTCGTGCGCAGCCAGTTGCACCGTCAGCGGCAATAGCGGCACGGCGCGGTAATCCTCGCTGGGCGGTGCGCTCAGCTGCACCTGCGTGGGCCCGGCCAGCGGGTTGTTGACCCAGGCCAGGTAGGCCGGTGCCTGCCATTCCAGTTGCAGTGAGGGGCCGGTGCCGGGAGATGCGGGCGCCGGCCGTGCCGCTGCGATTGTTGGCGAACTCGCAGTCGTGTTTGCGGCACCGGGCCAATGCCAGCGTTGCTGCGCGTCGGCGGGTGCGGCGCACGCCAGAACCGCGAGCAAGAAAGGCCAGGCGAGGGCGGGCAGGGCGCTGCGAGACACGTGGTGGGGCACGCGATCGGCTCGAACGAAGGGGCCTCAAGTATGCGGTCCATCACGGGCTGCAGTGGTATCGGATGAAAATATATCTTTCCATCCGCATGAAGAGATTGACATCGCAAAAAGGCGGTGGCATCTTAGCCTCACCATCGAGACCGGCGGAGGGACAGGCCCTTTGATGCCGGGGCAGCCAGCGGAGCGCGCAAGCGCCCGCGTTTGGTGCCAAATCCTGCGGGGACTTTGCGTCCGCCGAAAGATGGTTCGAATCGTGCCTTGCGCACGTCGAACGCGAGCTCCCGCGAAGCTCGATGGCCGATCCACCCCGGATACCGTCATGAGCCTCGTGAATACAGCATCGCCGACACCGACCGAATACGCCGATCCACCCGCCGCCACCGACGACGGCTTGATTGCCGTGCGCGGCGAGCTTGTCATTGCCTTGCCGATGCGCCATGCCGGCATGCGCGAGCTGCGGCTGCGCTATGAACTGATTGGCGCCGCCAATGCGCCGGTGGTCTTCGTGGCCGGCGGAATTTCCGCGCATCGCCATCTGGCCGCCAGCGACCTGTTCCCCGAGAAGGGCTGGGTGGACGGCCTGGTGGGTGCCGGCCGCGCGCTGGATCCGGCATCGCGCCGGCTGCTGGCGTTCGACTTTCTGGGCGCCGATGGCACCCTGGACGCGCCGATCGATACCGCCGACCAGGCCGATGCGATCGCCGCATTGCTGGATGCGCTGGGTATCGCGCGTCTGCACGGCTTTGTCGGCTATTCGTACGGTGCGTTGGTCGGCTTGCAGTTCGCGACCCGCCATGCCGCCCGTGTCGGTACCCTGGTTGCGGTCAGTGGCGCGCATCGCGCCCATCCCTATGCCGCCGCCTGGCGTGCATTGCAGCGCCGCGCGGTGGCACTGGGCCAGCTGCAATGTGCCGAAAACCATGGGCTGGCGCTGGCACGGCAGTTCGCCATGCTCAGCTACCGCACCCCGGAAGAATTCAGCGAGCGCTTCGACGCGCCGCCGGAAGTGATCAATGGCCGCGTGCGTGTGGCCGCCGAAGACTATCTGGATGCCGCTGGCGCGCAGTACGTCGCGCGCACGCCGGTGACCGCCTACCTGCGGCTGTCCGAATCCATCGACCTGCACCGCATCGACCCGGCCCAGGTGCGCGTGCCCACCGTCGTCGTTGCGGTGGAGGGCGACCGCCTGGTGCCGCTGGCCGACCTGGTCAGCCTGGTCGAAGGGTTGGGGCCGCGCGGCAGTCTGCGCGTGCTGCGCTCGCCGTATGGCCACGACGCCTTCCTGAAAGAAATCGATCGCATCGACGCGATCCTCGCCACTGCCCTTCGCATCACCGGAGAAACCGCATGAGCTTTCGTGACCCCGCCGACGCCCCCTGTACCGCCGCCACCGCCGCCGTCCGCGCCGGCATCGATCGCGACACTGCCTATGGTGCGGTGACGCCGCCGATCGTGCTGTCGTCGAACTTCTCCTTCGATGGTTTCGGCAACAAGCGCCAGTACGACTACACGCGCAGCGGCAACCCGACCCGCGATCTGCTCGGCGAAGCGCTGGCCGAGCTGGAAGGCGGCGCCGGCGGGGTGATCACCTCCACCGGTATGGGCGCGATCAACCTGGTGCTCAATGCGCTGCTGCAGCCGGGCGACACCCTGGTGGTGCCGCACGATGCCTACGGCGGCAGCTGGCGCCTGTTCAACGCGCTGGCCAAGAAGGGCCACTTCGCGCTGATCACCGCCGACCTCACCGACCCGCGTTCGCTGGCCGATGCTTTGGCGCAGTCGCCCAAGCTGGTGCTGATCGAAACCCCGTCCAATCCGTTGTTGCGCATCACCGACCTGCGCTTCGTCATCGAGGCGGCGAAGAAGGCTGGCGCGTTGACCGTGGTGGACAACACCTTCCTGTCGCCGGCGCTGCAGAAGCCGCTGGAGTTCGGCGCGGACCTGGTGCTTCACTCCACCACCAAGTACATCAACGGCCACAGCGATGTGGTGGGCGGTGCGGTGGTCGCGCGCGATGCCGAACTGCATCAGCAGTTGGTGTGGTGGGCCAATGCGCTGGGCCTGACCGGTTCGCCGTTCGATGCCTTCCTCACCCTGCGCGGTCTGCGCACGCTGGATGCGCGCCTGCGCGTGCATCAGGAAAACGCCGACGCGATCGCCGAGCTTCTGGACGGGCATGCGGTGGTCAACCAGGTGTATTTCCCCGGCCTGGCGTCGCACCCGGGCCATGCACTGGCCGCGCGCCAGCAGAAGGGCTTTGGCGCGATGATGAGTTTCGAGCTCGACGGTGGCGAGGCTGCGGTGCGCGCGTTCGTCGACGGTCTGCGTTATTTCACCCTGGCCGAGTCGCTGGGCGGTGTGGAAAGCCTGATCGCACATCCGGCCTCGATGACGCATGCGGCGATGACCGCCGAAGCCCGCGCTGCCGCCGGGATTTCCGATGGCTTGCTACGGCTGTCGATCGGTATCGAGTCGGCAGAAGACCTGTTGATCGATCTGCGTGCCGGCCTGGCGCGTGCCGAAGCGACGCTGACCAGCGCAAGCCGCAAACAGGTCGACGCGTGAGCGCCGTGCTGCCTGTTTCGCGCCGCGCTTCGGCCGCAGCGGTGACGCCGACACCGCGGCTGGCCCTGCTCGGTACCGGGACGGTGGGGCGCGCGTTCGTGGCCCGCTACAGCGCGCTGCAGGAGCGCCAGCTGCAGTTGCCGCGCTTCGACTGGTTGGCCAACTCGCGTATTGCCCACGATTGCGGCACCAGCGCCGCACAGGCCTTGCACCAGGCCAATGCCGCGCCGCGGGGCCAGGCCGTGCTGCAGCCGTGGGCGGAAACCACCGCCTTGCGTGCCGGCGATGTGCTGGTGGATGCGACCGCCAGCGAGGTCGTTGCCGATTGGCATGCGGAATGGCTGCTGCGCGGCGTGCATGTGGTCACCGCCAACAAGTTGGGCCAGGGCACCGCGTTGTCGCGCGCGCAGGCCCTGCATGCGGCGCGTCATGCCAGCGGTGCGCACTACGGCGACAGCGCGACGGTTGGTGCGGGGTTGCCGGTGTTGAGCAGCGTGCGTGCACTCGTCGCTGGCGGCGACCATATCCATTCGATCGAAGGCGTGTTGTCAGGATCGCTGGCCTGGCTGTTTCATCGCTACGACGGCACCGGCGCATTTTCCGATTGCCTGCGTGAGGCGATGGCGGCTGGCTATACCGAGCCGGATCCGCGCATCGATCTGTCGGGCGAGGACGTGCGGCGCAAGTTGCTGATCCTGGCGCGCGCGGCGGGCTGGCAGCTGGAAGCCGAACAGGTGTATGTGGAATCGCTGGTGCCCGCAAGCATTGCGCGGTTGCCGCTTGACGCCTTGGACGCGCAGCTGGGCGCGCTGGATGCGGTGGTCGGCGCGCGCTGGCAGCAAGCACGTGCCGCGGGGCGTTGCCTGCGCTTCGTCGGCCGTGTGGATGCGCATGGTGCCAGCGTCGGCTTGCGCGAGTTGGCGCTGGATCACCCGCTGGCCGGCGGCGCCGGCACCGATAACCGCGTCGCCATCAGCAGCGATCGCTATCGCCAGCAGCCATTGCTGATCCAGGGGCCGGGCGCGGGTGCCGAGGTGACGGCGGCGGCGTTGCTGGATGATGTGTTGCGGATTGTGGCTGGGTAGCCGGTTTAGGACATGGAGAGGCGCCGGCGCTCTTTGAGCACGGTTGCCTGTGCGCGTTTAGCCGATTTCGTCGCTACGCATGTTGATGACCTGCTGGCTGTCGTGCATCTTGCAAACGCCTCAGCTGCAACTCGCCTGTGCGCGAGCTGCAGCGTTCGAAGACGCGTTCTGTGCTGCTTACGGCGCAATCGCCTTCAGCAACGCGGCATTGAAACGTGTCGGGTCCTGCACCTGCGGCGAATGTCCGAGGTCGGCGAACTCGACGAGCTTCGCGTTCGGAATCGCCGCGGCCGCACGCTTGCCCAGCTTGGTGTAATCGCCGACACGCGCCTTGACCTCGGGCGGCGCGGTGTCCTTGCCGATCGCGGTGCGGTCCTTGAGGCCAATGAACAGCGTGGTCGGCACGCTGAGTTTGGTCAGTTCGTACATCACCGGCTGGTTGAACACCATGTCGTAGGTCAGCGCCTGGTTCCAGGCAACCGCCTGCCTGCCGTTGCCCAGCGACATGCCGGCCTGCATGCGCGCCCAGCGTTCGAACTCCGGCTTCCACTGGCCGGCGTAGTAGACCTCCATCTGATACGTCTTGATGCGCTCGAAACTGATCTTCAGTTCGTTGTCGTACCAGGCGTCGACGCTGCGCCACGGAATGCCTTCGGCCTTCCAGTCTTCCAGGCCGATCGGGTCGACCAAGGCCAGGTGCTCGGTGGCCTGCGGATACATCAGCGCGTAGCGGATGGCGAGCATGCCGCCCATCGAATGGCCTACCACCACCGCACGTTCGATACCCAGCGTCTTCAGCAGCGCCTGGGTGTTGTCGGCCAGTTGCGCGAAGGAAAACTGATAGGCGGCCGGCTTGCTGGATTTGCAGAAGCCCACCTGGTCGGGCGCGATGACGCGGTAGCCGGCGCTGCTCAACGCGGCAATGGTCTGTTCCCAGGTGGCGGCGCAGAAGTTCTTGCCATGCAGCAGCACGGCGGTGTGCCCGTTGGGTTTGCCGGTGGGCGCGACATCCAGGTACGCCATTTCCAGCGGCTGCCGTTGCGAGGTGAACGCAAAGGTCTTGACCGGATGGGGGTAGTCGAAGCCTTCCAGGCGCGGGCCGTAGCTGGCTTCCTGTGCCATCAGGGGGCCGCAGGCCAGGGCCAGGGCGAGAGTGCAGGCAAGCTGTCGCATCGCGATCTCCGTCGGAATCCAGCGTCGAACGGTACACGGCGGCATGTGGTGGGGACGTACAGCGCTGTCATGCGACTGCATCGGCGGGCGCTGCCGTTGGACGCATTGCCCTGTTTCGCGATGCCTGGAGAGTGACTGCAATACATGGCGCGGCCCGGGGCCGCACCATGCTCAGCATTCGATCACGTTTACCGCCAGGCCGCCGCGGCTGGTTTCCTTGTACTTGTCCTGCATGTCGCGGCCGGTGTCGCGCATGGTCTTGATGACCTTGTCCAGCGACACCTTGTGCTTGCCGTCGCCGCGCATGGCCATGCGGCTGGCGTTGATCGCCTTGACCGCGCCCATTGCATTGCGTTCGATGCAGGGGATCTGCACCAGGCCGCCGATCGGGTCGCAGGTCAGGCCCAGGTTGTGTTCCATGCCGATTTCCGCAGCGTTTTCGATCTGCCCCGGGTTGCCGCCGAGCGCGGCGACCAGGCCGCCGGCGGCCATCGAACAGGCCACGCCCACTTCGCCCTGGCAGCCGACCTCGGCGCCGGAAATCGAGGCATTTTCCTTGTAGAGGATGCCGATGGCCGCAGCGGTGAGCAGGAAGTCGAAGATGCGCTGCTCGGATGCGCCGGGGCAGAAGCGGTCGAAGTAATGCAGCACCGCCGGGATGATGCCGGCTGCGCCGTTGGTGGGCGCGGTGACCACGCGGCCACCGGCTGCGTTCTCCTCGTTGACGGCCAGTGCATAGAGATTGACCCAGTCCAGTGTGGTCAGCGGATCGCGCATTGCCGCTTCCGGTTTGGACGACAGCTTGCGATACAACGCCGGTGCGCGCCGCGAGACGTTCAGGCCACCCGGCAGCGTGCCTTCCTGGCGGATGCCGCGTTCCACGCAGGACTGCATCGCACTCCACAGCTCGCGCAGGCCGGCGCGAATCTGGTCCTCGCTGCGCCAGCTCTTTTCGTTTTCGAACATCAGCGCGGCGATGCTCAGGCCGCTGCGCGCGCATTGCGCGAGCAGTTCGTCGCCGCTGAGGAAGGGGTAGGGCAGCGGCGTTTCGTCGGCCACGATGCGGTCGTCGGCGGCATCGTCCTGGTTGACCACGAAGCCGCCGCCGACCGAGTAGTAATCGCGCGTGGCGATCACGCCTTCATCGGCATCGTAGGCGGTGAAGCGCATGCCGTTGGTGTGGTAGGGCAGCTTCTGCCGCTTGTTCATCGGCAGGTCGCGCTTTTCGTCGAAGGCGATGACGTGCTGGCCCATCAGGCTGATGCGCTTGCTGGCGCGGATGCGCTCCAGCGTGGCCGGGATGATGTCCGGGTCGATCAGGTTGGGGCGGTGGCCTTCCAGGCCGAGCAGCACGGCCTTGTCGGTACCATGGCCGCGGCCGGTCAGGGCCAGCGAGCCGAAGACTTCGGCGCGGATGCGTACCACGTCCTGCAGGCGGCCGGCATCCAGCAGCCAACGATGCACGAAGCGCTCGGCCGCGCGCATCGGTCCTACGGTATGAGAGGAACTCGGACCGATGCCGATCTTGAACAGGTCGAACGTGCTGACAGCCATGCGTGCCGGAGAGGTGAGCGTAAAGGCGGCTATTCTAGTCGGTCGGCGCTTGCGGCACGGCTGCAGCGCAGCATGAGACCTGCCGATGGCCTTGATCCTGTACCAGCGCGACGATTGCCACCTGTGCGACCAGGCCGTGGAAGTGCTGGCGCAGGCACGCGCAGGCGAGTTCAGCAGCGTCTTCATCGACGGCGATGCGGCGCTCGAGTCCGTTTATGGGGAGCGCGTGCCGGTATTGCGCGATGCGGGTGGGCGCGAGCTGGGCTGGCCATTCGACAGCCGGCGTTTGCGCGAGTGGTTGAATGCCGGCACGCGATGAAGCGGCCTGTTCGCCCCCGGTACGCGCCAGATTTTGGATCTGGAGTGGCGGAAAACGACCTCGTGCCGGTCTGGTGTGGAGCGGATGATCCGGGCCTTCGCTGCAAGGCGGCCGATCTGCTACTTGGCTGCAGGGCCCTTGCCCACCCACCATCGCGGGACACGCTGCAAGTACGTCCTTGTAAGCTCTTACGCGGCATCCATGCCGCGTAAGGTCCCGCGACGGTGGGCGGGCAAGAACCGGTCGAAATGGTCGGTGTGCATGCTTTCAACAAAACAACCGACTCACTCTCTGGAGCGGTGAGGGCACCGCGCCCTCGACCGATCCAGCGTTTGATCCCGGATTTTGACTGCATCTAACAAGAAGGGGCTAAGGAAGCTCTGAACAACTCCTCGATAGACTTCTGATCGACGCCTGAGGTTGGAGCCATCACGCGTAAGTGATTGATTTTCAGCAACGGAGATTGTCGTGATCAAGCGAAATCCCAAGTTCGCTCGCAACGCCAAGAGTTGTTCAGAGGTTCCCTAACAAACGAATCTTGTCGGCCGCCCGTTCAAGGTGTCAGCCGTATTGATTCAATGGCACCACTGCTGCTCGCAGGGCACGCCATCGTGGTCGCCGTCCATCGTTGTGTCGGGGCAGTGGCGCAGTACCCAGGTGGCATCGTCGCAGGAGGTCATCTGCGAGCAGTGTTTGCGCCCGCCGCAGCTGTAGTGCGGCGTGGGTGCGGGTGTGGCCGACGTTGCGCCTGCCGCTGCAGTTGCCGTTAGTGCTGGCGCGCTCTGCAGCGCTGCGCGTTCTGGCAGCGTCCTGTTTCCCGGTGCCGGTGCCGGTGCCGGTGCCGGAGCTGCTGACGCAGTTTCAGTGGGCGCAGAGCCTGGCATCAGCGCGTCCCGATCGAGATACGCATAGCCGCCAGCACCTGCGACAAGCAGCAGCAACATGACCTTGCCCAGCCCGAGCGAGCGACGGATCGATGGCGATCGCGCTGCCGCATGCTGCCGGCGTGCGCCACGTCCGGCTGCATGCTGGCCGGCGCGCATCACGCGCACTGCCTGCCGTCGCCCATCCTTGCCCGGTTCGATCTCGAAGGAAATCACTTCGCCGATGCGTGGCGTTTCGAAGCCGCGGGGAAACGCTGAAATGTGCACGAACAAATCGTCGCCCGGCCGCGCCGGCGTGATGAAGCCGAAGCCGCGATCGGTATTCCAGCGGGTCAAGGTTCCATGTGTGCGCATCGGCGGCGTCCCTGGGATGGATGCCGAGTCTAGCTGTCGCGCGGTGTCATCCGGCCGCCAGGCATAAAAAAACGGCGGACCCGACGAGGTAGTCCGCCGTTCAGTGGCCGCTTCCGGTTGCGGCCGGTGGCGTTACTTCGCCTTAAACACGACCTTGGTGCTGATCGCGGTTTCGTTGGGAATGGTCTTGGTATCGGCCCAGTCGCCGCCACCGACGCCGAAGTCCAGGCGCTTGACCACCGCCTTGCCGGCCAGCACTGGCTGCGCGCCGGGTGTCCAGGTAAAGGTCAGCGTGACGGGCTTGCTGACGCCGCGCAGTTCCAGCGTGCCGTCGGCCGCGTACTGGTTGCCGCCGAGTGCGCGGAACTTGTCGGCGTGGTAGCGCGCGGTGGCGAACTTGGCGACATTGAAGAAGTCCGGCCCCTGCAGGGTCGAATCGCGGTCGTTGTTGCCGCTGATGGCACTGGCCAGCGTGATGCGGACATCGAGCTTGGCGCCGGCAAGGTTGGCCGGGTCGAAACTCAGCGTGGTGTCGAAACCGGGGAATTTGCCGGTAAACACTTCGCCGTCGTACTTGCTGGCAAACACCAGCGACGAGCCGGGCGCCTGCACGTAGTCGGCAGCGAGGACCGGTGCGGTGGCGAACGTGGCCACCAGCGAGGCGGCGACCAGCAGGGGAGAGGCGAACAACCTGGACGACATGGGGAATCCTTTAGGGTTTGGGAGAGAGCCAACCGCGCGGCAACATCCGCACCAAGGTGGCGTCACGCTGGAACAGGTGGTGGTAGAGCGCAGCGCCGGCATGCGCCAGCACCACCGCAATCAACAACCAGAAGCCCCACTCGTGGATGAAGTGCGCAACCGCACGCAGTTGTTCGTCCGGCGGGCTGAGCTTGGGCACGGCGAACAGGCCAAACCAGCGGAATGGGCGCAGGCCGCTGGTGGAGTCGTACAACCAGCCCGACAGCGGCATCGCAAAGATCATCGCGTACAGCAGCCAGTGGGTCAGGCCGGCGATGCGTTCCTGCCAGCGTGGGGTGCCGGACACCGGCGGCGGCGCACCCGCATAGAGGCGCCAGCCCAGCCGGACGATCACCAGTGCCAACACGGTCAGGCCCACCGATTTGTGCGCGGTGTAGACCCAGAAGTATTTCGGCGTCTTGGGCAGTTCGCCCATGGTCAGGCCGACGATGCCCAGCACCAGGATCAGCAGGGCGATCAGCCAGTGCAGGGTCTGGCTGACACCGCCCCAGCGTTCGACGTTCTTCAGGGTCATGCTCAGGATTCCGGGCTGGGGGCAGCGTCAGGGGCGGCCGGTGCGTCTTGTGGCTGCGGTTGCGGCGCCTCGTCGTCGGCGCGGCCTTCGCGCACGGCTTCGGCTTCGATGCGCAGTTCCACCGTATCGCCGATCATCGATTTCCACGCGTCGATGCCGAACTCCGCACGGCTCAGCGTGGCGGTGGCGGAGAACCCGGCGGTGCGGCGGAACGGCGGCAATGGATGGCGTTTGAGCGCATTGAGGGTGACGTCCAGGGTGACCGGGCGGGTGACCCCGTGCAGGGTCAGATGGCCGGTGACCTTGGCGTGGTTTTCGCCGCTGGCTTCCACCTGCGTGGAGACGAAATGCGCGTCGGGAAAGCGCTCGGCGTCGAGTAGGTTGCGTGCCAGGGTGGCCTCGTTCCACTTGGCATCGCCCAGGTCGGCGCGGCGCAGCGGCACGGTCACGTCCAGCCGTGCCGAGGCCCAGTCGTCCGGGTCGAACACCAGCGTGCCGCTGGTTCCGGAAACGGTGCCCAACGCCTTGGAAAAGCCGGCATGTTCGACCGCAAACAGCACCCGCGTGTGCACCGGATCCAGCGCGTAACGCACCGGCGCGGCGGTCGCGGCAAGGCTGGTCGCGACCAGGGCGGGAAGCAGCAACAGGCGGGCGAGGGTTGTCATGGGCGGATTCTAGACATATCCCGCTGCACCGCGCTTGGCTTGCGCTCGCAACGATCCGTTGCGAGCATGCGGGCTGGACGTGGAAAGGATGCCCACATGCGCGCGCTTGCTGTTTTGCTGGTCTTGCTGCTGGGCGCGCTGCCCTGTGCGGCGAAGATTCCGGAGATTCCGCGTTTCCGGATCGTGGGTCCCAGCGACGGACTCCCATCGACCATGGTGGTTGCGATCCACCAGGATCGCGCCGGCTATCTGTGGCTTGGCACCCTGGATGGTTTGGTGCGGTACGACGGCGCAGGATTCAGGACCTGGCGACATGATCCTTCCGACCCGGCATCGTTGCCCTGCAACGCGATCCAGGCGCTGCACATCGACGCGCTTGACAGGATATGGATCGGCTGCGGCAAGACGCTGAGCGTCATGGATGCCGGGCGAGGCCACTTTCGGCATTACCGCGCGGTCGACTATCCGTTGATGAAGGACGGCGAGATCTACAGCATCACGGCGTTCGACGGCGATATCTGGGCCGGAACCACGACCGGCGCGCTGATTCGCATCGATACTTCCGGCGTGATGTCGTCGGTGGATCTGGGTACGCTCGATGGCGACCTTGACCAGGCCATGGTCATGAATCTTGCGGCGGACAACCGGCCGCGGCTGTGGATCGGAACCACCAGTGGCCTGGCGTATTACGACGGAAAACGTCTGCATCGCTTATATGTCCCGGACGAGCCGAACCGGCAGTCTGCCATCTTCGGTCTGCAATGGGCGGGCGACCGTCTGTGGCTGGGCAGCGAATCGGGGTTGCACGTCATGGGATCCGACGATCGATGGCAGCCGCTTCCCTGGGGGACGATGTTCGGCACCGGCAACGAATTCTGGGGTGCAGTGGCTGCCCCGGACGGCGAATTCTGGTTGGGAAGCGGACGCGGTCTGTGGCGGACCCGCGGCGAGCGTCCACCGGTCCCTGCCTTCAGCGGAGAGGGGGCTTTGTCACGCCGTAATGTCATTGGCCTGCTTGGAGCCGCTGATGGCGGGCTATGGGTTCCGATGCATGGCACCGGCCTTGGGTATTTGCCGGCAGACTGGAAGCGCACTGCCGTGCTCAAACCCGCGGTGCCGACGGGTGATGCCATCTATTGCAACCTGGCCCCTGCCACACGTTCTGGCGGCTTGTGGCAAGTCGATGCGGAAGGTCGCTTGTTGCGCGTCGATCCAAGCACTGGCGACACGTTTCAGACAGGGTTGCAGTCGTCGCAACTCAAGGACATGGAGTTGGTGTCGGCGCTGGAGGATCGCCTGCAACGTGTCTGGCTAGGCAATTTGAGCTTTGGTCTTTCCCGCATGGATCTGCGTACTGGTGAATTCATCCACTGGCCGTCCGATGGCCCCGAACCGGCGTCGGCGCTATCGGCGCCTGACTGGATCATCGAGCATGGCGATACGGTGTGGATGGCCTTCATCGACATGCTGCAGCAGCGCGATTTGCGCAGCGGTCGTATCTTGCAGCGCATCACGCAGCAGGACTTGCACGGCTTGCGCGATATCGCCGTACAGCAGCTGGAACAGGGCCCGGACGGGCGTGTCTGGGTTGCAGGCGAAGGCGGCATGTTCGCCTGGGACGAAGCGTCACACCGGTTCGTGCCGGTCCCAGGGTTGGAAGGGACGCAGATCCAGGCGTTTGCCAGCCAATCGCCGGAGATGGTGTGGGTGTATCGGGCCGTCGGTGCAGAACAATGGAAAAAAAACGCAACACGTTGGGTGCGCGTGCGTCAGGTGGGCCAGGCCGACGGCCTGACCGGGTTCGACGCGTCCGCAATGCGGATCGACCCGCGTGGCAGGGTCTGGATTTCCAGCTTGCGCGGGCTATGGCGGATCGACCCTTCGGTGACGCCGCCACGCCTACGCAATATCGGTACACGCGATGGATTGACCAGCCAGGAGTTCATTCAGCATTGCCTGCTGATGGCGGGCGATACCCTGATCGGGGCGACCAGCGATGGCTCTACCGTGCTGCTGGATACCGCAATGCCCGATATCGCACCGTTTGTTCCGGCACTGCAGCTGGAACATGTCAGTGTGCTACGCAATGGTGCACGCATCGCGTTGCCAATGGATCGCCCGTTTCAGCTGGGCCCTGGAGATCGGCAGCTGCAGATCGTCAGCCGTCTGCTGTCGTACAGCGACCCGCTGTCCAATCGTTATCGCAGTTTCTTGAAAGGCTTCGACACCGAATGGCAGACCTCGGGCAACGCGGGAATCCGGGAATTCGCCAGCTTGCCCGCCGGTAGCTATGAAATCACGCTGCAGGGGGTGGATCCGCTGGGCAATCGCTCACAGATGCGCTCGCTGCGGTTCTCGGTCAATCCGCCGTGGTGGCGCAGTGACGCAGGCATCGCGCTCATTTGCCTGCTTGTGCTGCTGCTGGGCGCATTGCTCGCGGCCGCCTACCGCCGCCGTGTGCGCATGCGCGCGCAATGGCAGCTGGCACAGCACAAACGCGAGCTGGCCGAACAGGCATCATTGGCCAAGACACGCTTTCTTGCGACCCTGGGGCACGAAGTACGGACGCCGATGACCGGTGTGCTGGGCATGAGCGAGTTGCTGCTGCAGACGCCGCTGGATGGCCGTCAGCAGGGCTATGCCAGCGCGATCCAGCTGGCTGGCAAGCATCTGCTGCGGCTGGTCAACGATGCCTTGGATCTGGCACGGATCGAGGCCGGCAAGCTGCCGTTGGACTACCGCGACTTCGATCTGCGTCAACTGATCGGGCAGGTGGCCGAGCTGGTGCGCCCGAGCGCCGAGCAGAAGCAGCTGGCCTTTGCGTGCGAGCTGGACGACGCGCTGCCGCCGGCACTGCATGGCGATGCCAGCCGGGTGCAACAGATCCTGCTCAACCTGTTGTTCAATGCGGTCAAGTTCACCGAACGTGGCAGCGTCAGCCTGCGTGTGGCGGTGGTGCCGCAAAGCCACAAGCAAGGCATCCGGATCGAAGTGTGCGACACCGGCCCGGGCATGAGCGCGGAACAGCGCGGGCGCCTGTTCCAGCGCTTCGAGCAGGCCGAAGGCGCCGCGACGCTGGCCCGGCATGGCGGCAGCGGCCTGGGCCTGGCGATCTGCCGCGAACTGGCGGCGGCGATGGGCGGTGCGGTAACGGTCAGCAGCGAACTGGGGCAGGGGGCGTGTTTTACGGTCGAGCTGCCGCTGCGCTGGGTGAGCGCGCTCCCCGCCGTGCCTGCATCTGCGCGCGCAAGCTCGCCGCAGGCGCAGCCGCCATTGCAGTTGCTGCTGGTCGAAGACGACCCAACCGTGGCGCAGGTGATCGTTGGCCTGTTGCAGACGCGTGGCCATCAGGTCACCCATGTCCTGCATGGTCTGGCGGCGTTGGCCGAGGTGAGCACGCGCCGCTTCGACGCAGGGCTGTGCGATCTGGACCTGCCGGGCATCGACGGTGCGGCGCTGGTGGCGCAGTTGCGCGCGCGCGGCGTGCGCTTTCCGATCGTCGCGGTCACCGCACGTGCCGATGCCGATGCAGAACCGCAGGCGATGGCCGCCGGCTGCAACGGCTTCCTGCGCAAGCCGGTCACCGGCGAGCTACTCGCACAGGCACTGGCACGCGTGCTGGCCGATGCCGCCGATGCGCACGACGCGCACGACGCGCCGGCCTGACGGCAGCGCATTGGTCTTGTTGGCGGCTCCGAGGCCGGCCGTCATGGGGCGGGTCGCGTGCAGTTCCGCCAGGGAGTGCGCGCGACCGTGCAGCCGGCGATGGGGACGTCGACGCGATCGCGGCTACCCGGCAAATACGCGCAACGGGGGCGGTGACGGTGGAGGAATTTCCGTGGAGTGAAAACGGATGCGCCACGCGGCAAGCCCGCTCGGGCTTGCTCGCACCGCGTGCGGCCCGCACTATGCGGCGACTTGTCGTGAAACCTGTCCCGTGCGCCTTTTTTCGTGTTTTTCCTATTGGTTGATCGCAGTAGTGTCGCTGTGTCTGTGCGTCACGCTGGCGCCTGCACGGGCGGCCACGGGTGCGCTGCTTATGCCGGTACCCAGCCAGGTCACGGTCGCCGACGGGCTGCCCTCGGACACCGTCAGTGAGCTGGCCGAAGACCAGCAGGGCTATCTCTGGATCGCCAGCGATGACGGCCTGGCCAGATTCGATGGACGCAATTACCGCATCTGGCGGATGGAAGACGGGTTGACCAGCAACGCGATCTGGACCATCTGCGTCGATCGCGACAATCGGGTGTGGATGGGGTTCGAGAACGGCGGAGCCGGTTTCCTGGAGGCCGGGACGCGCACGTTCAGGCGGCTGGAGAATCCGCAGTTTCCGGAGCTGCGCGAAATCACGGTGTGGGCGCTGGCCACCACACCGAATGGCGATGTCTGGCTTGGCACTGCCGCCCACGGGCTGTATCGGCGCCGTCCCGACGGCAGCATGCAGCGCTTTTCCAACGTGCCCAGCGCCCCGGCCAGCCTGCCGTCCGATAGCGTGATCGGGTTCGAGGTCGCACCCGACGGGACATTGTGGATCGGGACCCATGGCGGGCTCGCGCGCTGGGACGGCGCGCATTTTCAGCGGGTGGCGCTGCCTGGAACCACGCAGGCGATCAACCGCCTGCACATGGAGCGCAGCGGCGACACCTTGTGGGTCTCGGATGTGGTCGGCGATGCGTTTCGCGTGGGCGCCGACGGCCGGGCGCGGCCCCAGCCGTGGCAGAAGGCGGTGAGCAAGCGGCGCGTCATGGGGGTGTTGCTGCATGACCGCAGCGGCCGCTATTGGCTGGACACCGAGAGCGGCCTGGGCCTGTCCACCGCAGGAACCGAGATCAGCAGCGTACCGGTCTACAGCCTGTCGGCGCACGGCCTGGTCAGGCGCAACTGGATTGCGGCTTACGAGGATCGGGAGGGCGGGCTGTGGTTCGCGGCGCTCGAAGGCGGCCTGTGGCACCTGCCGCCGTATTGGGACACCTTTGCGGTACTGGCCCACCACGGCAGTGATCCACAGTCGCTGGCCAACCCGTCGGTGCTGGCGACGGCGTCTTCGGCTGCGGGCGGTGTGTGGCTGGCTGGCTCGCGGCATGTGCTGGAGTATCTCGATGCGGCAACCGGCCAGCTGCAGACGCATCTGGCTCAGATCGACGCCCGTCCGCCCGATTCCATGCTCGAAAGCCGGCGCGGGTTGGTGTGGATCGGCGTCGACGGAAAACTGGTCCGGTATGACCCGCAGACCCGGCAGGTCAAACGCTGGCAGTTACGTGAGGATGTCGAGCCTGATCCGGACGGTGCTGCGGACCGGCCGGGCTGGATGGCGGAGGACGCGCAGGGCCGACTGTGGGTGACCGTGCTGGAATATGGCCTGCAAATCCGCAACCAGGAGGGACAACTGCTGCGGACCATCGTCAACGGCAGTCATGGACTGGAGGTGTTGACCATCCTGGACATACGCCTTGGTCCGGATGGTCAGATATGGCTGAGCAATAACGCCGGCCTGCGGCGCTGGGACCCCGCCACCGACCGCTTCGTCCCCGTCGAGGGCACGCCGTCCCTGCCGACATATCTGTTCCGGCTGGGAGAGGGGGGCGTGGTCTGGACCGGCTTGGCCGGCGAGATCCGGCGGTATCTGTGGGACGGAAAGCGGCTCAAGCACCTGGATACCGTCGGCAAAGAGCAGGAGTTTCCGTTGGTGGCGCCCAACGGCCTGGTGGTCGACGCCAGGGGCGTGGCGTGGGTGTCCAGTCAACGCGGGCTGATCCGGATCGATCCCGGCAGCAGGCTGGTGCGGGTGTACGGGGTGCACGATGGACTCCCCAACCAGCAGTTGCAGATCAACACGCTGGTGCAGGCCGGCAGCGGGCGGATCGTCGCTGCATCGCCCGACGGCGTGGTGGTCTTCGACCCGGCCACGATGCGCCCCAGCACCCGCAGCCCGCCGTTGATCATCGAACGCGTGGGGCTGCGGCGCGGGGAGCGTGGTCTGGATATCACCGGACAGGAGCCGCTGGCGATGCAGGACGGCGACCGCGATCTGCATATCGTCGCGCGCCTGCTCAGCCTGGCCGATTCCGAATCCAACAGCTACCGATTTCGGTTGAGTGGCTACGATCCGGACTGGATCGATGTCGGTCCCAGCGGCGAGCGGCAGTTTTCGCGGCTGCCCGCGGGGCATTACACGCTGGAAGTGCAGGGACGCACCGCCGACGGAATCTGGTCGGCCAGCCAGACGCTACGTTTTCAGGTGCTGCCGCCCTGGTGGTTGTCGCCATGGGGACTGGTGTTTCTGGGCCTGCTCGCGCTGTGCGCCATCGTTGCGGCGGTGTTGTTGTATCGCCGCCGCCTGCGGCGTTTGAACGCCTGGCAACTGGCGGTGCACAAGCAGGAACTGGCCGAGCAGGCATCGTTGGCCAAGACGCGCTTTCTGGCCACGCTCGGCCACGAGGTGCGTACCCCGATGACCGGTGTGCTGGGCATGAGCGAGCTGTTGCTCAAGACCTCGCTGGACAACAAACAGCGCAGCTATACCGAATCGATCCGCCGTGCCGGCGCGCATCTGCTGCGCCTGGTCAACGATGCGCTGGACCTGGCGCGGATCGAATCCGGGCGCCTGGAACTGGATCTGGAGCCGTTCTCGGTACGCCAGCTGGTGGCCGAGGTGGAAGGCCTGATGGCGCCCCTGGCGCAGGAGCGCGGCCTGCGTTTCACCCTGGAAGTCGGGCTGCTTGGCGACATCACCGCCAGTGGCGATGTCACCCGCATCCGCCAGATTCTGCTCAACCTGCTCAGCAATGCGATCAAGTTCACCGAGCGCGGCGTGGTCGGACTCAAGCTGACCACACTGGGCTCGTATCAGGGGCTGCGTTTCGAGGTGGCCGATACCGGGCCGGGCATCAACGCCGACCAGAAAGCGCGCCTGTTCCAGCGTTTCGAACAGGGCGACGGCGCCAAGACCACCTCGCGCTATGGCGGCAGCGGCCTGGGTCTGGCCATCTGCCAGGAACTGGCGATGGCGATGGGCGGGAATATCGAGGTGATCAGCCGGCTGGGCGCGGGTACGCGCTTCGTGGTCGATCTGCCGCTGCGCTGGGTCGCTTCCAACGCCACGCTCGGTGGCGAGGTGGCGCGCGCCGGCGGCACGGTCGCCCCGCAGCGCATCCTGCTGGTGGAAGACGACTCCACCATCGCCGAGGTCATCGTTGGCCTGCTGCGTTCGCAAGGTCACTCGGTGGTGCATGCACCGCACGGGCTGGCCGCGCTGACCGAGGCGGCAGACAACCCCTTCGACCTGGCCTTGCTGGACCTGGATCTCCCCGGGCTGGACGGCTTTGCGCTGGCGCGGCAGTTGCGCGTGTTCGGCTACGACATGCCGCTGATCGCGGTGACCGCACGCTCGGACGAAAAGGCCGAGCCCACCGCGCAGGACGCCGGGTTCGACAGTTTCCTGCGCAAGCCACTCACCGGCGACATGCTGGCCGACACCATCGCCGAGGCATTGCAGCGCGAGCGCCCGCGCGAGGAGATCTAGCGCCGTGCTTGCAGTCGCGCACGGCCCTGCGGGCGCTCGCACACGCTGTTGGTCGATGCGGCGCAGGCCGGGTTATTCGGCGACTTCTTCCACCTGCCTGGGGTGCGGCCGCGTCTCGGCCAACTGCCAGAAGATCAATGTCGACGACAAGGTGATGCCACCGACGCACAAAAAGGTCGCATGCAGCGCCGCAGTGGCGCCGTGGCTATCGCCCAGGTGCGTATTGAAGGCGGCCAGCAGACTGCCCGCCGCCGCCGCACCGAAACCGGTGGCCAACATCATCACCATCGACAGCAGGCTGTTGCCGGGGCTGGCCTGCTCGCGATCCAGGTCGCGCAGGGTCACCGTGTTCATGACGGTGAACTGCAGCGAGTTCACCGCGCCGAAGCAGGCCAGCTGCAGCAGCCGCAGCCATAGCGGCTGGCCCACATCGATCAGGGCGAAGCTGGCCATCGCCAGGCCCACCAGCACGGTATTGAGCATCAATACGCGGCGGTAGCCGAAGCGACCGACCAGCTTCACCGCGGCACGTTTGGCAGCCATGCCGGCCAACGCCACCGGCACCATCATCAGCCCGGCATGCATCGGGCTCATGCCCAGGCCCACCTGCAGCAACAGCGGAATCAGCAACGGCATCGAGCCGCTGCCCACCCGTGCGAACAGGTTGCCCAGAATGCCGATGCGATAGCTGGCCACCTTGAACAAGGCCAGCGGAAACAACGCCACCGGCGTGCTGGCCGCATGCAGCCAGTAGCCGGCCAACGCGGCAAGCCCGCCGATGGCCAGCAGCATGACAAACGCGTGGCGCAGGCCGAGCTCGGAGATGCCGTCCAACGCCAGCGACAGCGCCACCATGCCGAATGCCAGCATCAGATAGCCGATCAGATCGAAGCGCTGGCGCGCATCGCCATAGTGGTCGGGCATGATCTTCAGCGCGGCGACGAAGCCGATCACCCCGATCGGCAGGTTGATCAGGAACACCCAGTGCCACGAGGCGACTTCCACCAGCCAGCCACCCAGCGTGGGGCCGATGAGTGGGCCGATCAATGCGGGAATTGCGATGAAGCTCATCGCGCGCAGGAAGTCGGCGCGTGCCACGGTCTTGAGTACCGCCAGCCGGCCCACCGGCAGCAGCATCGCCCCGCCGAGGCCTTGCAGCACACGCGCGGCCACCAGCTGCGGCAGCTGCTGCGCGGCGGCGCACAGCAACGAGCCCAGCGTGAACACGATGATCGCCGCCAGGAAAGTACGCCGGGTGCCGAAGCGGTCGGCAATCCAGCCCGACGCAGGAATGAACATCGCCACCGCCAACGCATAACTGAAGACCACCGACTGCATCTGCAGCGGACTCTCGTGCAGGCTGCGCGCCATCGACGGCAGCGCCGTATTGACGATGGTCGCATCCAGCATCTGCATGAAGATCGCCAGCGACACCAGCCATAGCAAAGGTTTGATGGTGTCGTAGGCGCGCAGGACGGGGACGGGCTGGGACATGGGAATTGCCATCGGGAAGACAGCGCATTATCCCCGCGCGTGCGTGCAGAACGTCGCAACGCTCCGTACTCCACCGTTGCTTGAGTCCGCCGCCGCGTGCCTGGCCGCAGTGGCAACGAGTGAGACGCGCCTCACTCAATCCAATTGCGGCAAGCCGGATGTCACGAATCGTCGGGAAAGGGCTGTGGCGGCGTGCTAATGCCAGATCTGGCTTGCACCAAGCGGTTGCTTTGCTGGCGAATCGTTTTGCGCCTGCCACCGTCCAGTCACCGCAAGCGAGCGTTGTCTCACATCAGGGTGGATCGACCCAGGGCGGGCGAGGGGAGCGTTCGTAAAGAAGGCGGAATGCACGCTTGGAGCCTTGCCGACGGTCTGGTCAGGGATGGCGCGACTTGGGTCTGGCCGCCTTCCGAGCGCGCCAGTAGATCAGGTCGAAAACATCCATGGAAAAGCAGATCTTCGATGTCGTGCAGCGCGCCTATTTTCCTGGCGATTCCCTGGAGCAAATGCTGGGAAAGATTGCCGAGCAGTTGTCGCAGAGCGCGATCGTGAACAGCGCGGTGTGTGAGTTTGTCGCAGTGGAGAAAGGCGGCCCACCGGTGGTGGATCAGGCAGATGCGCAGCCCATGAGGACGCAGTGTTTTCCTGTCCGGCACGCCCGGCAGGTGCTCGGCACATTGAACGTAACGCCGGCCCAGGGCGGAATGACCCCGCAGGCGATGCTGCTATGCCAGCAGATCGCAAAGTGGTGTGCGTACCTGATCAAGCGCGATGCCGCGCGAGCGTTCGCGCAAGACCGGTTCGGTCGCGCGCCGTCGCTGGTGGGCGTGAGCGAAGAGGTCTGGACGATCGATGAATTCGTCGAGCAAGCGGCATACAGTCGGCTGCCGGTCATCCTGCGCGGCGAGTTCGGTACTGAAAAGGAGCATGTGGCGGTCCTGCTGCATGCCACCGCGCCCTGGCAGGAGGGGCCGTTCGTTGCGGTCGATTGCGCGGCTGCCGGCGACGCACCGGCAGCATGGTGCGAGCGCGCAGCAGCAGGAACGCTGTTCCTGCAGGGCGTGGACGAGCTCGACGACACGCTGCAGCGTCAGTTGGCCGGGCATCTCTGGCGCTGCTACGAGCCACGATTCCCTTCGGGTGGCGAAGCCTTGCCGCGGATAGTCGCCTCCACCACCGCCGATTTATCGCGCCGGGTGCGTGCCGGACGCTTTTCGCGGGCATTGCTCTCGCAACTGGACGTCCTGTCGATCGAACTCGCCCCGTTGCGTAAGCGGCGGACAGACCTCGGCTTCCATGTCGAGCGCGTGCTGGAGCGGCATGGACTGGATCACGGTCAGGTGGTTACCGAAACGCTGATGGACACCCTGATTCACTACCCGTGGCCCGAAAACCTCCAGGAACTGGAGCGGGTCGTGCTGCGCCTGGCGGTCATGACTGCCGGCAGGCCGGTCGGAAGCGCCGACATCCAGCGCCACGCACCGCGTCTGCTGGATGGCCGGGAGCAAGAAGCGCAGCGCGATGTGGGCTCAACGATGCCGTCGCAGGCCGATGTTCAGGCCAAGCCCACGCTGCCGGAAACGCCGGTCGACTGGATCGATGGCCTCCCGCATCGTCCTGGCCAACGCCTCGCCAGCCTGCACGACGCACTGCGGCGCGCCCTGGTACATCTGGGCGAACACTACGCCGAGCCGCTGAGCTTGGGCGACCTGGCCAGGCAAGCGCACGTCAGCCAGTCGCATCTGGGCTTTTTGTTCCGCGACGAACTCGGCACCCCGTTCAAACCGATGCTGCAGCAGCTGCGTATCGAAAAGGCCAAGGAGCTTTTGCATCGGCAACGCAAGCTGCGCATCACCGAGGTGGCGCTGAAGGTGGGCTTCGGTGATCTGAGCCATTTCGAGAAGAGCTTCCGTCGGTTGGTGGGGGTGAGTCCGCGTGAGTTCCGCAACGCCGGAACAGGCAGTGGGATCGACTAACCCCGAATAACCGTGTCCTAGCGCTTCGTGCTGGGCCCCTTACAGATGGCCCAGCACGAAGTCCTATTGCGACAAATCCGATCGACTCATGCCCCTCGCTAACACAAGCATCCACGTGCAACTTTCAGGTTTGCTGCTGGAGGGTGGCAGTCTGCATTCCACCGCCCGGCGCGGCTACCAGTTCTACGACGATCACGGCCGCATGATTCGAGTCTAAGATGTTATAGGTGTTGCCAACGATCAGAGTAATCCGATGGCCGCTGGTTGATTGAATCAACCAACTTTATAGATGGAAAGAGGGCTTCCATCTAGATTTGTGATGGGTAGAGGTGTGACTGTAGTGCTTCCATTGCCGCCATTTTGTATCACAGTGCTCTCGCTTGCCATGGACGACGCATGAATGAAATATCCCCCTGGCTTGGTTACTATGTGTTCTTTCTCCGTGGGGACCCAATCTGAAAGTACAATGTGGAAGTCGGGGCTTATATCCACCGTGCCCGCGCCATTCGAATGCAAAGAAGTGGCTGCGCGACTTTTCTCGTAATCCGTGTACAATTTAGCGACGCCCTTATGGTGATCAAAGCAGATTTCGAAGCAGAATTTTTTTCCGCCAATATAAATGCAATTATTCCGCCTGGAGTCAGGTGCGTAGAATTGATTTTCAGTGGTGACACCTTCCAGTTCGAAAAAGCCAACTCTTTTTTCATAAGTAAATATTGGCTGGCCGTTAAGTAGTACGTAGGCTTTGTTCTGGTAGATATGAAAGTGGTTCAATTTCGCTAAGTCACCGCCAATCCATTGCAGCGCATAGTATAGCCAGTATAATTGATCGGAAGCCCCAAGATTTATCGCATTTTTATTTCCTCTATGCTCTTGGGCGAATGTCGTGTTCAAAAAGTCTGTTTGTAGGCGTTCGACTAGTTTTTCGTTGCGGCTCAGATTTTTGAGTCCGCCACCTCTTTTCAACATTTTAGATAGGGGCCTGATGAATGGCTTTCGGAATGCTATGGTCCCAGGAATCAGTAGCATGCGCGGATAATCTAAGCTAATTTTCTTCAATTCTAGAATTAATAAGTCCTTTTCGTCTTCTGGCATCGCTCGTGCGGCTGATTCGTGGTCTCTGGCTCTTGTGAAGTAGTATTCTGGAAGAGTTAGAATTGAATCAAAGCGTGGGCTGGAGTCTATCTTTTCATAATTTTCTTCATTTACTTTTTCTTGCAGAGTTCTGCATGCTTCGCGCAGTTGGGAAATGCGGAAGATGTTACCTTTTGTCATGTGTTGAATATTATTGCGGGACCATATTCCTACCAGGAATTTCATGGGGTTTCCTCGCGGATTGAGGTGCATCTTGTTGCGTA
Organism: Xanthomonas arboricola pv. guizotiae; assembly: GCF_002940205.1. Taxonomy (GTDB): domain Bacteria; phylum Pseudomonadota; class Gammaproteobacteria; order Xanthomonadales; family Xanthomonadaceae; genus Xanthomonas; species Xanthomonas arboricola_C. The sequence continues at coordinate 89,137 of NZ_MDSK01000002.1, forward strand.
TAGAACTTTTCAAGATGCGGGCCGATAGTGAAGAAATTAAGGTTGGGTGTCTGAGTTATGGCCCAACACTTCCATTTGGAAATATCTTTCAAATTGTGAAGATTATTTCCGCAATTAAAGGATGGGGATCCGGCGCTCAAAATATTTTTGGTAATTCATCTTTGAGTGACATAGGCGGGTGCCTGTGCCAGTCGGGTTTGGGGCGGCGGTTTCTACAAAAGCTCAGCCCTTCACGCGGCACGAGAAGGAAATGGTTCAGTTGTTCTCGGTCAAATAGTCCGGTAGCACCAAGGTGCTTTTTTCCTGGATCTATCGCTGCGTGCTGTTGATTGCTTCGGTGACTGTGCGGCTTGCGCTTCAGTAATGTGCGAGATTTTCTTGGTTATTTATATTGTTTTATTGAATTTGTAAGAGTGCGTTAGTCAAGGCGCGCTCGGATCGGACAAATTCGAATAACTCAGGTCGATCTCCAGTCCATCGCAGGGCGTGCCGGGAAGCGACAGCACCGCATCCTGTTCGTATTGCCAGAGCATGGCCTGGGAATAGCCGCAGGCGGTCGGGTCGGCGGGCTGGATGTGCTGGATGTCGCCGACGTACAGATGGCGCCCTGCCGTCGAGACGCGCCAGGTCCAGACGCGCAGGGAGGGGCCGGGGCCGATCCGCGACAGTAATTCCACTGCGCGCGCATGCGAGCAATACAGACCTGGCGAGTAGCCATGCTCCACCCGTCCGGCGATCCACATGCGGATGTAGTCGATGGCGGCCTGGGGCGGGCTGCCGCCATCTTCCCAGTCGAGATAGACCACCGTGCCGTCAGGGAAGCCTTCGGCGCGCGCCAGCGCCGCCGCCTGTGCGCCATCGATACTGCCTTGTCGGGCGGTGACGTCGTGCGAACCGGGGCCGACCGTCTGCTGGCCGAGGTAGACGGGCGCCAGGCCCCAGCCTTGCGCGGTCAATGCGTCACGTTGGCCCATCCAGCCGGCATCGGCATGGCTCGGCGCCGGTGCCAGGTAATAACCGCACCATGCCAGGTCGGTCTGGGTCTTGAGCCAGTCGAGGGCGGGCAATCCGGGGAATTGATCGGTGTCGAAGCCTGCGTAGAACGTCATGTCGGAGTTCCTTCGGATCGGGCGTTGGCTGGGCCGGGTCGAGAGAGGGCCGGAGCGAATGGGCTGCACTGCTGATTCGACGTTGCGGCAGGGAATCGGGTGACCGGTTTCCTGGAGAACCGGATGGTTCACCGCAACAACCGGCGTCACCGCAACGCCGAAACGCATCGATCCGTCAGCTGGCTGTTCCGTCGTCGGCGTTCGGATTCGCCGGCGACGTGGCTGCCATCGCCTGCTCGGTCTGCTGCTGTGCGGCGGCAACCGCAGCGGCGGCGGCCTGGTCGGCCTGCTGCAGTGCCTGGTTCGCGCTGTCGACCGCCTGGTTGTTGGCGGCTGCGGCGGTCGCTGCGGTTGCGGCCTGCATGGCCGCCTGCACTGCCCTATCGCTGGCCGCCATCGCCTGATCGATCTGGGCTTGCGCCGCTTTCAGCGCGGCTTCGATCTGCGACGATCCTGGCGACTGCGCAGTGGTGGTTGGTGTCGGGCCCGGGGGCGTGGGCAGGGTATCGTCGGACATGCGGGTGTCTCCTGAAGTGGAAGCGGGATGGAGCGGGGCAACGGCATCGCTTCGCGGCGTCTGCATCGGCGCCGGAAGTGACGCGGTCTCGGTCGGGCGCTGCGCTGCGAGCGTGCGCAGCATCTCGCCCAGTGCGTGTTCGGCCTGCGTCACGGTCTGGCGTGCCGCCGCCACGGCGGCTGCGCGACCTGCACGCACTGCGTCGCGAGCCGCGTCGGCGGCGCTGATCGCAGGCGGGGCCTGTTCGGTGGCCGCGGGAAGCGCGCGCGATGCGTTCACTCCGAGGCCTCCGTCTCCGCAGCGTGCGGCGTGGTGCCAGTGGGCGCAGGCGCCGCACCGAAATCGCGCAGCGAGATAACGCCGCCGTTGACCTGCAGCAGCGCAGCCAGGGTGTCGTTGTGCATGGCGAACACGCAGCTGTTGCCATCCTGGCCCAGCACGCCGCGGCTGGGCCGGTTGGCCGCCAGGAAGGCCTGCGCCGACTGCAGGTAGAGGCCGATTGCGTCGTTCGCCGCCTGGTCGCCGCCGTCGCCTCGGTAGCGGGTGTGCTGGACGATCTGCTGTGCCGCCAGCGACAGCCGGGCGAAGCCGATCTGGCGACCGCGGGCCAGCCATTCGGCAACGCTGCGTTCGACCTCGTTGGGCGAGGGCAGCCCCTGGAGCTGTGGGCAATCCAGGGTGGTGAACAACTGCGGCAGCAGCGTCTGCAGCGCCGAGGCCGCCGCATGCGCACGCTCGTCCTCAGCGGCGATGGTGGCAGTGCAGGCCAGATAGAAGCGGTAGTAATCGCAGAATTCCAACGGCGTGCGCGCCTGTTCGATGGCGAATGCCGCCGCCTCCTGTTGCAGTGCCGGCGTCACGTTGGCCGGCGGCGCATCGGCGGCCAGTTGGCGTAGCGCCAGGCTTTCTTCCAGGTCCAGCGACTGGAACACGCCGGCGTTATCGATCTTCAACTGTGTCAGCAGGCTGCGGCCTGCGGCCAGGTCGTTTGCGGTGTACAGGGCGTTGTCGCGGAAGATCCGCTGCAGCTGCGCCTTGACCACCGAGCCGGTGTCGCCGGCTTCTGCCTGCGCCAGCGTGCCCAGGTCGGTCGGGCTCAAGGTCATCAGCTTGACCGGGCTGACCTTCAGTTCCAGCTGCGGCAACAAGCTCAGGCGCGAGCCATGCAGGCCTTGCTGCACCTCGTCGAGCAAGCTGCTCTCGTCGGGGAAGTCGTAGCGCACACCGGGCGACTGGATCGCCCAGGCCAGCCATTGCGTGCCTCCATCGATGAAGGCCAGGCACTGCCTGCCCAGCGTGGAGAGCATCGTCGGCATCGAGATGAGGCGGCCTGCGATCGAAACGGACATTGCATGACTCCTTGTGGTTTCAGCCAGCGGGGAAGTTCTTCAGCACCAGGCCGGCCGCCGAACCGATCCTGGCAAAGTCGTCGGTGGCGCCCTGCATCAGCGCCTGCGCCTGGGTGAGCGCGGTGACGTATCTGTCATCGCCGGTGGCCAGGTATTGCGCCATCGCCACGCCAACGGCCGTGGTTGCGATCGTGGACACGTTGCGCAGCGCGTCGGTGGCGTCCTGCACGGCGATAGCGGTCGATTGCGCGACCGATTGGTAGGCCTTGCCGGCCCCGCTGGTCAGCACGACCTGCGGGCTCATGGTCGCCAGCTGCACCTGGTTGATGACATCGATGACCTGCGCATTGACCTTTGTCGGTTCCATCTTGGTTCCCATGGAATGATCGGCCGCCTTTCAATGAGGCCTGGTGGTAGGGGGAGCTGACCTCATCTCTGCAGACGGCCTATGACTGAGCAGGCGGCGCAGGTGCAGGTGCAGCGCTAGATGCAGATGCAGGTGCAGCAGGAGCAGCAGGTGCAGATGCAGGAACAACAGGGGATGTGCCAGCAGCTGCAGTTGCGGGTGAAGTTGCGGGCGCAGCAGCAGGAGCATCAGGAGTGGCAGCATCATTGGGGCCGGCACCGGGGGCGGGGGGAGTGGCGGGCAGGGGCGGCGGTACGCTCAGCGCATGCACTTCCATGAGGTCGGCGGTGGCGGTTGCGGCATCTGCCGAAGCGCCTTGTGCTTGCGTCTTCAGCACGTCGACGGCCACCTTGGCTTCCGCCGCGGCGGCGGCGATGAGCGCTGCAGGCGGGGGCGGTACGGGGGGCGGGCCAGGCAACGGGGCCACTGTCGGTGGTGGTCCGGGTGGTGCAGGCGGTGGTGGTGGCGGAACCGGGAACGGTGCCGAGATCATCTTGGCGCAGGCGGCGGTGATCGCTGCTGCATTGATCATGCCGGCGCCTTGCTGCCGGTTGACGGCGTTGTGCATCGCCATGCCCAGCGTCTCCAGCATCACGGCATCGAGCATGCCGAGCGCCTGCGCGGGTGCCTGACCGGTGGTCAGCGTCACGATGCTGCTCACCGCATCGACGATCTGGCTGTTCACGCTACTGTCGTCGATCATGACGAAGTCGCTCCCTTCTGGATGATTAAGGCAAGGATCTGGGTGAGTGCGGCATCGGCAAGGACCTGTCCGCGTTGTTGGCTGGCGACGGCGTTTTCCATTGCCAGCGCGATGGAGTCAGCCAACGCCAGATAGGTCGCTCCCATCGCGAAGGCAGGCGCTTGCGCGATCGCCATCGCCGCACCTGTTGCGGCATTGCCGATCAGGCTGGCGACGCTTGCGGCCTGCGCGCTTGGCTCCATGACGGGGCACCGGCGTCGGCGTTCTAGGCCAACGACGGCCTGCGCTGTTCAACGCCAGCCGACGCCGAGAACAGCACGGTATTCTGTGGTTCGTGCCTGCACGCGTACTGCAAGGCCACGCCATTGGGCACGCGTTCCAGGAATGCAAAATTGCCCTGCGGCACGTTGATCACGCTCTCCAGCTTCCGGCGATAGACCAACGGCTGCGCGCCGGGAATCACCGGCAGGATGCCGTCGAACTCGACGTTGATCACCGCCTTCTGGTGCGGCGCGAACGTCGCCACGATGGTGCGGCCCCGGATCAGTCTGACGAACACGTGCAGGGTGTTGGAGGTGGGGATATGACGTAGTTGCAGCATGAGGCGTCCTTTCTCGATTCGATCAACGAAACCGCGTGGGGTTGGCATCGCATCGCTTAGTCAACCGGGCGCCGCTTGTGCGGCAGCAGCGGCGCCCGGTGGCCGATCAGGTCAGACCGAGGATTTGCCTGGTGGCGACGCCTTCGGATGCGGTATCGACCGAATACAGGGTGGACACGCCCTGGGTGGTCGATGCCTGCATCGTCACGTAGGACTGCTGCTGGTTGTTGGTGGCGTTGTGGGCGGCGTTGGACAGCGCCTGGCTGGTGGCAACGAACAGGTTGCCCATTGCAATCGCCGGCGCATCGCCGAGGACCTTGGTGTTGACCTGGGAAACGGAATCGGTGATCTGGCTGTTGACGGCGGTCGGAAAGGCCATGGTGATAACTCCTTGAGGTAGTGAAGAAATGAAGACGCTGCGGCGTTAGCGGTTAGCCGAGAATCTTCTTGGTGGCGGCACCCGTGGCGCCGGTATCGAGCGAATACAGCAGCGAAACGCCCATCGTGGTTGCTGCCTGTGCGGTGACATACATCTGTTGTTGCGCGAGTGTTGCGTTGTGTGCCGCGTTCGCCAGCGCCTGCGCGGTGGCCTGGTACAGATTGCCCATGGCTGCGGCAGGTGAGCTTCCCAGCACTTGCAGGTTGGCCTGGGTAACCGAATCGGTAATTTGGTCGTTGACGGCGGTGGGAAATGCCATGCGCGGATGTCCTTGGCGTTAGCCGGGCCGTCAGACGCCCAGGATCTGCTTGGTGACCACGCCGGTACTGGCGGTGTCGATGGAGTACAGGGTGGCCACGCCCATGGTGGTGGCCGATTGCGCGGTGACATAGCTCTGCTGCTGCGCGTTGGTCGCGTTATGGGCGGCATTGGCCAGCGCTTGTGCGGTGGCCTGGTACAGGTTGCCCATGGCGATGGCCGGGGCGTCGCCCAACACCTTGGTATTGACCTGAGTAACGGAATCGGTGATCTGATTATTGACTGCAGTCGGAAATGCCATTTTCTTCTCCTAAAGATTCGAGTTAGCGCGAGACGAGCCCAGGCACGCCGGTGCTTAGAATCTGTTTGGTGGCGACACCGGTGGTGGCGGTATCGATGGAGTACAGCGTGGCCACGCCCATCGTGGTGGCCGACTGCGCGGTGACATAACTCTGCTGCTGTGCGTTGGTCGCGTTATGGGCGGCATTGGCCAACGCCTGCGCGGTGGCCTGGTACAGATTGCCCATGGCGATGGCGGGGGCGTCGCCCAGCACCTTGGTATTGGCTTGTGTGACGGAGTCGGTGATCTGGTCGTTGACGGCGGTTGGAAATGCCATGCTTTTCTCCCTGTTTCTCGAATGAGTGAAGCGCTTGAACAAACGTGACGAAGTCGAGGTTTGGCAGGCGGCCTGCCTGTCCGGAGATGTGCTGCAGTGGCACCGCATCACCGTGGAGAAACAGTAGATCTCCTGCGTCTGGAAAAATTGGCTTAAACGACGGCAATGCCGGGCTTATCGACGTGAAGCCCGATCCGCTTTAGAACGGCATGCATGTCGATGCGGCGATTTGGAACGCCGTGCGGGGAATTCATGGATAAAGCGCAACGGCGTTTGCATAAACACGCTGCACGACTCCCGTACCTTCCGTTTATCTCGGCCCGGATCCGATAGCTTGCGTTCGCTTGGTGGCGTGTGACGCGCGCCTTGTCGCAACGACAGGTTGCCGTTGCGCGGTCAGACAGGGCTTCGCGGACGCGGACGCTGACGCTGAAGTGGGAGAGGGTGCGCTGTCTACGACTGCTTGAACGGCTGTAGCGCACTGGTTTGCGTTCGCAGCGCGCCGGGCCGCGAGCTGTCCGCGACGGTGTGCGGTATCGCCTGGCGAGCGCTTATCGGCGGCGCTGCGTGCCAGGCGTGGGCGGTATGACCACACCCGTCGCTCCGGTGGAGGCCGCATGCAGAGGCATGGCGCACTTGCTGCTGGTGCACGGCGTTGCCCCACATCCCGGCGTGAGCGATTGACACAAGACCTCAACGACGTCTGTGTCGTACCGCATCCACGCAGGCAGGATGACACGCGCACGCGCATGCGGTGCCCGACAACGCCTACGGGTGCTGTCGGATGTACGGCGCGTTAGCGCTTGCTCAGTGTCTGCACCGCTTCCACCAACACCCCGACATGGTCGGGATTCATGTCCGGCGACATGCCGTGGCCGAGGTTGAAGACATGGCCTTCGCGCGAGCCGCCGTTGCCTTGCGCGTAGCTGTCCAGGGTCTTGCCGACCTCGGTGCGGATTGCCTCGGGCGAGCCGTACAGGGTGGCCGGGTCCAGGTTGCCCTGCAGGGCGACGCGGCCGCCGGCGCGCTGGGCGGCGTCGGCCAGCGCGATGGTCCAGTCCACGCCGACCGCTTCGGCGCCGCTGGCGGCCAGATCGGCCACGTAGGCGCCGTTGCCCTTGCCGAACAACACCAGCGGGGTGCGCTCGGCGCCGTCGCCGCGTTCCAGCTCGCGCGCGATGCGGGTGAGGTAGGGCAGCGAGAATTCGCGGTACATCGCCGGCGACAACACGCCGCCCCAGGTGTCGAACACCTGCAACGCCTGTGCGCCGGCCGCGCGCTGCGCGGACAGGTAGGCGATCACCGCATCGGTGACGGTGCCGAGCAGGTGATGCAGCACCTCCGGCGCGTTGAAGGCCATGGCCTTGATGCGCGCGTATTCCTTGCTGCCGCCGCCTTCGATCATGTAGCAGGCCAGCGTCCACGGGCTGCCGGAGAAGCCGATCAGCGGCACCGCGCCATCCAGCTCACGGCGGATCAGGCGCACCGCATCCATCACGTAACGCAGCTCGGTTTCCATGTCCGGCACGCCCAGCCGATGGATCGCGGCGGCATCGCGCACCGGATGGCGGAACTTGGGGCCTTCCCCTTCGACGAAATACAGCTCCAGGCCCATCGCATCGGGAATGGTCAGGATGTCGGAGAACAGGATCGCCGCATCCAGCGGAAAGCGTTGCAGCGGCTGCAGCGTCACTTCGCAGGCGATCTCGGGATTCTTGGCCATGCCCAGGAAACTGCCGGCGCGCGCACGGGTGGCGCGGTATTCCGGCAGGTAGCGGCCGGCCTGGCGCATCAGCCACACGGGAGTGCGGTCCACGGGCTGACGGTTCAGGGCGCGCAGCAGGCGATCGTTCTTGAGCATGGGAGGTGTGTCCTCAGCGCGGCGCGTCGGCGCCGCCGGTGATGAGTTGGAAGCCGCGTTTGAGGTGGGTGTTGCGTGCCTTGTCGAAGGCCCGGTCCGCTTCGTCCTGCAGCAGGTATTGGTCGCGTCGCAACTGCGAGCGTCCACCGATCTCGCCGCTCTCGCGCAACAGCTCCCAGCCACCGAACAGATCCGGTTGCAGGGTCAGCTGGACGTAGCGGAGCGGCGCGTTGCCGCCAGGATCGTGTTGCAAGTGGATGCGCATGGCGCCGATTGTAGCCGGGCGCTGCTGAAGGTTGGGAGCAGTGGGCGCGCCGGGTTGCTCCGCTTGCGAAGGGAGCGTTGGCAAGCAGGGATGGCGTAGGAGCGCACCTGGGCGCGATGGGGATTTACCGGCAAGCCCTGTCGCGCCCGGGGCCGCTCCTACGAATGTGCCGGAGACAAGTGGCGTCGCTCAGCCCGCCAGGATCTCCAGCACTGCCGCCTCGTCGACATCGGGGACCACCTCGGCCTTGCCGATGCCGCGCCACAACACCAGCCGCAGGCGGCCGGCGATGTTCTTCTTGTCCAGCCGCATGCGCCCCAGCAGCGCCTGCGGCGACAGCCCGGGGGGAATGTCGGTGGGCAGGTCGAAGTCATGCAGCAGCGCGCGCAGCGCCTCGGTGTCCTGCGCAGCGCTCATGCCCAGCGCGGCCGACAGCCGCGCGGCCAGCACCATGCCCACCGCGACCGCTTCGCCATGGTTGAGGTTGTCGTTGCCGGGCGCGCCGTAGCCTTGTTCGGTCTCGATCGCATGGCCGAAGGTGTGGCCCAGGTTGAGCAGGGCACGCTCGCCCTTTTCCAGCGGGTCGCGCGCCACGATGTCGGCCTTGTGTTCGCAACTGCGCGCGATCGCCTGCGCCAGGGCATCCGCATCGCCCTCCAGCAGCGCGCGGCGTTCGGCATGCAGCCACTGGAAGAACAGCGGGTCGCGGATGGCGCCGTACTTGATCACCTCGGCCAGCCCGGCGCGCAGCTCGCGCGCGGGCAGGGTATGCAAGGTGTCGGTATCGGCGATCACCGCGCGTGGCGGATGGAACGCGCCGACCAGATTCTTGCCCTGCGGGATGTCCACCGCGGTCTTGCCGCCGACCGAGGAATCCACCATCGCCAGCAGGCTGGTGGGCAGTTGCACGCAGTCCACCCCGCGCATCCAGCAGGCCGCCGCGAACCCGGCCAGATCGCCGACCACGCCGCCGCCGAGCGCGAACACGCAGGCGTCGCGTGTGGCGCCCAGCTCGGCCAATGCGGCGATCGCGGCGCCGAAATTGTCCAGCGTCTTGGAGGCTTCGCCGGCGGCGATCACCAGCTCGCCCAGTTGCAGGTCCGGGCGCGCCTGCAGCAGCGCCTTGCGCACGCCGGCGGCGTACTGCGGGGCCACCTGCGAGTCGCTGAGCAGCAAGACGTGGCGGCCGCGCACATGGCTGGCCAGGCGCGCGCCGTCGGCCAGCAGACCGGGCGCAATGGTGATGGTGTACGGCTGCGCGCCGTCGACATCGACGCTGCGCGAGGAACGGGGAAGTGTCATGCGGGGGGACTCGACATGCGCCATTGCGCGGCCAGGCGCAGCACCAGCTGCGCGGTGGCCTCGGCGGGGGAGAAGTGATCGGTTTCCAGGCTGAGGTCGGCGACCTCCTGGTACAGCGGGGTGCGCTGCGCGGCCATCGCATGCAATACCTGCTCGCGGTCGGCGCGTTGCAACAGCGGCCGGTTGCGGTCGCGCGCCAGCCGGGTGAGCTGGGCCGGCACGCTGACATGCAGGTACACCACGAAGCCGCGCGCGCGGATGCGCTGGCGGTTGAGCGGATCCAGCACCGCACCACCGCCGGTGGAAATCAGCTTGTTGTTCTGCTCCAGCAGCGTCTGCAGGGTATGGACCTCGTGCTGGCGGAACCGCGCTTCGCCGTGCTGTTCGAAAATGGCCGGGATGCTGCTGCCGACCTGCTCGACGATGGCCTGATCCACGTCGACGAACTCCAGCCCGAAGCGCTCGGCCAGACGGCGGCCGATGCAGCTTTTTCCGGCGCCCATCGGGCCGACCATCACGAGATTGGGAGCGGGGTTCATGCGCAGCGATCGTAGCATCCGGGCCGGCGCACCGGGCCAATCGGCGTGGACTGACACCATTCCGGCGCGGCGACCGTCGGCTGCGCGCAGCAGCATCGACACCCACGCTGCGCGGACAACGGCTGGGGCGACCACTGAAGATGGAGTGTCTGCACGCAACCGGTGGCGTGTGCCTGGCAGCCCGGCGGCAGTGACGCGAAGATGCCCAACAGCACGCGCGCGCCTTAGGTTCCAGGCATCAGCCGCAGGTCCTGGCAGCGGGCGCGGGTCTGTCGACCGCTGCGCATAGGCGAAGCTGGCGCGATGCGCCCACAATAGGCGTCCATCGTGCCGCCCTCACACCGCCATGACCGATCTGTACGCAGAAGCCCTTGCCACCTTTACCGCGCTGTACGCCGAGGCGCAGGCCGGCGCCGAGCTCGAAGCCAGCGCAATGACCGTGGCCACCGCCAACGTGGATGGCCGGCCGAGCGCGCGCACCGTGCTGCTCAAGGCCTTCGATGCGCGCGGGTTCGTGTTCTACACCCACCTGGACAGCGCGAAGGGCCGCGACCTGCAGACCCATCCGCAGGCCGCCCTGCTGTTCCTGTGGCGCAGCCTGCGCGAGGCCGGCATCCAGGTGCGCATCGAGGGCAGCGTGCAACTGGTCGGCGCGGAGGAAGCCGATGCCTACTTCGCCTCGCGCCCGCGCATGAGCCAGATCGGTGCCTGGGCCTCGCTGCAGTCGCAGACGCTGGGCTCGCGCGAGGAGTTCGACGCGGCCATCGCCAAGGTCGAAGCCACCTTCGAAGGCCGTGCGGTGCCGCGCCCGGATGGCTGGGGCGGGTTCCGGGTGGTGCCGCAGGCGTTCGAGTTCTGGTACGGCGCCAAGTTCCGCCTGCACGAGCGCTGGCGTTACGAGGCCGATGCGGCCAGCCGCTGGAGCAAGCGGATGCTGTATCCGTGAGCGCGCAGGCCGGCTGGCGGGTGCGCGCGGCGGTGGGCGCCGATGCGCAGGCCTTGCTGGCCCTGCGCCTGGCCTTGTGGCCCGATGCCGACGACAGCGTCGCCGAGCTGCAGGCCGCGTTGGCGCTGGCAGACGCCAGCCACCTGCTGGTGGTGGACGACGCGGAGGCGGCGCTGGGCTTTGCCGAGGTGTCGGTGCGCCACGACTACGTCAATGGCACCGAGAGCACGCCGGTGGGCTTTCTGGAAGGCTGGTATGTGAGTCCGGCCTGGCGCGGCCGCGGGCTCGGTCGCGCGCTGGTGGCCGCGGCAGTGGAGTGGACGCGAGCGCAGGGCTGCGCGGAGCTGGCCTCCGATGCGCGGCTGGACGACGGCGGCGCCCAGGCGGCGCATGCGGCATGCGGCTTCGAGCCAACTGAACGGGTGGTCTACTACCGCCTGCAGCTGGCCTGACCGGCTGACTTCCGGCCTTTCTGCCGGTCGCGGACAGTCTGTAGTATGTCCGCCCATTGCACCGCTGCTGCTGCATCACCGCAGCGGCATCTGCATCACCACCGCTGCATGACCAAAGGACAGGACATCGTATGACGCAGTACACCACTGTCGAATTGCACGGCCTGCTGGCCGAGCGCTACCGCGACCAGCCGATCGAGGTCGAACTGATCGACGGGCTGGAGCCGGCCATCAACCTAACCCTGGCCGAGCATGGCGACATGCAGATCCAGGTCGCCGCCTCCGGCTCGCAGGTGTTCGTGTCCACGCTGCTGGCCAATGCCGACCAGGTCAGCGACCGCGCGGCGTTCAACGACGCCTGCCTGCGGCTCAACCCGCTCAATCCCTTGTCCAACCTGGGCCTGGTGCAGGTCGACGGCAAGGACAGCTATGTGGTCTTCGGCGAACTGTCGGCGTCGTCCACGCTCGACCAGATCGACCAGGAAATCCAGACCCTGGCGGCCAATACGCTGGATGCCGCCGAATCTCTCAAGCCGTTCTTTTCCTAAAGGCGTGTTGTCATGAGTATCTTTTCAAAGCTGATCACGCTGCTGCGTGGCACTGCACACGAAACCGGCCAGAAGGCGGTCGACGCCAACGCGCTGCGCATCCTGGACCAGGAAATGCGCGATGCCGGCGCCCAGCTCACGCGCTCGCGCGAGGAGCTGACCAAGCTGATGGCGCAGAGCAAGCTCGCCCAGCAGAAGATCGACGCGCGTGCCGGCAAGATGGCCGAATACACGCGCTATATCGAAGGTGCGCTGGCCAAGAACGACGAGGCACTGGCGCACGACGTGGCGGTCAAGCTGGCGGCACTGGAAAGCGAGGACGCCGGCGACAAGGCCTCCAAGAGCTCGCTGGACCAGTCGGTGGTGACGCTCAAGGCCACCATCCAGAAGACCGAGAACCAGCTGCGCGGCATGCGCCAGCAGATCGACACCGTCAAGGCCACCGATGCGGTGCAGAAGGCGCAGGCGGCGATTGCCGCGCGCCATTCCGGTGCCAGCAGCAAGATGGGTTCGGCACTGGAATCGCTGGAGCGGATCAAGGCGCGTCAGGCCGAAACTTCGGCGCGTATCGAATCGGCCGAAGAGCTGGAGGCGTCCAGCGGCGACGGCGATCTGAACCGGCGTCTGGCCGCGGCCGGCCTGATGGAAGGCGAGTCCAACGCCGCCGCAGTGCTGGCTCGCTTCAAGAAGCCGGCCCAGCTCGGCCACGACGCCGCCGGCGGCAGCGCGCCGCTGATCGGCCAGGTACGCGACGTGCAGCAGGTTCCGCGCAGCGACAGCTGATCCGCCGCACGGCACAGGACGCGCCATGATCATCGTCGGAAAGCTGTTGCGGATAATGCGGCGCCACGTGCGCCGCGTCAGCTGGGGCATGGTGGCGCTGGCACTGCTGGCGCACATGGGCCTGAGCTGGGTGTTGCTGCTGCTGGCCGGCGAGCACAAGCTCGTCGGCCTGGACGCGTTTCCGTACTACTACATGACCACCGCCACCACCATCGGCTACGGCGACCTGTCGCCGGGCTCGGTGGCCGGGCGCTACATCGCCGCGTTCGTGCTGATGCCGGGGGCGGTGGCGTTGTTCGCCACGGTGCTGGCCAAGACCAGCGGCGTGCTCATCACTTTCTGGAGGCGCCACCACATGGGCAAGATGGCTTACGCCGACCTGCGCGGGCACACCATCCTGATCGGCTGGCAGGGCGCAGCGTCCACACGCTTGCTGGAACTGTTGCTGTCCGACACCGCCACCGACGACGAAGGCGTGGTGCTGATCGCCGAGGGCGTGGCGGAAAACCCGATGCCCGACCACATGCGCTTCATCGCCGCCGAGTCGTACACGCATACCGAGGTGTACCTGCGTGCCGGCATCGCCGGTGCGGCGCGGGTGATTGTCAACCCGCCCTCGGACGACCAGACCCTGGCGGCAGTGTTCGCGCTGATGGCACATGCGCCGGCCGCGCACATCGTGGCGCACTTCGACTCGGGCAGCGCCGCGCGGCTGGTCAATTGCCATTATCCGGCGATCGAGTGCACCCGCCCGATGACCGCCGAGATCCTGGCCCGTGCGGCGCAGGACCCGGGCAGTGCGGCGATCACCGCCGAACTGCTGTCGGTGGACGATGGCCCGACCCAGTTCAGCCTGGCCGTGCCCGCGAATGTCCAACCACTGGATTACCGCCGGCTTGCAGCCGATTTCAGCCAGCGCGGTGCGTTATTGCTGGGCCTGCGTGCGCCCGACGGCGCATTGCGCTTGAACCCGCCAGCACGCACCGCTGTCGCCGCCGGTGCCATGCTGTATTACCTGGCCGAGCAGCGCGTGCCGGCGCACGCCATCGCGTGGCAGGCGCTGCGCAGCGAGGCGGCCCCCATTTCCCCATCGCCACAAGGTCTCTGACGATGAGTTTTTTCAGCAAGTTGTTCGGTCAACCACAGCCGCCGCCGTTGCCCACTTCCGGCACTGGCGCCATCGGTCACGCGCTGCCGCTGGGCTTGCGCGTGGGTGGGCAGCTGGAGATCGACACCACGTTGTACCGCATGGCGCCGGAGGCCATGACCGCCGAGTTGCCGGGCGGGCATCAGGGCACTCCGTGCTACGGCCACGTCAATCTGGGCGATGGCTATGCGCTGCATCGGTTCTATCTGGACGACGATGCGTTTTTGCAGGTCACCACCGTGGGCGGCGATCTGGAAGCGATGAAGGCGTTCGTGTATTGCGAAACGGTGAATCCGCCCAGCAAGCAGGCGTTTCAGGAGTTCGTGATGCAGCATCCGCATCTGGGTGCGGCGCAGATCGAGTACGCCGGCAAGCAATGGCAGCGCGCCACGCAATCCACCGACGATGCCGCGCGGATTCCGCCGATCGCCTACGACGAAGTGTTGTACCGCTACCAGCCGCCGCGCCGCGATGGCGATCTGACCCACTACGCCATGCTCTACAGCCGCGATGTGCCGGAGCTGCAGCGCGAAGAATTCCTGCTGGTCACCGGCGAGGATTCCGGCCCGAACGAATTCTGCGTCACCTATGCGGTCGGGATCGATGTCACCGTCGCCGATCTGGATATCACCTGAGCATGCGCGCTCGCCTTCCACTTACCTTGGTCCTGTCATGAACCCGATCAGTCTGCAGAGTTTTCTCGCGTTTCTTTCCTACTTCGGCACCGGCCTGGGCGTGTTGATCGTGGCGGTGGTGCTGGTGACCCTGGTCACCCCGCACAAGGATTTCACCCTGCTGCGGCAGGGCAACGTGGCTGCGGCCACCGCCTTGGCCGGCAACCTGATCGGTGTGGCATTGCCGCTGCATTCGGCCATCACCCATTCGGTGAGCCTGGTCGATGCGCTGATCTGGGGCGCGGTCGCCTGCGGCATCCAGGTCGTGGCGTATCTGCTGGCCAACCTGGTGGCCGGGCGCATCTCGCGGCAGATCACCGACAACGTCACCGCCGCCGGCATCTTTTCGGCCGGCGTGTCGACCGCGGTCGGGCTGATCAATGCCGCGGCGATCACGCCGTAACGGAGCGCAGGCATGAAGCGATCACGCAATCTCAAGCTCACCCTGATGGCCGCGCTGCCGGCCGCCCTGGTCACCGGCTGCGGCTCGGAGCCGGAAACCGGTGTGGTGCTGCAGTCGGCCTCGGACTGCTACCAGATCAAGCAGGAACAGAGCGACATCCAGCAATGCCTCAAGGCCTACGACGAGGCGGTGACCAAGCATCAGCAGGCGGCGCCGCGCTTCAATACGCGCTACGAATGCGACGAGCAGTTCGGCAGTTGCACGGCGGTGCAGACGGCGCAGGGCCAGCAGAGCTGGATCCCGCCGATGGGCGGGTTCCTGCTGGGCTATGCGTTGGGCAACATGACCGGTGGCGGCGGCTACCGCTATGGCGGCTCGATTCCGCTGTACCGCGATTACCGCAGCGGCGGGTACTACAAGCCCAACGGCGATCTGGCCAGCAACCGCGTCGGCACCGTCCGCGGGCGCAGCGGCGCCATCGACATGCCGTCGCGGGCGATCACCGTGTCGCGCTCGGGTTTCGGCTCCAGTGCGGCGGCGCGCAGTTCGTTCGGTAGCGGCGGGCGCAACTCCGGATACGGCGGCTGACATGCAACGGATCGCAATTGCCGAGCGCCCGGACTGGCGCGAGCAGGCCGAGTCGCTCGGCTTCCATTTCCACACCATCGACGGCGAGCGCTATTGGGACGAAAGCGCGTACTACGCGTTTACGCTGCAGCAGATCGAAGACGACATCGAAGCGCCCACGCAGGAACTGCACGACATGGCGATGCAGTTGGTGGACGAGGTGGTGGGCTCGGACCAGCTGATGACGCAGCTGGCGATCCCGCCGTTCTACTGGGACTGGATCGCCACCTCGTGGAAGAACCGCGACCCGCATCTGTACGGCCGCATGGACCTGGCCTATGCCGGCAACGGCCCGGCCAAGCTGTATGAGCTCAACTACGACACGCCGACCTCGCTGTACGAATCGGCGTATTTCCAGTGGCTGTGGCTGGAACAGCAGATCGCCGCCGGTGCGCTGCCCAAGGGCACCGATCAGTACAACCTGATCCAGGACCTGCTGTGCGAAACCCTGGGCGCGCTGGCGGTGGATGGCGCGATCGGTGCGCAGATGCATTTCTCCGCGGTGCGCGATTCGCTGGAAGACCGTGCCACGGTGCGCTACTTGCGCGACTGCGCGCATCAGGTGGGCATCAGCACCGAGGAAGTGGCCATCGAAGACATCGGCCTCAGCGCCGATGGCTGGTTTACCGATGAGCAGGACCGGGTGATCCACACGCTGTTCAAGCTGTATCCGCTGGAATTCATGATGGAAGAGCGCTTCGGCCCGGCGTTGTGCGCCAACCGCGTGCGCCTGATCGAGCCGGCGTGGAAATCGGTGCTGAGCAACAAGGGCATCCTGCCGCTGTTGTGGGAGCGGCATCAGGGCCATCCCAACCTGCTGCCGGCGCGCTTTGCGCAAGCCGGCCAAGCGCCCACGGCAGGCTGGGTACGCAAGCCGCTGCTGTCGCGCGAGGGTGCCAATATTTCCCTGGTCAGCGCACAGGGCGACGCTGCGCAGACCGATGGCCCGTATGTGGACGGGCCGGCGATCCTGCAGGCGCATCATCCATTGCCGGTGTTCGATGGCCGGCATGCGCTGGTCGGCAGCTGGGTGGTGGCCGATCGTCCGGCCGGGCTGGGCATGCGCGACGACGATGGCCCGATCACCCGCGACACCTCGCGCTTCGTGCCGCACGTGATCGTGAACTGATGCAGCAGCGGGTGCGGCAGCGCCGCTGCGACGCGGTGGTGCCGTCTGGCGCGATCGCCCTTGCATCTGCCCGTGAATGAAGCGCTGCTTGCGCATGGCGCGGGCCGTATGCCAGGCCCGCGCTGCATGACGCAGCTGCCGTCCCGTATCGCCTGGCACACGCTGCAGTCGCGCGCAAGCCCCGCGCTGCCTGCCGCGCAGCGCAGGTTTTCCACACCCCCTGTGGATGGAACTTGCACAAGGCTGTGGACAAGTGGGTGCAGGCCCCGGCCTGCAACGCTGTCAAGATGGCTGGCGAAAAAATGACCAGCCGCTCGCGGATACGTTTTTCCGGTCCCGATCGCAGCGATCTCGACAGGATCGGCAAAGTCGGTTGCGCTATCGGCGATGAGATGTGCCGGCCTGGGTTGCGTCATGCCAACGCGATGTGCCGAGCCTGCAGATCGTGCGAGTCGTGCAGACCGTACACGCGCCGCATGCGATGCGGGCGATACACATCGACTGAGCGCGACGCGTCAGCCCCGCGATCAGTGTTCTCTTCCTTCGATACACCGCACACCCATCACACCCGCCGCGCCACCAACAGGCCCGCCACCGCCAGCAGCAATGCCAGGGCGAACACGCTCAGGTAGGCGGCTGCAGTCGCCGAGGCCAGCAGCGCGGCGAACAAGGCGCCGGCCAGCGCCAGCATGCCGGCCACCGCAATCGCCTCGCTCAACTGCAGCGCCGAACTGTTGGCGCCTTGCTGCGCGGGCGGCGACAGCGACAACGTCAACACCGACAGGCTCGGATACAGCAAGCCCATGCCCAGGCCGGTCAGCGCCCAGCCGGCAATCGCCACCGGCACCGGGATGACCGGCCACACCGCCCCCGCGCTGATCACGATGCCCAGCGACATGAAGCACGCACCGGTCTTGAGCAGGCGTGGGTGCGACCAGCCGGCGCGGCTATGGCCCTGGTACCAGGAGCCACTGAACCAGCCCAGCGCGCCGACGCTCAGCGCCACGCCGGCCAGCAGCGGCGACAGGCCGCGCTCGCGCGACAGCAGCAACGGCAGGAACGCCTCGAAGCCGAAGAAGGCCGCCGCCGCGATGCCGCGCAGCGCGATCACGCTGGGCAGCCCGCGCGCAAGCCGCAGCGTGCCGGCCGGCAACAGCTGCCAGGCGCAGCACACGGTGAGCAGCAATGCCGGCAGCATCGCCAGCAACGCGCTCGTGCCATGCAGCTGCCCGCCCAGATACACGCCGAGCACACCCAAGGCCGCACCCATCGCCCAGCGCAATGCGGAATGCGACGCGCCGGCTGTGTCGCTGGACCAGGTGCGCCCGCGGATCGCCGGCCACAGCATCAGCCCGGCCGGTATCGCGAGCAGCGGCACCGACAGGAACACCCAGCGCCAGCCGACGTGCTGCACGATCAATCCACTGATGCCAGGTCCGATCAGCGACGGCACCACCCAGCCGGCCGAAAACGCGGCAAACACGCGGGGCCGCAATGCTTCCGGATACAGACGCCCGACGATCACGTACAGCGCCACCGAATACGCGCCGGCCCCCAGGCCCTGCAGCAGGCGGCCGGCAATCAGCACCGGCATGCTCGGCGCCAGCCCTGCCACCAGCAGACCGACCACGAAGCACAGCAGGCCGTAAGCCAGCGCCCCGCCGGGGCCACGCCGGTCGCTCCAGCGCCCGGCGGCGGTCATGCCGACCACGCTGGTCGCCAGGGTGCCGCCGAACGCCAGCGCATACAGCGTCAAGCCATTCAAATCGCGCGCGACGGTCGGCATGGCGGCGGCCACCGCCAGCGATTCGAAGGCATTGAGCGATACCAGTGCCACCATGCCCAGCGTTGCGGCGCGGTACGGAGCGGCCAGGATGGAAGTGGGTTGGGCCTCATTGAGTGGCGTGGCGGGCAGGGCGGTATCGGCGGGCATCGAGCATCCAGAAACTGAAGTGTGTAGAGCCATGACCACGAGGCTTGCACCGGTCATGGCCGCGCAGCATCCTGCCTCAACCAAGGTTGAGGTCAAGGCAATGCAGCGTGAGTTGTCCGTGGGCGAAGTGGCCAAGCGCAGTGGCGTGGCGGTGTCGGCTTTGCATTTCTACGAGCGCAGGGGGCTGATCCGCAGCCTGCGCACTGCCGGAAATCAACGCCGCTATGCGCGCGACGTGCTGCGGCGCATCGCCGTGATTCGCGTGGCGCAACGGCTCGGCGTGCCGTTGCAGCAGGTGCTGGATGCGTTCTCGGTGCTGCCGGACCAGCGCACGCCCACGCGTGCGGAATGGGCACGCATGTCGGCACGTTGGCGCGGGCGACTGGATGCGCGCATCGCCGAGCTGCAGGCCCTGCGCGACCAGCTCACCGACTGCATCGGTTGCGGCTGTCTGTCGCTGCGCCGCTGCCGGTTGAGCAACCCGGGCGATGCGCTGGCCCAGGGTGGGGATGGCGCGTTGCGCTTGTCGCGGCTTGCTGCCGACTGAGGTGGCAAGCGCGGGCTGTGCCGCCGCCGGGGCAGGGATGGTGTGATCGGCATCTGCAGGTCGCGTGCGGGCCGCGGCGGCTGCGCCGCCTCTGCGCCCCGGACAGTCTGGCACCGTCGAGAAGTTCGATGCCGCAACCGGGACCAATGGCAGTGCCGTGTCGGGCAAGGGCGACCGTAGGATGGGGATCCCCTCCGCCGCAGGATTTCACGCATGTTCCCCACCTTGCGCCGATCGCTCGCCGTTGCGCTGTCGCTGGCATGCATCACCGCGTCCGCGCACGCCGCGCCCGCCACCAGCGCGGCCGCGCCGGCAAGCGCCTTCGATCCGCTGGCCTTGTTCGCACCGCTGCAACTGCCCGACGCACCCAATGCCTACCGCAGCGGCAGCGGCGTCCCCGGCCCATTGTTCTGGCAGAACCGCGCCGACTATAGCCTCAGCGCCAGCATCGACCCGGCGACCCACACGCTCACCGGTGAGGCGGCGATCCACTACACCAACCGCAGCCCGGACACGCTGGACGTGCTGTGGCTGCAGCTGGACCAGAACATCTACCGCGCCGATGCGCGCGCTGCCGCCAGCCGGCCGTTGCGGCGCACCCAGTTCACCGACGGCATGCAGATCGCCAGTGTCGAGATCGACGACGGCGGGCGTCGCCAGCCTGCGCACTTCGTCGTCGACGACACCCGCATGCGGGTGGACCTGCCGCAGCCGTTGGCGGGGCAGGGCAAGGCGCTGACCGTGCATGTCCGCTACCGCTACACGATCCCGGGCACCTGGGGCGGGCGCACCGCGGTCAGTGCCAGCAAGCAGGGCGAGATCTACGAGATTGCGCAGTGGTATCCGCGCATGGCCGTTTACGACGATCTGCGCGGCTGGGACACGCAGCCGTATCTGGGCTCGGAGTTCTATCTGGAGTACGGCGACTTCGACTACGCGGTGACCGTGCCGAAGGGCTTCCTGGTCGCCGGTTCCGGCGCGCTGACCAATCCGGCCGAGGTGCTCAGCCGCAGCGAGCAGCAACGCCTGCAGCAGGCACGCAGCAGCGATCGCACGGTGCTGATCCGCACGCCCGCGGAAGTAAGCGCGCGCGCTGCCAGATCTGCGGGAAACGCCACGCGCACCTGGCGCTTCCATATGGACAACACCCGCGATGTGGCATTTGCCGCCTCGCCTGCGTTGGTGTGGGACGCCGCGCGCATCAGGCTTCCAGGCGGCAAAAACTCGCTGGCGATGTCGGTGTATCCGCTGGAGGGCGTGGGCGCGGACAAGTGGAACCGCTCCACCGAATACGTCAAGGGCGCGATCGAACATTTCTCGCAGTGGTACCCGTATCCGTGGCCGGCCGCGATCAACCTGGGCGGGTACGGTGCGGGCATGGAGTATCCGGGCATCGTCTTCGACGGTTTCGAAGACAGCGGCAAGGAGTTGTTCTGGATCACCGCGCACGAGATCGGACACACCTGGTTCCCGATGATCGTCGGCTCCAACGAGCGCCGCCACGCGTTCATGGACGAAGGCTTCAACACCTTCATCGACGTCTATGCATCCGATGCCTTCAACAAGGGCGAGTACGCGCCCAAGCGCGATTCGGAATATGCGCCCAAGGGCGGCAACCCGGTCGACGAAATCCTGCCGCTGCTGGCCGATGCCGGCGCGCCGACCTTGATGGACAACGCCGATTCCACCAGCGAGACCTACCGGCATCCGCTGACCTATTTCAAGGGCGCGTTGGGGCTGGTGTTGTTGCGCGAGCAGATCCTGGGGCCGGAACGCTTCGATCCGGCCTTCCGCAAATACATCGCGACCTGGGCCTACAAGCATCCGACGCCGTCGGATTTCTTCCGGCTGATGGAAAGCGAAAGTGGCGAAGATCTGTCCTGGTGGTGGCGCGGCTGGTATCTCAACAACTGGCAGCTGGACATGGGCATCAGCGAGGCCCATTACGTCGACCACGATCCGGCCAAGGGCCTGCAGCTCACGCTGCACAGCCGCCAGAAACTGGTGATGCCGGTCACCGTGCGGGTGGACTTGGCCGACGGCAGCCATCTGGACCGCCGCGTGCCGGTGGAAACCTGGCTGCAGAACACCGCGCCCAAGCTGACGCTGCCAACCACGCAGAAAGTGCTGCATGTGACGCTGGATCCGGACCATGTGTTGCCCGATGCCCAGCGTGGCGACAATCAGGTCACTACGATCGGCTAGCGGCTGCCGATGCAGGCATCTACGCTGCAATGGCGTAGATGCTGCGGGTCTGCAGCATGAGCATGTCACCGTCACCAACGGCGCAATCGATTGCAGCGATTGCGCCGTTTTTCGTTGCGCGGTGCGGTCCGATGTCGAAGGCCGACGCGCAACGATGTGCTCGTATCGGCGTCAATTGTCATGCAGGTGCGTCGCTCTGCATGTGGGCACTGAAGGCTGCCGCGCTGCGATCCTGGCGATGCTCTGCGCAACTGCTCCACGTGGTGTTCTGGCTGCTATGCGATGACGTGCGACGACGCCGCTGCAACGCATTTGCCAAGGTCATAAGCTGGTAACGCTTACAGCCACACTGTGCCAGCATTCGTGCTGCGGACTCAAGCGCACGCGGTGTTTTGTGCCTGCGTGTGGCCTGGTGTGTTTGCTGCAACGCACGGTGACAAGCCCAGGCACGCATGACTAGGCTGCGCCGCGTGTTAGCGCTATCAGGTTTCTGCATCGCCTGCTGACACGGGGTTGAGTGCAGAGGTGCGCGGCAGTGCACGTTTGCAGGCGTACTGGTTGGAAGGCAGTCGCAGGCGCGGTACAGGTCGAGCAGCAGGTCGCGTCCGTCGGGGACGTGATACGCGCACGGCTGGCATCAGGGGGATGCGCCGGCGGTCGAGGCGGCGGATCAGCGCAAGTGCTGTGCAGGGATGTATGTCGCGTGCCGTCCAGGCGCGTGGCCAGGCAAGCGCCGCGTCGCATTCCGCGATCACGGCCGTGGGTGTCGCACTCCAGACCCGAGGATAGACCGATGCGTCGTACGTTGAGCAAGTTCAAGTCGAAGGCCATGTTTACCTTCGTCGGTGGCGTCCTGGTGATCAACCCCGCCTTTGCGCAGGACGTCGCCGCGCAGCAGGTGCCGCCACCGCAGTCCGGCGCCCAAACCGCCACCACCCTGGATGCGGTCAATGTCACCGGCATCCGCAGCAGCCTGGATGAGTCGATGGGCATCAAGCGCGATGCTGCCGGCGTGGTGGATGCGATCAGCGCCGAAGACATCGGCAAATTTCCCGATACCAATCTGGCCGAGTCGCTGCAACGCATCACCGGTATCTCGATCGAGCGCCGCGATGGCGAAGGCGCGCAGGTCACCGCGCGCGGCTTCGGCCCGCAGTTCAATACCGTCACCCTCAACGGCCGCCTGATTCCCGGTGCCGATGCGTTCGGCGCGCCGGGCCAGACGCCGATCGGTGGTGTGGATGTGGGCACGCGCGCGTTCAACTTCGCCCAGCTCGCCTCCGAAGCCATCACCGGCATCGAGGTGTTCAAGACCAGCCGTGCCACCGCGCCCAGCGGCGGCATCGGCGCCACCATCAACATCCAGACCGACAAGCCGTTCAATCACGAAGGCGTGGTGGCCAATGCCGGCGCCAAGATGGTGTCGGATCGTTCGCAGCCGTTCGGCGATTCGCTCACTCCTGAAGTCTCCGGCATCTTCAGCTATACCAATCCCGACAAGACCTTCGGCATCGGCCTGAGCGGCAGTTACCAGAAGCGCCATGGCGGCTCGGTGCAGGCCACCGAAAACACCTGGAACATCCAGCGCTGGACCGGCACCGACCCGGCCCTGCGCCCGGATGCGGTGGTGACCAACGCACCGGCGATCGGTCAGCTCTACGGCATGCCCAACGATCTGCGCTATGCCTTTGCCGACTTCCAGCGCGAGCGCACCAATGGCCAGGCGGTGATGCAGTTCGCGCCCAGCGACAGCCTGACCCTGACCCTGGACTACACCTATTCGTCCAACGAAATCCGCGAAGAGCGCGGCGAGCAGGGCATCTGGCTGCAGCGCGCCAACAGCTTCACCAATCTGACATTCGACACCGGCCAGGCGGTGGCCACCCCGGTGTATCTGCGCGACGTGCCCAACGGCGCCAAGGACTTCGGCATGGAGCAGCAGCGCAACGAGCAGAAGTACACGCTCGGCTCGCTCGGCTTCAATGCCGACTGGCAGGTGAGCGACCGCTTCCAGCTGTCCTTCGATGCGCACAACTCCAAGACCAAGAGTCTGCCCAACGACCCGGTCACCGGCGGCAGCGCCACGTACTTCAGTTTCGCCGGCACCAACAACTGCAGCAACGGCCCGTCCTGCGGCGGTCAATGGGGGCAGGAGCTGCGCTTCAACAATGGCCTGCCGATCGGCGCACGCACCTGGTATCCCACCGCGGCCGATTCCCTGGCCGGCACCAACGGCGTGCTCAACCCGGACTTCACCCCCGCCGAGCTTGGCTCGCAGGTCCTGCGCATCTTCTACCAATCGCAGGTCACCGAGATCAAGGAAGGCCGCATGGACGGCACCTTCGATTTCGAGGACGGGCGCTTCCAGTTCGGCGTGAGTACCGCCAATACCACCATGAACCGGCTCACCAGCGACACCAATTCCACGCTGGGTGACTGGGGCGTGGCCAACGCCGGCAACGAGCCTGGCATGCAGGCGCTGCTGCGGCCGGTGAGCATCACCGGCATGTTCAAGGACTTCAACGCCAATGGCGCCGCGCCCAATGCATGGCGCGGCGATGCCGATCAGCTGGCGCTGTGGGGTGGCAGCCAGTACGGCGCCACCACCCGCTACAACCCGCAATACAGCGCCGACAACCAGGTGGAAGAGAAGACCCGTGCCGCCTACGTGCAGCTGGAACTGAAGGGCGACATCTCCGGCATGACCACCAATACGCGGCTGGGTTTGCGCTACGAGCGTACCGATGTGGAATCCACCTCGCAGGTGGCCACGCCCACGGCATTGCTGTGGCAGGCCAACAACGACTTCCAGCTGTTGCGCTCCACCGAGCAGCAGCCCTTCAGCGTGAAGACCAGCTACAACTACCTCCTGCCCAATCTGGACTTCAGCATCGACATCTCCGATCAGCTGAAGGGGCGCGCCTCGTTCGGCCAGACCATCGCACGCGCGCCCTACAACAACCTGATCGCCGGCCCGACGCCGAATACGCCCAATGGCTCGATTCTGATCAATCCGTCCAACCGTGCCGGTGGCAGCTCGCAGAACCCGCAACTGGACCCGCTGGAATCGGACAACCTCGATCTGGCGCTGGAGTGGTACTTCGCCGATGCCAGCTACGTGTCGGCCACGTTCTGGAACAAGCGCGTCAGCAACTTCATCGGCAACACGGTCTCGCGCGAATCCCTGTACGGGCTGAGCGATCCCACCTCCGGTCCTGACGCCCAGGCCGCGCTGGCGTTCCTGCAGAGCGGCGCCTGTGCGGCGCAGGTGGGCGCCTCCGGCAACGACGTCGCGGCGGCGTGCTCGGCCAACGACACCTCGCTGTTTGCGGCGATGGCGCTGCTGCGCAATGCCGCGGCCACCGGCGGGCTGGCCGCCTACAACGGCAGCTCCGCGCAGAGCCTGGCACTGGAGAACGCCTACGATATCGTCGGCAATGCCTCCGATCCGCTGTATCAGTTCGACGTGTCGCGCCCGGTCAACCAGAACAAGGCCAACATCCACGGCTGGGAATTGGGCGGGCAGTACTTCTTCGACAGCACCGGCTTCGGCATCTACGCCAACTACACCATCGTCGAAGGCGATGTGGGCTTCGACAACACCGTGATCGATCGCGACCAGTTCGCGCTGCTCGGCCTCAGCGACACCGCCAACGTGATGCTGATGTACGAAAAATACGGCTGGAGCGCGCGCCTGGCCTGGAACTGGCGCGACGAGTACCTGATCGCCGCCAACCAGGACAATGCCAACCGCAATCCGTACTACGTCGAGGCGTATCAGCAGTGGGACCTCAGCGTCAGCTACAGCTTCAGCAAGCAACTTTCCGTGGGCTTTGAGGCGATCAACCTCACCGGCGAGGACGTGCGCTGGCATGGGCGCTCGGACAAGCAGATCATCCGCCTGATCGACCAGCAGCCACGCTACACGCTGGGTGTGCGTTACGCGTTCTGACCCACCGGCTGCGCTCACTTCCCTCCCGGTGAGCGCAGCCGGTGCCTGGTGGGGCAGATGCCGACGTGCAGGCTGGTGCGGGCCCGTGGTGCGCTTCTTCTGAAGGCACCCGGGCAATCGTTCGCTGGTTGCGCGGAGTGGCCGGGTCGCGTCGTCAGCCTGCGTGGCGCTGGTCTGGCGACCGCAACTGCAGGCTCGACCTCGATGCCGCGACGCATTCGTGGATGCGGCCGGCACGCATTGCGGTTGCTTGCAAGCAAACGCCCGCCTGCTGGTGGCCGCTATGGCAGCGCAGCGACGCCGAGTGCAGCAGGCTTGTTCCCATGCTGCTGTGCCGCTTGCCGGCCTGGCGCTTTTTGGCAATGCTCGCCAACAGCGGGCGCGCCACCCGGCCGCGCGATCGACGCATTCCACGCAATGCGGTACTCCGTGGCGGAGCACCGTTGGAGTTTCAGATGACGCGATACGCAGTGCTCAACAATGTGGCGCATCACGATCTGCGCGTCGTGCTGCGCTTCGGTGCCGAGTTCGGCGATGCGCTCGGCCTGGTGCCGGCGTTCGTCACCGAATACGCCGAGCTGCAGCGCGAGTACCCGCTGTTCTTTCGCAAGGATCCGGCCACCGGCGGCTACCAGTCGGTGGCGCTGCTGGGCTTTGCACAGGACGAGAATCTGTTCCTGCAGGACGGCCGTTGGACGGCCAGCTATCTGCCGGGCATCGTCGCCAAGGGTCCGTTTCTGATCGGCTTCCAGGAGCAGCGCATCGATGGCGCCTTGGTGCAGGAGCCGGTGATCCACGTCGATCTGGAGCACCCGCGCATCAGCCGTCACGAAGGCGAGGCGGTGTTTCTGCCGCAGGGCGGCCATAGCCCGTACCTGGAGCACATCATCGGTGTATTGCGCGGTATCCGCGACGGTGTGGATGCCGGCCAGGCGATGGCGGCCGCGCTGGATGCGTTGGGGCTGATCCAGCCGGTGCAGCTGGATGTCACGCTGGATGCCACCCACGCCACCACGCTGGAAGGCCTGTTCGCCATCGACCGCGAGCGGCTTGCCGCACTCGATGCGTCCTCGTTGCAGCAACTGCATCGGGCCGGCTATCTGGAGGCTGCGTTCCTGATGCTGGCCTCGCTGCACAACGTGCGTCGGCTGATGGCCGAGAAGCAGCGCCGCCTGCAGCAGGCGCACAGTGCGTCTGCGACTGCTGCGTTCGCCTGAGCGCATGACGACCGGCGCAGCCTTCTCCTCCCTTGCGGCCGCCGCCGAGCGCAGCGATTGCCACCCCGACGCGCTGCCGCTTGCCGCGCTGTGCGATGCCGCCGAGCCGGTGGTGCTGCGTGGCGTCGCACGCGACTGGTCGCTGGTGCAGGCCGGGCTGCGCAGCCCCGAGGAGGCGATGGCGCTGCTGCGCGCGCACGATAGTGGACGCCCCCTGCAGTATTCCCGCGGCGGCCCGGAGATCGCCGGCCGGCCGTTCTATACCGACGATTGCAGTGCGCTGAATTTCGAGGTGCAGCGCGGTAGCTTGAGCAGCTTGCTGGAGGCCATCGTGACGCATCGCGACGATCCGCAGCCGCCTACCTATTACCTGGCGTCGTTGCCTATTGACGACAATCTCCCGGGCCTGCGTGCAGGCAACGATCTGGATTTCGCCGCCAGCGGCATCGCGGTGCAGCCGAGTATCTGGATCGGTAATCGCGTCACTGCTTCCTGCCATTACGATGCGCCCAACAACCTGGCCTGCTGCACGGTGGGGCAACGTCGCTTCACGCTGTTTCCGCCCGAGCAGGTGGCCAACCTGTATCCCGGCCCGCTGGATCCCACGCCGGGCGGGCAGGTGGTGAGCATGGTGGATATCGCCAATCCGGATCTGCTGCGGTATCCACGCTTCGCCCAGGCGCTGGCGCAGGCGCGCACCGTTGTGCTGGAGCCGGGCGATGCAGTGTTCATTCCCGGCATGTGGTGGCATCACGTGCAATCGCTGCAGCCATTCAACGTGCTGGTCAACTACTGGTGGAGCAGCGTGCCCGCGCAGTTGCCGGCGCCGATGCCCGCGCTGTATCACGCGCTGTGGGCCATCCGCGACCGCCCGGCAGCGGAGAAGGAGGCCTGGCGCGCCCTGTTCGACTACTACGTGTTCGGCCCTGCCGAGCGCGCGGGCGAGCATCTGCCCGAGCAGGCACGGCAGGCGCTGGGCCCGATCGACCCCACGCTGGCGCGACAGCTGCGCGCGCTGTTGCTTGGCAGGCTCAACCGCTGATGCGCGCGATCGGCTCCAAGGCCACTGGCCGGACAACTGCGCAGCTGCCGGGCGGGCAGGGCCGATGTGCGGCATTGGCAGGTGCCACTCACGCGTTCCACTCCCGGCGGGCCACCCGCGTTGTCCAGACGATCGATCAAGACCTCACCCCGGATCCATCACCCAGGAGCGCACAGTGAGCCGGGCCCCGATTCGCAAGGTCGTCATCGCCGGCGGCGGCACCGCTGGCTGGATCGCCGCCTGCGCACTGTCGCATCAATTCCGCGAGCTGCTGGAGATCACGCTGGTCGAGTCCGAGCAGATCGGTACCGTGGGTGTGGGCGAATCCACGGTGCCGCCGATCCGCAGCTTCCATCGCTTCCTGCAGATCGACGAGCAGGAGTTTTTGCGCGCGGTGGCCGGAACCTTCAAGTTGTCGATCTCCTTCGAACATTGGCGCCGCCCGGGCGAGCGCTATCTCCATCCGTTCGGCATCGCCGGGCAAAGCACGCTGGTGTGCGCCTTTCACCATCTATGGCTGGAAAGCCAGCGCCGCGGCATGCCGGGCAGCTTTGGCGATTACTGCCTGGAAACCGTGGCCTCGCGTGTCGACCGTTTCGCCTTGCTGCGCGAGCCTGCGGTCAACTATGCCTATCACCTGGATGCCGCACTGTATGCCAGGTTCCTGCGCACGCGCAGCGAAGCCTGTGGCGTCAGGCGTATCGAGGGCAGGATCCAGCAGGTGACATTGCAGCCGGACAGTGGCGATGTCGCCAGCCTGCTGCTGGAAGACGGGCAGGTGCTCGAGGGCGACCTGTTCATCGATTGCAGCGGTTTTCGCGGCCTGCTGATCGAGCAGGCGCTGCACACCGGTTACGAGGACTGGAGCCAGTGGTTGCCGTGCGATCGCGCCGTTGCGGTGCAGACCGAAGCGCTTGGCCCGCCGGTGCCGTACACCCGCGCCATCGCGCACGAAGCCGGATGGCGCTGGCATATCCCGCTGCAGCATCGCGTCGGAAATGGTCTGGTCTTTTCCAGCAAACACCTGTCCGACGACGAGGCGCATACCAAGTTGCTACGCGATGTGGCCGCGCCTGCGCTGAAAGACCCCTGGCTGGTGCCGTTCCGCACCGGCCGCCGCCTCAAGGCCTGGAACAAGAACGTGGTGTCGCTGGGCCTGGCCAGCGGCTTTATCGAGCCGCTGGAATCCACCAGCATCCATCTCGCCATTGCCGCGGTGGTGCGCCTGATCAGCTTGTTCCCGGCGGATGGCATCGCGCCCTCGCAGGTGCAACTGTTCAACGATATCAGCCGCGCCGAAATGGAACATGTGCGCGACTTCATCATCCTGCATTACCACGCCACCCAGCGCGAGGAACCGCTATGGCGTCAATGCCGCGCGATGGAACTGCCCGACTCGCTGGCGCTGCGCCTGCGCGCCTGGCGCGAACGCGCACATGCCTGGCAAGCGGCCGATGAGCTGTTCCGCGTCGACTCCTGGACCCATGTGCTGATGGGGCAGGGCATGCTGCCCGAGCAGCATCACCCACTGGCGCGCGCGCTGTCCGATCGCGACCTGCGTCGCCTGCTGGACGGCATCGCCCAGCCGATCCGGCACGCGGTGGAGCAGATGCCGTCGCAGCAGGCGTTTATCGACGCGTACTGCAAGGCAGGGGCGAGCGTGTGGGGCCTGGGCAGTCCGGTGGTGGCGTAGAGCGGCTGGCAAGGCTGGGGCGCCGCCGGCAGGCAGGCGCAACCGCTGCCCACAACCGACACAGCGCCAGCACGTCCTGGCCCGGCTCGGCAATGCGATGCGGGACGGGCGGCGTGCTCCGCGCAGTCGGCAAGGACGGCCGGCACGGGCCGTCGGCGCGGGCCAGACCAATGTAGGAGCGCGCTTGCGCGCGATTCGATTGAGCGTCACCGGAAACGCCTCGTCGCGCCCTTCCACCCCGGTTCCGAGCGCGCCGTCCACGTCCACCTGGCGACTGCTTGCTACGTGTTAGCCGCTCTTGGGCACACGAGACCACAGATCCAGTGTCGCCTGCTGTGTCGTGCCCGCTCTGCACGATGCCTGGTGATTGCGTGCCGCTTGAGAGCGGTTGCCGACATCACTGCCGGATACAGCTCGAATGCGCTGACGACAGGACGCAGCCGGATCCATCGCTGCGGTGCCCGGCTGCTTCGCTACAAGCGCATCAAATCCTTGCCGACCACAATCGGCCCGGCGTAGTGCCTGCGCGCGCCCTCGCTCCACATCGCATCGCTGATCGTCGGGTCGCCGCCGGGCACGAAGTGATTGAGCACCAGCATCCTTGCGCCGGCCGCTGCCGCGATCCTGCCCACTTCTTCGCTGGTGGAATGGCTCTTGAGCAGATGGTCGAGCAAGGTCGGTGCGTTGTCGTTGGTCTTGAGCATCGTTTCCAGCGCGGGCAGGTACATCACCTCGTGCACCAGGATGTCGGTGTCCTTCGCGAAGTCGGCCAGTGCAGGCAGGTAGCGCGTATCGCCGGAGAACACCACCGTGCGGTCGCGCGCGGCGAAACGGTAGGCGAACGCCGGCTTGAGCGTGTAGTGGTCCACCAGCGTCGCGGTGACAGTGACCTGGTCGTTCTGCAGCACCGTGCCGGGCTGGTCGAACTCGTGCACATGGATCAGCTGCTTGAACGGCGGGCGGCCTTCTTCGCGGATGCGCGCATCGATGTCGATGGCATTCATCTCGACAAAGGCATCCACCATCCTGGCGATACCGGGCGGGCCATAGAGATGCACCGGTGTCTGCAGACCGCTGGCCCAGGCCAGCCAGACCACGTTGAGCAGGTCGGCGTTGTGGTCGGAGTGGTGATGGGTCAGGAAGATGTCGCGCAGCGCAGGCAGGCGGATGCCGGCCTTGGCCAGTTGCTGTGCAACGCCATTGCCGCAGTCGATCAGGTAGGGCTGCCCGTCGATGACCAGCGCATTGGCGGCCGCGGCGCGCAGCGGTGATGGCGTGGGGCCGCCCTTGGTGCCGAGCAGCACCAGCACGCTGCCGTTGGCCGGAAAGGGTGCCGGCGGCGACGGGTCGGACGACGCAGGGTCTTCCTTCGGTGCGCGCCGTAGTGCGGCACCCAGCTGGCTCGTCACGCTCAGCGTGGCCGCTGCCAGCGCGATGCGCAGCACCTGGCGACGGGAAGGGCGTGGCGAAGCTGCGGACATGACGGCTCCTGTCGAAGCGGGAAGAGGATGTGCCAGGCGGGGAGTGGAAGTGCCTCAGACTAACGTGGGGCTGCCGGGTTTGCGAATGGCTCACGCAAACCTCGGCACTGGCATGCCCACGCCCGATGCAGCAGAGCTGCAACTGCGACGCACGCGGCGCGTGTACTGCTCGATCCGATGGCCCGCACCGAATCGGCCACGCCGATCCATCCGTTGCCTTCCAACGGTGGGCTTGCATCGATTGCCTTCAGAGTTCCTGTGCAATGAACGCGTTCAACGCAGGCGAACGATAAAACGCCATGCATTGCGCGAAGATCCTGTTGAACGGACCGCGGCGGGATTCGTCCTTCATCGGCACTTCGGCGCGATGGAAGTCTGCCGTCTGCTCGGCCACGAAACGGTGCAGGCGGTCGGTGGCACCGGCCTTGGCATTGTCGAGCGCGTAGGTCGTCAGCAGATACGAGCGATCGCGCAGCTGGTCGGAGGTGTATTTGCCGCTACGCTCATAGTTGTTGTCCAGGCACAGCTGCAGCGCGTAGGCCTTGACGTCGTCGCGATTGGCGGGTTTGCCGGCTGCATGGGCGGTGACCTGTAGCGACAAGGCCAGGAGTGCAGCTACGGCGATGACACAAGGAGTGCGTTGAACGGGCATACCGATCCAGGTGAAGGACGAGCTGCCAAGTCTGCATCATCCGGGCGCTGCAGATGAAGTGCATGACGACTGACGCGCGTGACCGATAAGGTCCAAGGGTCAGTGCAAAAAACATCAACCCGCACAGATCGATCCACACAGCACATCAAACAATCGACCACACTCTGTACAGGCCAGGCGCAGTCGCACGTGGCAGGCGCTACCCGCCTGCCACGCACATCACCCGCTTACGGGCCGAAGTAGGTGGAAATGCTGGAATACACGTCCGAGAAGCGCGAGTAGTAATCCGGATCGGTCTGCGCGGTGCAGAACGAGTAGCCGCCGTACAGGCCGCCGCGCAGCTGGTAGGCGCCACCGCTGGCGACGGTGAACAGGCCCGAGCCGGACGAGCCGCCCTCGGTGACGCCATCGTTCCAGACCACACGGTACAGCGGGCTCTTGCCGTCGATGCTGGTGCTCAGCCCGTTGACGGTGCCCAGCGAATACTTCTTGACGTCGCCGGACGGGTGATGGATGCCGACGATCGAGGTGCCGGTCGCGCCGATCGCTGCGCTGTTCCATGCTGCATAGAACGCGCCGCTCGGCGGTGCGGTCTTCAGCTCCAGCAATGCGGTGTCGCGCGTGGTATTGGCGTGGCGCAGGAATGCACCGCCGGTCAAGGTGGTGGCCTGCGAGCTGGCGGTATTGCCGTTGCAGCTGGCCGCGTCGTAGAACCAGTAGGTCTGCAGTGTGTTGGCGACCGTCTGCGTGCTGATGCAATGCGCTGCGGTCCAGAACAGGTTGCGCTTGGGCGAGTTGGTGTTGTTGAGCAGCGTGCCGGTGCACAGGAACGAGCCCTGGCTGGTGGTGAACACCATGCGCGCCACCGCCTTTGCGGCATTGGTGAAGCCGGCGGTGGGATTGGCGCGGCAGACGATGTCGTTCTGGCAGGAATCGCTCTCGCCGATGGCAATGGTCATCATGTCGCGCGCGCTGGCGGTGGGGCTGATGTCCAGGTGCGACAGTTGCGGGATGCTCAGGCTGAAGTTCTCCGGATACTGGCCGGCCGGCAGCGACAGCTCCACCAACAGATTCTCGCCGCTGACGGTCGGCGACCAGCCGCTGGCGTCGCCGCTGGCGGCGAAGCTGGCACCGGATTGCTCGAATACCCGGCCATCGTCGCCGGCAAAGCGTAGCGTCACCTTGGACGGATCGCCCGGCGTGGCGCCGGCACCACGCAGGATCAGCGCCGCACGCAGCGAGGCCGCCTGCGCGGAGCCGACCTTCAAGGTCGCCACGCGTGAGCCATCTTTGGCCATCTGCCAATCGAGCGTGGCCAGATTCACCAGGGGCTTGGCCACCGCGCGCGAAAACCCGATCTGCAGGGGCTGCCCATGTTTGACCTGCGCGATGCGACGCTCACGCACGCGACCGATCTCGGTGCTGGTGGGCGCAGTGAGTTGCACCACACGCGTGGGCAGGATGCCGCCACGCAGACTTGCCGACTGCAACGTCGCCGCGCCGAGCTTGGCCGCCTGCGGCGCGGTACTCACCGGCGCCGCATCCATTTCGGTCGGCGGCGTTGCCAGTGCAGCGCCGGAAACGGCGGAAAACAGCGCCAGGTACAAGGCATTCTTGCGATTCATGGGTAGTCCTTCTTATCAGGGAACGACAGGCTGCAGCGGGGGCCACAGCGTGCGGGCGCCATCGTTGGCGCCGAACGAGACTAGCGAATGTTTAAAGCTGAATATGTGCTGAAAATCTCGTTCAGAGATTGATAGTCGATAAAAAGATCATCGTGTTTTGAGCGCAGCAGTCGACGTGCGCACGACTTGCCAGTGGCCTTGCGCAGACGAACACGCATATGCACACGCATGGCGCCGCAGCGCCGCATTCCAGGAATCGTCTGCAACACGTACGCCGCTCTACCTGCGGCAACTGCGGTCGCGCAGCGCACCGGCAGCGCCGCCTTGATCAAGCTGTCAGGCGATGCAGGTAGCTACGCTGCATGCGGGATGGTGAGCGCGCATAACCTTTGCGGGCTTTGACAAGCGCGCGCTACGTCCCTGCAAGCAGGCATATCGACGACGCCGGCAGCCAGCAGCAAGGCTGCATATCGGCTCGCGACGGATTATTCCAACGCGTCGCTGGCGCGGAAGTCGGTCGAGCGACCGCTGGCTTTCAAAAACGCCAACACTGCAAGCCCGACCACCATCCAGGCCGTGCCGCCGAGTTGCGCATGCCGGTCGGCATTGATCAGCACATAGGCCAGGATCACGATGCCGATCAACGGCGTCGCGACATGCAACAGTACGCGGCGGCCCTGTCCGCGGAAATGCCACAGCACCGCCACGTGCAACAGGATGAAGGCGGTCAGCGCGCCGACATTGCACAACGAGGACAGCAGCGCGATCTGGCCGACGAAGACTTCGCCCAGCACCATGCTCAGGCCTGCCACCAGCAGGATGGCGCGCTGCGGCACGCCGGTACGTGGATGGATATGGCGCAGAAAGGCCGGCAGCTGGCGGTCGCGCGCCATGGCGAACAACAGGCGCGAGGTGGCGGCCTGCGCCACCAGGGAATTGGCGATCGCCGCACTGATCGCGACCGTGAGCGCAATGACGATCTGCAACCACGGCCCGGCGATCAGGCGCCCGATCTCGAAGAAGGCATCGTTGGAAGCCTGCGCGCTGGGATAGCGTTGCAGGGTGGGCTGCAGCAGCGCGGCCAGCCAGGTCTGCAGCACGAACAGGCCGGCCACCAGCAACAGCGCCAGCAGGGTCGCGCGCCCGACCACGCGGTTGCCGCCACGGGCCTCTTCGGACAGTGTGGAGATCGCATCGAAGCCCAGGAACGACACCACGGCCACCGACAAGGCGCTGAAGATCAGCTGCGGCGAAAAGGCCTGCGGGTTGTAGAACGGACGCAGGTTCCAGTGCGCACCATTGACGCCACGCTGGATCGCCAGGCTGGCCAGCACCACGAAGACCGCCAGCACCACCAGCTGCGCGTAGAGGAAGAAGCGATTGGCACGCGCGGTGGTTTCGATGCCGCGCAGGTTGACCAGCGTGTTGAGCAGCACGAAGAAGGCGATCCACGCCGGCTGCGGCACCGCCGGCAACACGTTGTGCATGGCGTTGGCGCCCACCACGTAGAGCAGGGTGGGCACCAGCAGATAATCGAGCAGGATCGCCCAGCCGGCCAGAAAGCCGATGCCGCTGCTCAGGCCACGCCCCACATACGCATACACCGAGCCGGCGACCGGAAACGCCTGCGACATCTGCTGGTAGCTCAACGCAGTGAACAGCATCGCCACGAAGCCGACCAGATAGGTCAGCGGCACCATCCCGGCGCTGATGTCGAACACGCCGCCGAAAATGGAGAACGGCGCGGTCGGCACCATGAACACCAGCCCGTAGATCAGCAGGTCCTTGAGCGTCAGCCGCCGCTTGAGCTCCTGGGTATAGCCAAAGCGTTCCAGCGCGGCCGCGTCGTCGCGGCGGGAGGTGTCGGTCATGCAGGTGTCCGCTGAAAGGAGTGCCGGATTGCGAGGCAGGCGCGGTGGAGCGCCTGCACGTGATGCTGCAGTGCAGCTGTCTGACTGGCATTGTGACGATAAAGTGGCCGCCAAGCCCATCCATTGGTAAAAGTGCTAGGTTTTCCACGCTGGATGTCGTCCAGCGGCGTACGTCGACACCGAAGGACCCACCATGTTCGACACTCTGGCCAGCCTGGGCCGCGACCTGCAGGCGCTGCACACGCTCAATGCCTGCCTGGATCGGGTGTTTTCCGACGTCTGCGGGCTGGGCTTCCAGTCCCTGGTCTACGACTACGCACCGGTCCCGCTGAGTCTGGAAGGGGCATTGATCACCCCGTCGGTGTTCATGCAGCGCAATGCGCCGGGCGACATGCAGCACATCTGGTGCGAGCACGGCTATTACCAGCACGACCCGGTGCAGCAGCGTGCGACGCGCCGCACCACGCCATTCGTATGGTCCTACCGCAGCGACGGCGAGATGGAAGGCGTGGAATATGTCGGCAGCCAGCATCGGCAGGTCACGCGCTACCTGTGCGACAGCGGCATGGGAACCGGTGTCACCGTGCCCCTGCACCTGCCGGGCGGCGCGTTCGCGACATTCAGTGCTGCGGTCGACGCGGTCGCGGCGGAGGCGCCACGGCTGGCCGAAGCGCAGCTGTCGCCCTTCCTGCTGCTGGCGCATACCTTCCAGGCACGTGCGCAGGAACTGCTCGATCCGCAGGAGCGCCGCTGCCACCACATCGCGTTGACCCGCCGCGAGCGCGAATGCCTGCAGTATTCAGCCAAGGGGCT
Organism: Xanthomonas arboricola pv. guizotiae; assembly: GCF_002940205.1. Taxonomy (GTDB): domain Bacteria; phylum Pseudomonadota; class Gammaproteobacteria; order Xanthomonadales; family Xanthomonadaceae; genus Xanthomonas; species Xanthomonas arboricola_C. Next base: position 124,843 of record NZ_MDSK01000002.1, read on the forward strand.
GACAGCCAAGAGCATTGCCGCGGCGCTCAACCGTTCCACCGCCACGGTGAACCTGCATCTGAACTCGGCAGCACGCAAGCTGGGCGCGCGCAATCGCGTCGAGGCTGTCGTGCGCGGCATGCATTATCGATTGCTGGAGCCGTAGCGCGGCGGATTCAGCCCCGACGGCAGGCCGCGATGGACGATTTTCCAGTGGGGGAAAATTTGCGATCGGCAGGCGCAATCGCTGCACGGGTTGATGCCCGTCCTGGCGAGCACTGACCCGCCCGGCCGATCGTGCGGCGCGCTCGGACCTTCGAAGGCGCTACAAACCTGGGAGTTTTGCCAGTTAACGCGCGCCGGTTGCCTCGCTAGGCTCGGCGCTCATTCTTGCCGTTAGCAGGCGCAGGTCATGCAGTCCACCGAGGGTTACGTCGAATTCCGTGGGTACCGGACCTGGTACCGCATCACCGGCGACCTGCGCAGCGACGCCTGCCCGCTGATCGTGCTGCACGGCGGCCCCGGCTGCACCCACGACTATGTGGACAGCTTCAAGGACCTGGCGGCCAATGGCCGCGCGGTGATCCATTACGACCAACTCGGCAACGGCAGGTCCACCCATCTTCCCGATGCAGACCCCGGTTTCTGGACGGTGGGGCTGTTTCTGGACGAGTTGCAGGCCCTGATCATGCAACTGGGGCTGTCGCAGTACGCATTGCTGGGGCAGTCCTGGGGCGGGATGCTGGCGGCCGAGCATGCGGTGCGCCGGCCGGCCGGCCTGCGTGCGCTGGTGATCGCCAACTCCCCGGCATCGATGGGCTTGTGGCGCGCTGCCGCGCTACGGCTGCGCGCGCGCCTGCCCGAGGACATCCAGGCGGCGCTGGACGCGCACGAGGCGGCCGGCACCCTGGACGACCCGGCCTATCGCGCCGCAAGCCAGGTGTTCTACGCCCAGCACGTCTGCCGCGTGCTGCCGTGGCCCGCGGAAGTGGCGCGCACCTTCGCCGCCATCGATGCCGACCCGACCGTGTATCACGCGATGAATGGCCCGACCGAATTCCATGTGGTGGGCAGCCTGCGCAACTGGAGCATCATCGAGCGCCTGCACCGCATCAACGCGCCCACGCTGGTGCTGTCGGGCAAGTACGACGAGGCCACGCCGGAAACGGTGGAACCGTACGCGCGCCTGATCCCGGACGCGCGGTGGCATGTATTCGCCAATTCCAGCCATATGCCGCATGTGGAAGAACGCCCGGCGTGCATGCGCCTGGTCGGCAACTTCCTCGACGACCACACGCCGTGGCCCGGCGAGCGGCTGGTGCATGCCTCCCTACAGGCCAGCCGCGCGGTGTGAGCGGATGGGGTGGGATGGATGTGAGTGCACGTGAAGCTGAGCGTGCCCGGCTGCGGTGCGCAGCTGCGACGCGTCGCGATTGAGCATGAGCTGCCTTGCTTGCGCATTACATGCGTCAGCGTGAGCAATGATTGAAGAGTCCTCCTGTCGATACACGCAGCTATGCCTCAACCGCGTGTCGCTGAGCCGACACATCCAATGCGGATTGCCAGCTACGGTCGAACACCACCTGACGCACCACGTGGTTGGACCTACGCGGCCTGACCATGTCGAGAGAGGCTGGTCGTCGCGCCGGCGCTCGCCCACTGTCGCGATTGCGCCAGAAGCGCAAGCAAGCATCGTCTTCTGCAAAGCGCCATCTGACGTGGCGTAAACCACACGAACCACACAAACCTCGCAAACCGCATGTGCCTGCGATGGCGCTGCTGCTACGCACCAATGACGCTCACAACACACGTTCGTGTGCAGTGACCACCGCGCAGCATTGCGTGTTGCACTTCGATGCTTAAAAAACGCTTCTGCCACTCGCAACTGCGGTCGAACGCGCGCGTGAGTAAACCAGCATCGGCCTGCGTTTGCATGCATGAAAAACACATCTGCATATAGAGGAAAACACTGCGCACGCCGCAACGGTGTCCTGTCCCGGGTGTCCCGCGCTGTCTCTTTTGCATGTCCTGCAGGGAGAACACCGCGATGCGTCAAAGTTTCAGTGATGGATAATTGTTTTATGTTTTAAATCGCGCGAAGAATGCGGCCCCCCACGCACCGCTTTGCTGTTGCCGTCGCTCCGGCGCAGGCAGCACGCATCGCTTTCCATACTTTGGGAGAGGCTGCATGATCATCAAGACATTCCAGGGCGCAGTTGTGCTTGCACTGTCCGCCTGCACTGCGGGCGCCATCGCCGGGCCGGTCGGGTACGGCGCCGGCACCACCGGCGGCGGCAACAAGACACCGGTCACGGTGACCACCTTCGAGGCGATGCAGGCTGCGATCGACAGTTATTCCGGCAGCGGCGGGTTGGTGCTCAACTACACCGGCAAGTTCGACTTCGGCAGCATCAAGGACGTCTGCGCGCAGTGGAAATTGCCGGCCAAGACCGTGCAGATCAAGAACAAGAGCGACATCACCATCAAGGGTGCCAACGGCTCGTCGGCCAACTTCGGGCTCTGGGTGGTAGGCAACTCCAGCAACATCATTCTCCAGAACATGACCATCGGCCTGCTGCAGGGCGGTGAAGATGCCGACGCGATTTCGCTGGAGGGCAATTCCAGCGGCTCGCCGTCCAGGATCTGGGTCGACCACAACACCGTGTTCGCCTCCTTGACCAAGTGCTCGGGCGCCGGCGATGCGTCTTTCGATGGCGGCATCGACATGAAGAAGGGCACCCATCACGTCACCGTGTCCTACAACCACGTCTACAACTATCAGAAGGTGGCGCTCAACGGATACAGCGACAGCGACAGCAAGAATTCGGCCGCGCGCACCACCTATCACCACAACCGCTTCAAGAACGTCGAGTCGCGCGTGCCGTTGCAACGGCGTGGGCTGAGCCACATCTACAACAACTACTTCAACAGCGTCACCACCTCGGGCATCAACGTGCGCATGGGCGGGGTTGCCAAGATCGAGTCCAACTACTTCGAGAACATCAAGAACCCGGTGACCTCGCGCGACAGCAGCGAGATCGGCTACTGGGACCTGATCAACAACTACGTCGGCAGCGGCATCACCTGGGGCACCCCGGACGGCAGCAAGCCCTACGCCAACGCCACCAACTGGATCACCACCAAGGTGTTCCCCGAGCCGCTGGGCTACACCTACAGCATCACCCCGGCCGCACAGGTCAAGGCCAAGGTGATCGCCACTGCCGGCGCGGGCACCAACCTGGCCGAGTAAGCGGCAACAGGGTGCGCTCACATGGATCCCCGGCCTGGCCGGGGATGCTTGTCTGCGCGGTGCAACCGTTCGCGCAGCGACGGTCGCAGCCAGGCATGGCGCTGGCCGGTGGTTGCCCACGTGCGGTGAATCCCTGGCGGTGGATGCAGGCAAGCGCCCGCCCGGCTTGATCGACCTCGCTCCGGCGCCGGCGTCAAGAGGCGCGGCAGGCGCCGCGACGCGGTATCGTGTCGCGATCCCATCCATGCAAGCCCGTCCATGCCGCTTCCGACCGATCCCGTTGCTGAGCACGCTCCGTCCGCCGCACCCACCTTGCGCCACGCGCTGAAACCGCGGCAATTGATGATGATGGGCCTGGGCACGGCGATCGGTGCCGGGCTGTTTCTGGGCTCGGGTGTGGGGATCCATGCGGCGGGGCCGGCAGTGCTGGTGTCGTACCTGATCGCCGGAGCGCTGGTGATCATCGTGATGAACGCGCTGGGCGAAATGGCTGCGTCCAAGCCGGCCAGCGGTGCGTTTTCCGTATACGCGGCCGACGCGATGGGGCCGACCGCCGGTGCGACGGTGGGCTGGTTGTGGTGGCTGCAGATCGTGGTGGTGATCGCGGCCGAAGCGGTCGGCGCGGCGGGCCTGCTCGCCTCGGTATGGCCGGCGTTGTCGGTGCCGTTGCTGGCGGTGGTGTTCATGGCCATCTTCACTGCGATCAATCTGCTCGGCGTGCGCAATTTCGGCGAGTTCGAATTCTGGTTCGCCATCCTCAAGGTCGTTGCGATCGTGGTGTTCCTGCTGATCGGCGTGGCCTTGCTGGCCGGCTGGCTGCCCGGCGTGGTGTCGCCGGGGCTGTCCAACTTCACCCGGAACGGCGGGTTCGCGCCGAAGGGGCTGGCCGGCATCGGTTCGGCGTTGCTGGTGGTGGTGTTCGCCTTCGGCGGCACCGAAATCGTGGCGGTTGCCGCTGCGGAAACCGCCGACCCGGGCCGCAGCCTGGCACGCACGATTCGCACCGTGGCCTGGCGCATCCTGGTGTTCTACATCGGCTCGATCAGCGTGATCGTGGCGGTGGTGCCGTGGACCAGCGCGGCGCTCAGCTCGCCGTTCGCCGCCGTGCTGGAGGTGGCGCGCATTCCCGGCGCGGCCACCGCCATCACCCTGGTCGCCGTGGTGGCCTTGCTGTCGGCGCTCAATGCCAATCTGTACGGCGCCTCGCGGATGATCTTCTCGCTGGCGCAGCGTGGTGAAGCGCCGCGCTGGCTTGGCAGGACCAGCGGCGAGCAGGTGCCGCTGGTGGCGGTGATCGCCAGCGTGCTGTTCGGCTTTGCCGCAGCCGCGCTGGAACTGCTGTACCCCAACAAGGTGTTGCCGATGCTGCTCAACATCGTCGGCGCCACCTGCCTGCTGGTGTGGACGATCTCGCTGCTGTCGCAGCTGATCCTGCGCGCACGCGCCGACCGCGCCGGCATCGCGTTGCCGTTCCGCATGCGGGGGTATCCGTTTCTGACCCTGCTGGCCCTGGCGATCCTGGCGGTGATCTTCGTGCTGCTGGCGTCCTCGGCGGACACCCGCGCGCAGTTCCTGTCGATGGTCGGTCTGACTGTCTTCATCGCCGTGGTCAGCGAAGTGGCGCGACGCGTGCGTGCAAGGACATGAGCTTATAGGTCTGCGCGGCTGAGTGCGTGATCGTCCAGCGGCGCAACCACGGCTGCAGTGCGCTTTTGCACACCGTCGAAGCGAGAACAGGCAAGCAGTCTTGCGGTTTCCTTCCCATCGGACAGGCGAGTGGCTGGATCTGCCGATCCAGCTCGGCTACTGTGGTTCGGTCGATTCTGTCCGTTGCATCGGGTTGCCTGGAAACAGCGACGCGCCAGCGCGCGACGATGAAAACACACCGCTGCACTCCTTGATTGTTTCAGCAGTCATCGCCGGGGTTCGCGCATGCATGCCGTTTCGTCCGAGAATTCTGCTGCCTCGCCTGCCGCCCGCACCCTGGAGGCAGTGCATGCGCTGGCCTATCCGGTCGATACGCATCTGGACTCCCTGTATCTGTCGCGCCTGGGCGGCTTCGATTTCTGGAAGGGCGACTGGAAAGCGCATCGGCGCTCGCTGATCCTCTGGCTGATGTCCAGGACCTCGCCAAGAGGGCGCAACCAACCGCTGATGTACCACGTCAGCGGCCCGGACTTTCTGGCCGGCGGCTACGGCGCTGCCTGCTTCAGCGCCCACGCGTTGTGGGAAAACCTCTTCGGCGCGCCGTTTCTCGATCCCTGGAACAACTGGGTGGAGCATCAGCGCTATGTCGAGGAGATGGTGGCCGCGAGCAAGGGTCGGATGCGGCTGGCACGCAGCGCCGCCGAGCTGCGCGCGGTTCGGGCCGAAGGCCTGTGCTGCGCCATCCTGTCGCTGGAGGGCGCGCATATGCTCGGCCCACGCGGGGTCCGCAGCCAGGCGCTGCGGCTGCAGCGCCTGGACATCGCTGCCAGGGCCGGCGCCGCCTATGTGACGCTCAACCATTTCAGCCATACCGACATCTCCCAGGCCGGCTATGCGCCGCTCAATCCGTGGTGCGGGATCGAGGGCGCGGGGCTGTCGGAATTCGGCCGCAAGGTCGTGGAGCGCTGCATCGATGCCGGACTGCTGGTGGATCTTTCGCATACCTCGAGCCAGGGCGTGCTCGATGCCTGCGCCATCTGCGTCCGTCGCAACGTGCCGGCCTTCGCCTCGCATGCCGCCTCGCGCAGCGTCACTCGTGGCGCCGAAACGCGGCCGTCGCGTCATCTCGACCGCGGGCTCGACGACGCGGCGATCCGCGCCATCGTCCAGACCGGTGGCTGCATCAGCGTCATCCTGGCACCGTACTTTCTGCAGCATACGTATCTGGCCGATGGCAAGCCGAACATGGATGCCGATCTCGCCTTTGTCATCGGCTACTACGAAGCCTTCGCCCGGCAGATCGCCGCCATGGGGATCGTCGAGGATGCGTGGAAACACCTGAGCTTCGGCAGCGATTTCGATGGCGGCATTTCCAGCCTGCCGACCGGTATGCGCAGCGGTGCGGATCTGCCCAGGCTCACCCAGGCGATGATGAATGCCGGCTGGCCCACCCAACGCATCGTCGATGTGTACAGCGGCAATTTCCTGCGGATCTGGGAGCGGGTGCGGCCGTAGCGTTTTCCGGCGACCTGCGTGCGGATGGGTGGGGGCGGCCCCAGCCCCAGCCCCGGCCGCGTGCGCCGGGCGCATCGCAGTGACCGGCCCGCGCGCAACGCCTCCGCATGCGAGGAATACGCGCTGCATTGCACACCGGGTGTAGCATCGCGCACAGGGCCAACAAAACTGCTGCGCCGCGGTCAGGCGGGCGCGGCCGGTGCTCGAATCGGCATGGACCACGCATGCGCTGCGGTTCCGGGCGCGCCGTCCGCATCCACCTGACGACCACTGGCTACGTTTTGTTGGTCGCCCTTGGTTGCACAAACGCGGCACTTGCCGCAGATGCGACGCCGTGTCGCATCGGGAACACGCACGACCGTCCTTATGATGATCCCGTAGCGCAGACATCGCGATCGGCCGGCACTGGTGTTCGGCAATCGACCTGCAGCCCGTGCGCTGATGCTGCCCCATCTTTTCCTGGAGGACTCTCCATGGATGCCTTGCTGTTATCGCGGATCCAGTTCGGATTCGTCATCGCATTCCACGTGCTGTTTCCCGCATTCACCATCGGGCTGTCCAGCCTGCTGGCATTTCTCGAGTGGCGCTGGCTGCGCACCCGGCTGCCGGTGTGGCGCGAGCTGTATTTCTTCTGGCAGAAGATCTTCGCGGTGTCGTTCGGCATGGGCGTGGTCAGCGGCATCGTGATGGCCTTCCAGTTCGGAGCCAACTGGCCGGAGCTGAGCCGGATCGCCGGCAGCGTGATCGGCCCGTTGCTGAGCTACGAGGTGCTGACCGCGTTCTTCCTCGAAGCCAGTTTCCTGGGCGTGATGATGTTCGGCTGGGGGCGCATTTCCGAGCGCCTGCATTTCCTGGCGACCTGCATGGTGGCGCTGGGTACGCTGTTTTCCACGTTCTGGATCCTGTCGTCCAATAGCTGGCTGCAGACCCCGGCCGGCTATGAGGTGGTGGGCGGCGTCGTGCATCCGGTGGCGTGGCTGAAGATCATTTTCAACCCCTCGTTCCCGTACCGGCTTGCGCATATGGCGCTGGGCTCGTTCATCACCACCTGCTTTGTGGTCGGTGCGGTGGGGGCGTGGTATCTGCATCGCGGCGTGCACCGCGAGGCCGGGCTGCGCATGCTCAAGCTGGCGGTGGCCTTCGCGGCGATCACCGTGCCGCTGCAGATCTTCGTCGGTGACATGCATGGCTTGAACACGCTAAAGCACCAGCCGATGAAGATCGCGGCGATGGAAGCGCACTGGCATGACGAAGGCCAGGGCAAGGGGTTTCCGCTGGTGCTGTTCGCGCTGCCCAATGCGCAGGCCGAGCGCAACGATTACGAGGTGGCGATCCCGCGCCTGGGCAGCCTGATCCTGACCCACAGCCTGGAAGGCAGCATCGCGCCGCTGACCTCGGTGCCGGCACAGGATCGCCCGCCGGTGACGCCGGTGTTCTTCGCCTTCCGCATCATGGTCGGGCTGGGCTCGTTGATGCTGCTGGTGGCCTGGGTCTCGGCGTTCGCCTGGTGGCGCGGCACCTTGCTGCAGTGGCGCTGGCTGCTGGCGACCTGGCGCTGGATGTTGCCGAGCGGCTTCATCGCGCTGGTCTCGGGCTGGTTCGTCACCGAGATGGGGCGGCAGCCGTATGTGGTCTATGGCCTGTTGCGCACTGCCGATGCGGTGGGCCCGCAATCGACGCTGATGACCGCGATCTCGCTGGCGGTGTACGTGGTCGGCTATGCCTTCGTGTTCGGCTGGGGCATCTGGTACCTGGTCAAGATCGGCAAGATCGGGCCGACCCCGCATGACGCGCCGCAGCTGGACCACGGCGAACACACCCCGGCACGGCCGCTGTCGGCGGCCGATGAACCGATCGACGGAGCCGCATGATGGACATGAGCAGCGTATTGCCGGTGGCATGGTTCGCGGTGATCGGCTTCGGGGTGTTGATGTACGTGGTGCTGGACGGCTTCGTGCTCGGCATCGGCATCCTGGCGCCGTTCCGCAAGGACGAAGCGCAGCTGGACCTGATGATGAATACCGCCGCGCCGATCTGGGACGGCAACGAGACCTGGCTGGTGCTGGGCGGGGCAGGGCTGCTGGCGGCGTTTCCCAAGGCGTATGCGGTGATCCTGTCGGCGCTGTATCTGCCGGTACTGTTGATGGTGATGGCGCTGGTGTTCCGCGGGGTGGCGTTCGAGTTCCGCTTCAAGGCGCATCGCTCGCGGCGGCTGTGGAGCAACGCCTTCGCTGCCGGCTCGATCCTGGCCACGTTTGCGCAGGGCGTGATCCTGGGCGCGCTGGTGCAGGGCCTGCCGATCGCAGACGACCGCTATGTCGGCGGCATCTGGGGCTGGTTCAGTCCGTTCGCGATGCTGACCGGCGCGGCGCTGGTGTTCGGCTACGCGCTGCTCGGCAGCACCTGGCTGATCCTCAAGACCGAAGGCCATGTGCAACAGCTCGCGCGGCAGTTGAGCCGGCCGCTGACCATCAGCGTGTTGATCTTCATCGGCCTGGTCAGCGCGTGGTTGCCGTCGCTGCAATCGCATGTGATGGACCGCTGGTTCAGCGGTGCGCATTACCTGTGGCTGCTGCCGGTGCCGGTGCTGGTCGCCATCGTCGGCTTCGCGCTCTGGCGCTGCACCGAAGCGGGGCGGCCGGATACGCCGCCGTTCCTGCTGGCGATGGGCCTGTTCGTGCTCGGCTTCCTCGGCCTGGTGCTGGGCATGTGGCCGTACCTGGTGCCGCCGGTCTACACCATCTGGCAGGCCGCCGCGCCGCCGTCGTCGCAGCTGTTCGCGCTGATCGGCCTGGTGGTGCTGCTGCCGCTGATCCTGGGCTACACGGTGTGGTCGTACCGCGTGTTCCGCGGCAAGATCACCGCAGATACCGGCTATCACCACTGAGCGGGCGCAGACCGCACCGGCGCGATGCGCCGCCCGCTCAGTGCAGGCGCTGCCTGAACATCCACTCCCACATCGCCGGGTCTGCGTAGGTCGCATCCCAGGCGTTGTGGTTGCCGTCCGGATATTCGCTGTAGCGCACGTTGGCGCCGATGCCCTTGGCGGCGCGGTACAGCGCACGGTCGTCGTGCGGTGGCACCGAGTCGTCCTTGGCGCCATGGAACATCCAGATCGGCACGTGCCTGAGCTGGGTGACCGCAGCGGTATACGGGTCGGCTTCCTTGGCCACCAGGCTGACGTAGAGCGTGCGACGCTCATCGCGCGGCGCCTTGAGCGCACCGCAGATCGGCACGATCGCGGCAAAGCGCTGCGGCTGCATCAGGGCGATTTCCCAGGCGCCATAGCCGCCCATCGAGATGCCGGTGAGATAGGTGCGCTGCGGGTCGGCAGCGAATTCGGCACTGGCCGCATCCAGCGCGGCGATCGCCATGCGTGCATTGATGCCCAGCCACTCCTCGTCGTCGGGCACCTGCGGCAGCACCACCAGCGCCGGGAACTCGGCGGTGTGTTCGCTCAGGTAAGGCCCGATGCCGACTTCGGCCTGATCGCGCCCGTTGTCGCCGCGTTCGCCCGAGCCATGCAGGAACAGCACGATGGGGCGCGGTTGCGGCGCCCTGGAGGTCGGCACGAACACCTGATAGCGGTAGAGCCGTCCTTCCAGCTGCAGCGTGCGGGTGACGAAATGGCCGCGGCGTCCGTCGTGGTGGCGCTCAGCCATGCTGGAACAGCCGGCCAGCAGCAGCGCAAGAATCGCAAGAACAAGACAACGACGGATCACGCACACCTCCTGACCGATGACATCCCCGCAGTATCGCCGCATGCAGCTGTGCTGGCATGTCGCGCTGCGACGGTTTCTGCCGAGTATTCATCTGATTGTGGCCGCGATGCGCCTGGCGCAAAGTCGATCGCAATGGCTCGACATGGCGACTACGGCAGCAGGATCAGCGTCGCCAGGCCGAGGAAGCTCAGGAACCCCATCACGTCGGTCAGCGTGGTCAGGATCACGCCGCCGGCCAATGCCGGATCGAAGCCCAGCCGTTTCAGCGTCACCGGGACCAGCACCCCGCCGAATGCGGCGGTGAGCATGTTCACCGTCAGCGCGGTGCCGATCACCAGCGACAGCATCGGCTGCTGGAACCAGGCCAGCACGATCAGGCCCAGGCCCACGCCCAGCACCAGGCCGTTGATCAACGCGACGGTGAGCTCCTTCTTGAGCAGGGTCATCACGTTGGACGAGCCGATCTGGCCCAGCGCCAGGCCGCGCACCATCAGCGCCAGCACCTGGGTGCCGGCATTGCCGCCCATGCCGGCGACGATCGGCATCAACGCCGCCAGCGCCACCAGTTGCGCGATGGTCCCCTCGAATTCGCTGACCACGCTTGAGGCCAGGAACGCGGTGCACAGGTTGATGCCCAGCCAGATCAGGCGGCGGCGGAAGGCGCGCCGCGCCGGGCTGAACATGTCCTCGTCCTCGTCCAGACCGGCCGCGCTCATGGCCTGGTGTTCGGCCTGCTCGCGGATGATGTCGACCACGTCGTCGATGGTGATGCGGCCGAGCAGGATGTTGTTGTCGTCCACCACCGGGGCGGAGATCCAGTCGTGGTCCGAGAAGCGCCGTGCGACCTCGTCGGAGCCATCGCCGACATCGATCGCCGGTTGCTCGTCGTCGATCAGGCGGTTGACCGGCGTGCTGTCCTCATGGGTGACCAGCGCGGCCAGCGACACCCGGCCCAGGTATTGATGACGCCGGCTCACCACGTACAGGTGATCGGTGTGGTCGGGCAGCTCGCCGCGCAGGCGCAGATAGCGCAGCACCACATCGACATTGACGTCGGCACGCACCGTCACCACGTCCGGGTTCATCAGGCGCCCGGCAGTGTCCTCCGGATACGACAGCACCTGCTCGAGCCGCTCGCGGTTCTCGCGGTCCATCGACTTGAGCACTTCGTCGATGACGGTGTCGGGCAGGTCTTCGACCAGATTGGCCAGATCGTCGATGTCGAGGTCTTCGACCGCGGCGACGATCTCGTCGGTGTCCATGTCGGCCAGCAGGCTTTCGCGGACTTCATCGCCGACATGCAGCAGCACTTCGCCATCGTCTTCCGGGTCGACCAGCCCCCACACCACTTCGCGCTTGCCGGGCGGCAGCGACTCCAGCAGGTTGCCGATCTCCGCCGGCGCCAGCGTATTGACCAGCCGGCGTACCGGGCCCAGGCGTCCGCTATCCAGCGCATCGGACAGCAATCGCAGCTGGCGCGCGGTCTTGTCGTGGCGGACGGCTTCGGCCATGCGCGGCTCCCTGGAAGAGTGGACACGTCCCGATGGAAGACGCGCTGCTGAGTCAGCACGACATTATCGCTTGCGCACGGTGACGAAACATACAGTGCCGCTCGCAACGCGTTAGAACATCGCCTGCGCGATGCCGCGATCGCTCAGCGCGCCAGGCCCTGCGCGACGTTGGCCAGCCACTTCTCGATCCCCTTGCGGTCGCGCGCGTGCAGCAGCTTGTCGCCCTGCACACGCAACTCGCCCAGGTGGATGTCGCGCACCGCACGGCGCACTTCCAGCAGCGTGGCAGGATGCAGGCTGAACTCGGTGAGCCCCAGGGCCAGCAACATCGGGACGAACCGCGGGTCGCCCGCGATCTCGCCGCACACCGCCACCGGCTTGGCGTACGCGCGCCCGGTGGCGATCACCTGCGCGATCAGCCGCAGCACCGCCGGATGCAACGGCGAATACAACTCGCCCAATGCCTCGTTGTTGCGATCCACCGCCAGCAGGTACTGCACCAGATCGTTGGTGCCGATCGACAGGAAATCGATGTCGTCGATAAAGCAGTCCAGTGCCAGGGCCGCAGCCGGCACTTCGATCATCGCGCCCAGCGGAATGTGCTCGGCGATCTCGTGGCCTTGTTCGCGCAATTGCGCGGCCAGCTTCTTGATCTGCCGGCGCAGCAGCTGGACTTCCTCGCGGCCGCTGACCATCGGAACCAGGATGCGCACCGGCCCGTAGCCGGAGGCGCGCAGGATCGCGCGCAACTGCGCCTGCGCCACCGCAGGCCGGGCCAGCGACAAGCGCACCCCGCGCAGGCCCAGCGCCGGGTTGTCCTCATCGCTCAAGGTCAGGCCGGTGCGGTCGGCCTTGTCGGCGCCCAGGTCCAGGGTGCGGATGGTGACCGGTCGCCCGCTCATGCCCAGCACGGTGTCGCGATAGGTGTGGAACTGTTCTTCTTCGTCGGGCAGCTCGTTGCGCTGCAGGAACAGGAATTCGGTGCGATACAGCCCCAGGCCGCTGGCGCCGAGCGCATGCGCCTTGGCCACGTCCTCCAGCGATTCGGCATTGGCCAGCAGCGTGATGTCGACGTTGTCGCGCGTGCGCGTGGGCTTGGAGCGCAGCCGGCCCAGTTCGCGCTGTTCCTTGGCCAGCGCACGCAGGCGCTCGCGGTAGTCGCGCAGATGCTCGGGGGTGGGGTCGACGATCACCTGGCCCGAGCCGGCATCGACGATCAACACATCGCCATCTTCGATGCGCTGCACCGCGTCGCTCACGCCCACCACCAACGGCAGGTGCAGGCTGCGCGCCAGGATCGCGCTATGCGACAGCGCACTGCCGGCGGTGGTGACGATGCCCACCACCCCTTGCGCCTGCAGCTGCGCCAGTTCGGACGGTGCCACGTTGTCGCAGACCAGGATCTCGCCGGCCACGCCCTTGAGGTCGGGTGCGCGCTTGTGCAGGAACGCATGGATGCGGCCGATCACGTGATCCAGGTCGTCCATGCGGCTCTTGAGGTAGGCGTCCTCCATGCCGTCGAACACCGCCGCCAGCCGGTCGCGCTGCACGCGCAAGGCGTAGTCGGCGCTGTAGCGGTGGGTGCGGATCAACTCGTCCAGGCCTTGCAGCAGCTCCGGGTCGTCGAGCAGCAGCGCATGCAGTTCGAGGAACTCGCCGACCTCGCGCGCAAGCGCGCCATGCAGGCGGTCGCGCAGCTGCTGCATTTCGGTGCGTGCCGCCTCGATCGCCACGTGCAGACGCTGCAGCTGGGTTTCCACCTGGCTGGCGGGCACGCGTTGTTCGGCCACTTCCAGCGTGTGGCTCTGGCGCACGCGCGCGCGTCCGAGTGCGTTGCCGCGCGAGGCGGCGTGTCCACGCAAACGCAGGCTCATATGTGGCCCTGGCGCGGACGCGCCCTGTCGGTCAGCCTCGCACCGACGCGGCGCATGCTCAGCTGTCCTCGTCGAAACGACGCTCGAACAGGTCCACCAGCGCCTGCAGCGCTTGCGCTTCGTCCTCGCCATCCAGCCGCACCACCACGCTGGTGCCCTGGCCGGCGGCCAGCAGCATCACGCCCATGATGCTCTTGGCATTCACCTCGCGGCCCTTGGCCGCCAGGGTGGCGTTGCTGCGGAAGGACGACAGCGTCTGCACCAGCTTGGCGGTGGCCCGCGCATGCAGCCCGAGTCGGTTGGAAACTATGAGTTCGCGTTCAAGCATCGTCGATGATCGCTCCGTTGCGGGTGCCTGCCGCCGCGGTGGCGGGCAGCTCCTGCAATCCTTGTTCGGGGTAGTTCATCACCCGCAGCAGCATCGGCAGGCTGAGCGCGGACACCCGGCGAACCGGCGTGCCGAGCTTTGCCAACCGGCTGGCGAGATTGCTGGGGCTGGCGCCGTACAGGTCGGTCATGACCAGCACGCCGTCGCCGCCGTCGACCCGCCGCATCGCCGACGAGGCCTGGGGCAGCAAGGCGTCCAGGTCTGCATCGAGCGGCACGTCGAACGCTTCGGTCTTCAGCGGCAACTGCCGCAACAGCCCCGTCGCCACGTTCAACAACGCCGCGCCGATGCCGGGATGAGTAATGAGGAGAATGCCACAGGCCATGCCGAAACGTTAACAGGTCGGCATGACCGCGCGATAGCGTTTGCCGGCATCGATGTGTTGCGAAATGAATAGCCGTTTAGGACCGCTGCAGCGTGTCGCGTGCACTGCATGCAGCAAGCGCGCCGCTGCCCACATGGCGATGATCGTGCGTCCGCAGCCTGCCGATGCGAACCGCATCACAAGCGAACGCTGCAGCGCGCACTTGCTGGGCAGCGCATGATCGGAACGCGCCGACGAAATGCACCGATCAAACGTTTTTTCCGCAGGCCCACTGCCTGCGCCAGGCCGATCGATCTGCGACCGGCAGCAAAACAAGGAAGCAGCAGTGACAAAGGCGGCCTGCAGCTCCAAATGAGCCATCAAGATCAAAGTCTCGACAGCAACCGCGGGGCAGGGATCCGATGCCGAGGCCAACTCGCAAGGCCAAGCTTCAAAGCACAGCTGTCATCGACCGTTCGCACATTCCAAGCCGCATGACACCGCTTTGACGATTCCCGAATCCCGAATCCCGAATCCCCGCCCTTCAATCCTGCTCGCGATGAAACGTCGCCACCTCCGGCCAGCCCTGTTCGCGCGCGTGCCGGGCCATGCGCTCGGCCATGTACACCGAGCGGTGCTTGCCGCCAGTGCAGCCGAAGGCGATGGTCACGTAGCTGCGGGTGTCGTTGCGTAGCCGCGGCAGCCAGGTATCGAGCAGATCCACGATCTGCGCGCTGTAGCGCTGCACATCGGCTTCGTTGTCCAGGTACTCGCGCACGCCGGCATCGCGGCCGGTCAGCGGGCGCAGTTCCGGATCCCAGTGGGGATTGGGCAGGACGCGCGCATCGAACACGAAATCGGCCTCGGTCGGCACGCCGCGTTTGTAGGCGAACGATTCGAACAGCAGCGACAGCCGGTCGCTGCTGCCGAGCGCGAATTCGGTGACCACGCGGCGACGCAGCTGGTGCACGTTGAGCGCGCTGGTGTCGATGATGGCGTCGGCCTGCGCACGCAGCGGTTCGGTCAACTGCCGCTCGCGGGTGATCGCTTCCGGCAAGGCCAGGCCCAGATGGCTGAGCGGATGGCGGCGGCGGGTATCGGCGTAGCGCTTGATCAGCGCCTCGTCGCTGGCCTCGAAAAACAGCAGCCGCGCCTCGATGCCGTATTCCTGCGCGGCCTGACGCCATTGCGCCAGCTGGGTCAGGTCGCTGCGGCTGCGGACATCGATGCCAACCGCCAGGCGCTGGTCGCCCAGCGGGTTGCCGCGCAGGCGGCTGCGCACGAAATCCGGCAGCAGCTCCACCGGCAGGTTGTCCGAACAGTAGTAGTCCAGATCCTCGAAGGTCTTCAACGCGACCGATTTGCCCGAGCCGGACAGCCCGCTCACGATCATCAACGTGGAGGGCGCGGTACTCATGGCGTGCGTCGCTCCAGCAGGTTGCTGTGGCGGGCGATGAACATCGCCGCCGGGTCGATGCCCTTGGTACGCAGGATATGCAGGCGCGTGGCGGCTTCGGTCAGCACCGCCAGGTTGCGGCCGGGCATCACCGGCAGGGTGATCAGCGGCACATCCAGATCCAGCACGTGCCGGCTGCCGGAATCGCCGGTCAGGCGTTCGTAGCCGGACGGGGTGGGCTCGGTCATCGGGCGGGTCAGGTGCACGATCAGGCGCAGGTACTTGTTCTTCTTCACCGCGGTGTCGCCGAACATGTCGCGCACGTTCAACACGCCCAGGCCGCGCACTTCCAGCAGGTCCTGCAGCAGTTCCGGGCAGGTGCCGTCGAGCACATCGGGGGCGATCTGGGTGAATTCGGGCGCGTCATCGGCCACCAGCCGGTGGCCGCGGCTGAGCAGCTCGAGCGCCAGCTCGCTCTTGCCCGAGCCGGCCTCGCCGGTGATCAGCACGCCGATCGAATAGATCTCCATGAACACGCCATGCAGCGTGACCCGCGGCGCCAGCGTGCGCGCCAGGTGGTAGGAGAGGTGATTGAGCAGTTCATGGCCGCGCTTGGGCGAGATCCACAGCGGCGTGTTGGATTCGTCGGCGGCCGCGCGCAGGTCTTCCGGGCACGACTGGTTCTTGCTGATCGCCAGCGCCAGCGGTTGTACCTGGATGATCTTCTCGATGGTTTCCCAGCGTTGCCGCGCATCCAGCGAATCCAGCCAGGCCAGCTCCTCGGTGCCCAGGATCTGCACCTTGTTGGGATAGATCACATTGAGATAGCCGGCCAGCGACGGGCGGCGTGCGTTGTTGCTGCCGGCCTGGATCTCGCGGTGCTCGCCCTTCTGGCCGGCCACCCAGCGCAGCGCCAGCTTGTCGCGTTGCTGGTCGAACAGTTCGCGTGCAGTGATGCTGGTATTCATGCGGCGCTGGCCTGTGCTGGCGGTGCGTCGGTGAGCAGCGCCAGCAAGGCGTCGGCATTGGGGGCGGCGCGCAACTGCTGACGGAAGTCCGCATCGGAAAACCGCTCGGCCAGTTCCGACAGCAGCATCAGATGCTGGTGGGTGTAGTGCGCAGGCACCGCCATCGCGAAGATCAGGTCCACCGGCTCGTCGCCGCCGAAGGCCACGGGTGTGTCCAAGCGCAGCAAGGCGCCACGCGGTTCGGTGAGATTGGGACAGCGCCCATGCGGGATGGCGATGCCGTGACCGATGGCGGTGCTGCCCAGGGCCTCGCGTTCGCACAGGTTGGCGTAGAGCTCGTCGGCGCCGGCCTGGCGGCAGGACAGCAGGTCGGCGGCGGTGTGCAGGACGGTGTCGCGATCGGCGGCCGGCGACACCACGGTGCGCACGGCCGCCATCAGATCGGTTAAAGGCATGGGGGCATCAAGCGGGAAGCGTCACGCGGGATTGTCGCGCACCTCGCGTGCATGGTGGTTACATTTCTTTTCCTTGTGCTTGAGCACCAGGCGGTCGAGCTTGTCGACCAGCAGGTCGATGGCCGCATACATGCTGGAGCCGCTGGCATCTGCGTGCAGGGTACGACCGGGAAGGTTGACGGTGGCGACCACGTGGTGGTCTGGCTTGCGAACGGCCAGCTGGGTGCGGACTTCGCAGTGCTGGTCGAAATGGCGCTGCAGTCGTTGCAGCTTGCTTGCCACGTACTCCCGCAGCGCCGGGGTCACTTCAAGCTGGTGGCCATACGTCTCGATACGCATCGGATACCTCCATTGGTCGGTGGGCCAATGAACCGTTCCGGTGATCCGACAAACCCGGCGCAGGCCGGCGTTGCGGTGGTTGCAACGTCAGGCGATGCGGACGCGTTCGTGGGAGGCGGAAATGTTCATGGCCTCACGATACTTCGCAACGGTGCGCCGCGCCACTGGTACGCCGGATGTTTTCAGCAGATCGGCCAGTTTGGCGTCGGACAAGGGTTTGCGCGGGTTTTCCGCCTCGATCAGGCGCCGGATCATGGCCTGGATGGCGGTGCTGGAGGCCTCCCCGCCGCTGTCGGTGTCGATGCCGGAGGCGAAGAACGAACGCAGCGCGATGGTGCCGCGCGGGGTGCGCACGTATTTGCGGGCGATCGCGCGGGAAATGGTGGATTCGTGCAGGCCGAGCTCGCCGGCGATCTCGCGCAGGGTCAGCGGACGCAAGGCCTGCGCGCCGAATTCCAGGAACCCGGCCTGGTGCTGCAGCAGGCAGCGCACCACCCGCAGCAGGGTCTCGCCGCGCGCCTCCAGGCTCTTGAGCAGCCAGCGCGCCTCCTGCAGCTGACCGCGCAGGTAGCCGGCGTCGGACTCGCCGCAACTGCGGATCAGGTTCTCGTAGCCGCGGTGGATGGTGACCTTGGGCTGCGCGCGGCCGGCGAGCGAGGCCCGCCACACGCCGCGCTGGCGCCAGATCACGCAGTCCGGCACGACGTAGGTGTCCTGCGACAGGTCGCCGATCTGCTTGCCCGGGCGCGGGTCCAGCGAGCGCACCAGCTGGACCGCCTGCTCGACATCGGCGGTGGAGCGCTTGAGTTCGTGCGCCAGGCCGGCCACGCCGCTGCGCGGCAGGCGCTCCAGCGGGCCGGCGACGATCTGCAGCGCCAGCGCGCGCCCCGGAGTGGCCGGGTCGAGCACCGCCAACTGCAGTGCCAGGCATTCGCCCAGAGTGCGCGCACCCACGCCGACCGGGTCGAAGCGCTGGATCTGGTGCAGCACGGTCAGCACTTCGGCCTCGTCCACCGCCGCACCGAGCGCCAGCGTTTCCAGAATCGCCGACAGCGGCTCGCGCAGGTAGCCGTCCTCATCCAGCGCATCGATCAGCAGCGCGCCGATCTGGCGGTCGCGCGGCGACAGCGGCGACAGGTGCAGCTGCCACAGCAGGTGGTCGGCCAGGGTTTCGGATTCGGCTACGCGCTCGGCGGCATCGCCGGATTCGTCGTCGTCGAAGCTGCCGCCGCTGCCCGACCCGGTCCACTGCAGTTCGTCCTGCGACCAGTCGTCGTCGCGCTCGGCCGGCGCCGGCTCTTCGCGCGGGGTGTCGTCGGTGGAGGCGGCCGACGACGCGTCCACCGGCAGCTCGTTGGCCGCATGCGCGGCCTCGTCGGCCCATTCCAGAAGCGGATTGGTCTCCACCGCTTCGGCGATTTCCAGTTCCAGCTCGGTGGTGGACATCTGCAATAGCTTGATCGCCTGACGCAATTGCGGCGTCATGACCAACTGTTGTCCTAGCGATGTCTGAAGCCGGGCTTTCATCTTTTCCCCATGTTCTGTTGCATGTCCAACAGATCTTATGCGATTGTGAAGGCGCCGATCGTCGGCTATTCAATCTAAGGATGGTTTTATGTATAGCTTGGGCTCATGGGTCAAAGTCGTAGCTTCAGTCGGTATGCTTTCTTTTGCTCTAGTTATTCCGGATGCGAAAGCGTCTGATGAAGTTGAAATTAATGGTAACACTTATAGTTGTACAAATCGTTGCGTAGTTACTGTTACCGCTGGTGGCTATAGTGTCAGAGATTGTTGTGGGGGGCGCCTTTTTGTGACGCTAGCGAGATAATCTGGATCGCATTAGTTGGATGGTCTATTTTATTGAGGGCTGGTCATGAAGACTGTACTTTACTTTTGTGCAATTATTTCTGTGATTTTCGCAGGACTTCATTTATTTTTTTTTCGTGAAGGTCTTGAGCGAAGTAACGAGATTTTTGTGGCCAGTCCTCTTAAAGAAGAGCATAAGGTAGGCGAGTCTAATGCTGGGATTTCTGTCCTGCCATCTCCTGCTGGTTTGATTGATAAGGGGTCTTCAATCGTCCCCAATTCTAAAATCACTTCGCCTGTAGATGTCAAAGTGGTGCTTGCTGGTGCCTTGTCTAGAGACGGTCAGCTAAATTTGCTGAAAGCTGGCTACTTGTTGGATGATTTGAAATTTCAGCCTGCTTTGAATGCTGTTTCTAATAGTGCCAACGGAAGTTATAATGCTATTAGGGTAAGGAGTGAGATTTATGCTGCTATTAATGATTTTTCTGGGCGGCATGGTGGCTCAAGGCTTGTGCAGCTTGAGTGTAATGAAGCTCTTTGTATGGGGGAGTTCAATTCCCGTAACAAGGGTGATTATAAGGCCATGGTGCACGAGGTTTTTGAGGTGGATGGTGCATTTAGTTCTTTTGTGGATAAGTCAATTAAAATTGAGGGGGGGGAGTCCTATCGTTTCTTAGTTACTATAGGGGGGGGCGGGAAAGGCGTGGCAGGGCGCTAAGATCCTATTTACAGTAGGGTTGCTAAAGTTGGAAGCTATCACCTAGGTAAACACGCCTCACATCTGAGTTCGAAAGTATTGAACTTGGGGATCCCTGCGCCAGCACGCCCCCTTCAGCGAGAATATACGCGCGATCGCAGATTCCCAAGGTTTCGCGCACGTTGTGATCGGTGATCAACACGCCGATGCCGCGTTCCTTGAGGTGGATGATGATGCGCTGGATCTCGCCGACAGAAATCGGATCCACGCCGGCAAAGGGTTCGTCGAGCAGCATCATGCGCGGCTTGGCGGCCAACGCGCGCGCGATTTCGCAACGGCGCCGCTCACCACCGGACAGGCTGGCGCCCAACTGGTCGGCCACATGGGTGATCTGCAATTCTTCCAGCAGCGAGGTCAGTTCCTTCTCGCGCCCCGCACTGTCCAGGTCTTCGCGCAGCTCCAGCACCAGGCGGATGTTGTCGGCCACGGTGAGCTTGCGGAAGATCGAGGGCTCCTGCGGCAGATAACCAACGCCGAGTTTGGCGCGCGCGTACATCGGCTCGGCAGTGAGGTCGCGGCCGTCCAGCTCGATACGCCCGGCATCGGCCTCGACCAGGCCGACGATCATGTAGAAGCAGGTGGTCTTGCCGGCGCCGTTGGGGCCGAGCAGGCCGACCACTTCGCCGGCCTCGAGCGTGAGGCCGAATTCCTTGACCACTTCGCGTTGCTTGTACTTCTTGCGCAGACCGGTGGCGACCAGCATTACTTCTTCCCCTGCGGCTTGGCAACGGCGGGCTTGGCGGCAGGTGCCGGAGCAGGCGTCGCCGCCGCAGGCGCCGCGGTCTTCGGCTGGATGATCGTACGCACGCGGCTGCCGTCGCCGCCGCTCTGCATGTTGCCGGTCTTGGTGTTGTAGACCATGCGCTGGCCGGCGTTGGAACCCTTGGGCGACTTAATGCTGTAGTTGCCAGTGAGCACGATGATCTCTTCGCCAACCTTGTACTCAATATTGTCCGCTTGCCCGTTCATCAATGAACCATCATCCATTTCTTGCTTGAGCGTGGCTTGCTTGCCGCCCAATATCACACGGTCAATCTCGCCATTTTTACGATGAAGATCGGCAGTTTCTGCATGAATCTCAAGTGTTCCTTGCACGATCACGACGTTTCCCGAGTAGCGGATTACGCCGTTGTCGTCGAGCATGTTGCCGTCCTGCCTAGTCGAATCGATCGTCATCGGCTGGTTACGATCGCTGGTCTTGGCCAATGCAGCCATGGGCAGCAACAGCGCGAGCAACATCAAGTTAGCGGGCAGCATTCGGTTCATAGCGGGTCTTGACCTGGGAAAGGAGCTTGTACTGGCGTGATTTGAGATCGGCCTCGAAGCCGACCCCGCTCTGCATGATACCCGGCCGGCTCATGCTCACCGGGGCCGCGGTCTTGGCGAGGTTCTGCTGCGGGAACACGTCCAGGCTCTGGGTGCGGAACGTGGTCGGCGGGGTCGCGCCGCCGGTGGGGCTGTCGCCCTCGACATCGCCGCGCAGGCGCAGCTCGTCGCCCGTGGGGCTGATCCAGCCGGTCTTGGAGCGCAGCGTCCACGGTTGATTGGTGTTGTCGGGCAGCAGGAACACCGGGGTGGTGACTTCGGAAGTGCGATCGGCGCGGTTGCGATGCATCTCCGGCGCGCGCAGCGTCATCGATTCCTTGCCGGTTTCCTTGTCCAGCGCAATCAGTTCGAAGTCGCGCAGCACGTAGTCGGCGCGCGCATCGTCTGTCGCCGCGGCGACCGGCCGCGCGCGCTGCTGCCACGCCGACCAGCCGGAAATCACCGCGGCGGCGAACAGCGCCACGCCCAGGGTGGTGCGCCAGTTCCAGCTCATGCGGAGAACCTTTCGATGATGCCCTCGACCTGACCCTGCGCGGCCAGCACCACATCGCAGACCTCGCGCGCGGCGCCTTCGCCGCCACGTGCCCGGGTATGCCACTGCACGCGCTCGGCGATCCACGGGTGCGCGTTGGCCGGTGCCACCGGCAGGCCGACCGCCAGCAGGGCCGGCAGGTCCGGCAGGTCGTCGCCCATGAACAACACCTGGTCCAGCGACAGGCCGTGCTCCTGGCACAGGGCCAGCACCGCCAGGCGCTTGTTCTTGACCCCGATCTGCACGTGCAGGCCCAGATCCTGGCCGCGTTTTTCCGCCGACAGGCTGGCGCGCGCGGTGATCAGCGCGACATGGATGCCGGCATGGTCGAGCTGCTTGAGCCCCTGGCCGTCGAGCACATTGAACGACTTGCTCTCGTTGCCGGCATGGTCGTAATAAAGACGGCCGTCGGTCAGGGTGCCGTCGACGTCGAAACAGGCCAGGCGGATACGCGCGGCGCGGTCGGTGATGTCGGCGGGCAGGTGTTGCAGAGGGGAATAGGGCATCGGCACGAATCGGTGAGAACGGGGTTCCAACGGTAGAAAACTGAACCTGTTAAACCACTTTGGCGCGCAACAGGTCGTGAATGTTCAATGCGCCCACCGCGCGCTGCTGCGCGTCGACCACGATCAAACCGTTGATCTTGTAATCCTCCATCAGCCGTGCGGCTTCGGCGGCCAGCTGGTCGGCGCCGATGGTGCGTGGGTTGCGTGTCATCACCTGGGCGATGCCGGCGCTGCGCACGTCGATCTCGCTGTCCAGCGCGCGGCGCAGGTCGCCGTCGGTGAACAGGCCGATCAGGCGGCCGTCTGCGTCCACCACGGCGGTCATGCCCAGCCGCTTGCGGCTCATTTCCATCAGTGCCTCGCTCAGGCTGGCGTCCTCGCGCACGCGCGGCAGGTCGTCCCCGGCATGCATCACGTCGGTGATGTGCAGCAGCAGGCGGCGGCCCAGGCTGCCGGCCGGATGCGAGCGCGCGAAGTCGTCGGCGGTGAAGCCGCGTGCATCCAGCAGCGCGACCGCCAGGGCGTCGCCCATCGCCAGCGAGGCGGTGGTGCTGGAGGTCGGCGCCAGATGCAACGGGCAGGCTTCGGCCGACACGCTCACGTCCAGGTGCACGTCGGCGGCCTGGGCCAGGCTGGAGCTCGCGCGCCCGGTCATGGCGATGATCGGGTTGCCCTGGCGCTTGAGTACCGGCAGCAACATGCGCACTTCGTCCGATTCGCCGGAGTAGGACAGCGCCAGCACGATGTCGGCCGCGGTGATCATGCCCAGGTCGCCGTGCCCGGCCTCGCCCGGATGCACGAAGAACGCCGGGGTACCGGTCGAGGCCAGGGTGGCGGCGATCTTGCGCGCGATATGCCCGGACTTGCCCATGCCGGTGGCCACCACGCGCCCGCGCGAGGTCAGCACCAGCCGGCAGGCCGCGGCGAAGTCGCTGCCGATCCGCGCGCCCACGCTGGCCAGCGCCTCGCGCTCGATCTCCAGCACGCGCTGGCCGCTGGCGACCAGGCTGGCGTCGCTGACGGTGGCGGAGGGCAGGTGCGAGACGGCCATGCGGGACTCGGGTGAAGAGTAGAATGTGCGCTCATTTTATGAGGAAACGCCCTGTGGACGCCGAAACCATCCGTAAACTCATCGAATCCGGCTTGCCCGAAGCCCGCGTCGACGTGCACGGCGACGACGGTGTGCACTTCGAGGCGACCGTGATCAGCCCCGCATTCGCCGGCAAGGCCCCGTTGGCGCGCCATCGCATGGTCTACGCGACCCTGGGCGAACTGATGGGCGGCGCGATCCACGCGCTGCAGCTCAAGACGCTCACGCCCGACGAAGGCTGAGCGTCAGTCGGATCCTGGCCTGTCGGGCTGCGCCTGCGCCCCGACTGCCAGGTGCCCGGCCGGCTCCTGGCGACGCTTCCCATTCCCCCGACATCCCTTTTCGGATTCCCCAAGCTCCCATGGCAAAAATCGTAGTGACCGGCGGCCAAGCGCTGCACGGTGAGGTCAATATTTCCGGCGCCAAGAACGCGGTGCTGCCGATCCTGTGCGCCACCCTGCTGGCCGATGCGCCGGTGGAGATCAGCAACGTGCCGCATCTGCACGATGTGATCACCACGGTGAAACTGCTCAGCGAGCTGGGCGCCGAGGTCACCATCGACGAAGGCACGCTGGCCAAGGGCCGCTCGATCCTGGTCGACCCACGCTCGGTCACCCACCAGGTCGCGCCCTACGAGCTGGTCAAGACCATGCGCGCCTCGATCCTGGTACTCGGCCCGCTGCTGGCGCGCTACGGCACCGCCGAAGTGTCGCTGCCCGGCGGCTGCGCGATCGGCTCGCGCCCGGTCGACCAGCACATCAAGGGCCTGCAGGCGCTGGGTGCGGAGATCAGCGTGGAGAACGGCTACATCAAGGCCACCAGCAAAGGGCGCCTGAAGGGCGGCCGCTACGTGTTCGACATGGTCAGCGTCACCGGTACCGAGAACGTGCTGATGGCCGCCGTGCTGGCCGAAGGCACCACCGTGCTGGAGAACGCGGCGATGGAGCCGGAAGTCACCGACCTGGCCGACTGCCTGATCGCACTCGGTGCGCAGATCGAAGGTGCCGGCACGCCGCGCATCGTGGTGCAGGGCGTGGAGCGCCTGGGCGGCGGGCACCATGCGGTGCTGCCGGATCGCATCGAGACCGGCACCTTCCTGGTCGCCGCGGCGATGACCGGCGGCAGCGTCAGCGTGCGCCGCGCCCGTCCGGACACCCTGGACGCGGTGCTGGACAAGCTCACCGAAGCCGGTGCCAGCATCACCACTACCGCCGACAGCATCACGCTGGACATGCACGGCAAGCGCCCGCGTGCGGTCAACCTGACCACCGCGCCGTACCCGGCGTTCCCCACCGACATGCAGGCGCAGTTCATGGCGCTCAACTGCGTGGCCGACGGGGTGGGCGTGATCAACGAAACCATCTTCGAAAACCGCTTCATGCACGTCAACGAACTGCTGCGCCTGGGCGCCGACATCCAGGTCGAAGGCCATACCGCGATCGTGCGCGGCGCCGAGCGCCTCAGCGGCGCGCCGGTGATGGCGACCGACCTGCGCGCCTCGGCGTCGTTGATCCTGGCTGGCCTGGTGGCCGACGGCGACACCACCATCGATCGCATCTACCACCTGGACCGTGGCTACGAAAACATCGAGGAGAAGCTGGGGGCGCTGGGCGCGACCATCCGGCGCATCGCATGATCCTGCGCGGGCGCTTCACCACCCGGCGCAAGATCCTGCTCGGCGTGATCGTGCTGATCCTGGCGTGGCTGGCGTATGCCTGGTCGGTGGGCATGGCGATCACCCAGGGCGTCGAGTTCAAGGACATGGACTGGAACAACGACGGCACCGCCAGCCGCGACGAGATCGCGCAGTCGTTCTATGCGGTGGCGGACAGGAAGACCGTCGAAGGCAAGCGCCATTGCGACCTGTTCTACTGGCGCAGCACCGGCGAGCAGATCCGCGTGGACTGCCGCACGGTGTTCTCCAGCGGCGAGGACAAGGCGGCGGCCAAGCCCTGAGGGTCGAGCGTTTCTGGGTGCTGCGCAGCGTCCGCCGCACGCCGATCGGAACCAAGAGCCCGGCTCGCAGCCGGGCTCTTCCTCGCTGTCGGAGCAGGTTTCCATGCCCCGGTAGGAGCGTGCCCGCGCGCGACGGGGCGTTACCGATCACGCAACGGGGCCTTACCGATCACGCGACGGGGCCTTACCGAGAAAGCCCCGTCGCGCGCGGGCACGCTCCTACCGAGCGCGCCTGGCGCTTAGCGCAGGCCCTTGATGGTCAGATCCAGCGCGTCCTGGCCTTTTTCCTTCTGCAGCAGGCGCGCCGGTACCGGCAGGTCCTTGACCACCCAGGCGATCAGTTCCTTGTCGCCATCCACGCGCGACACCTTGGTCGCCTGTTCCTGCTTGCCGTTGACGGTGATGGTTTCCTTGCCGACCACCTTGTAGCTCATCGGCTTGATCCGGCCTTCGTCGACCATGCGGTAGTTCAGCGGCTTGCCGGCGGCCAGGTCGCGGGTAATGGCCAGGTTGATCAGCAGCGCATCCATGTCGCCGGGCTGCAACTTCACCGGGCCACGGCGGTCCGGCTTGATGTCGCCGCCCCAGGTCGCCTGGCTGGTTTTCCAGTCGTAATTGGCGGTGACGTTGCGGCGCTTGACCATCATCGACGAGGTGTCGTTGCTGCTGACCGGACGCAGTTGGCCGTTGCTCTCTTCGAACACCGTGCTCTGGGTCAGGTTGGCCAGCTGGTTCTGGATGGTGAGCGTATAGCGCCACTGGTTGGCGCCGGCGGCGGCCAGGGTCATGGTGCCGTTGGCCTGCATGCCCATGTAGTTGGCCGAATAGTCGGCCTGAAAGGGCTGCATGGCGAATGCGGGCAGGCTGGACATCGCCAGTGCGGCGGCGGCGATCAGCGAACAGGTGCGGGAAACGGTGTGCATGGGTCAGGCTCCTTGGTATTCGACCAGGCGCAGATCGACCTGATCCTCACCTTTGTCACGTTGCAGGATACGCACCGGCGTGGGAACGCCGTTGGCGATCCAGAGGATGGTTTCGTTGTCGCCGCCGTTGACGCGGTACACGCGCAACGCGTCGTAGCTGAGGTCGCCGACCTGTACCACCTCGGTGGCATCGGCGACCTTGTAGTCGTACTTGCGCACCCGGCCGACATCGACGTAGCGGTAGCTCAGGCTGCGTCCGGGTTGCGCGTCGCGCATCAGCGACAGGTTCAGCGACAGCGCGCTCTGGTCGCCGCGCTGCAAGGGAATCGCCTGCTGGCGCTCCTTCTTCAGGTCGCCGTCCCACTGGGCGCTGGCGGTCTGCCAGTTGTAGACGCCGGTGACCTTCTTGCCGAAGAACATCGCCTTGCGTACCGTGCTCTGGCTCAACGGCACATAGGTGTCGCCATCGACGCGGAACACCGTGCTCTGTTCCAGATTGAGTCCGAGGATGCTGGCAAAGCCCTTGCGGCCGCGCACCGACATGTCGATACGCCACTGGCTGCCTTCGCCGTTGCTGACCTGCATGGTGGCATCGCCGGCTTCCTTGCCACGGTAGAACGCCTGGTAGGTGGCCACGAAGGGTTGCAGTGGCGGCGGCGTCCAGGTGCTGGCCGGCAGGGCCGCTGCCGATGCCGGCGCCGACACCGGAGCGCCGGTGGCTGGCGCAGGTACGGCAGGGGCCTGTTGCGCGCGGCCGGCAGCGGCCGGGGCGAGCAGGGCAGTGGTCAACAGCGCGGTGGCGATCGGGAGGCGTTTCATGCGCTGGGAGGGGGCACGGGGGCCGCCAGGATGTCCGAGACAGGATGAGGAGGGCGTATCCGCATTCAGGCCAACGCGGTGTCAGCGGACTCTAGTCGCAGTGGCGTAAACAGGCACTGACCGTCGAGATGGACGCCATCGCCACGCACCTCCACGCGCCCGCTGGCGAGCAGGTCCAGCGTGGCCAGCAGCAGCGGGTGTTCGCGCGCCAGCACGCGCGCGGCCAGCTGCTCGGCGCTGTCGTCGGGCAGCACCGGCACGCGCGCCTGCGCGATCACCGTGCCGGCGTCCAGTTCCGGCACCACCAGGTGCACGCTGGCGCCATGTTCGGCATCGCCGGCCTCCAGCGCGCGGGCATGGGTGTGCAGGCCGCGGTATCTGGGCAGCAGCGAGGGGTGGATGTTGAGCATGCGCCCGGCAAAGCGGCGCACCAGCGGCTCGCCGAGGATGCGCATGTAGCCGGCGCAGATCACCCAGTCCGGCTGCGCGGCGGCGATCGCATCGCCCAGCGCAGCGTCGAAGGCGGCGCGGTCGGCGAAGTCGCGCGGGCTGGCGCTCCAGCGCAATGCCTCATCGACCTTGTGCAGCGCCGGCGCCTGCGGGCGATCGGAAAACACGCCGACGACCTCGGCCGGCAGCCGGCCGCTGGCGATGGCATCGAGGATGGCCTGCAGGTTGCTGCCACGGCCGGAGGCCAGGACGGCCAGACGCAGGCTCATGGGGGCGGATTCGCTGAAGTCATGCGGCAGTGCGCGTCAGGCGGCGGTGGCGGTCGGAGCGAACAAGGCCTTGACCTGCGGGCGCAGCAGCACCACCAGCGTAAACACGCCGACGACGGTGCCGAACGGCATGAAGGAGCAGGAAATGCCGGCCACGATCAGGCACAGCAGATGCCGTCTGCGCTGGGCGATGCAGCGGCCAGCGTAGGCCATGCACGCCGCCAGCGTCAGGCCGCAGACAATGAATACAGCCGCGAACGCCACGAAGAACCAGCCGAACAGCCGCTCGTCCATCTGCGGCGCCCCGGAACCGGTTTGGGCCGGCATGTGGCCACTGACCATGGCGATGCCCAGGAACAGATGCAGCAGCGGGAACAGGGAGAACAGCCCGGTGATGCCGGCCAGCACATAGTGAAAGATCGACAGCAGCTTGAGTTGCTGCAGGTCTTCGGCGCTGGCCGAGGGGGTGGTGGCGAGTGGGGAAGCGTCCATGCAGGTCTCCGAGATTGCCCGATCAAGCGATCCGCACGCGCTCGCCGCCCTGCGCCGGGACCACCTGGCCGATGCGCCAATGCGCCAGCGACTGCGCATCCAGTGCCTGTTCCAGCGCGGCAGCCTGCTCGGGTGCGGCGATCAGCACGAAGCCGATGCCGCAGTTGAAGGTGCGCCACATTTCGGCATCGGCCACCGCGCCTTCGCGCTGCAGCCAGGCGAACACTGGCGGCAGCGTCCAGGCGGTGGCGTCGATGTCCAGGCCCAGGCCGTCGGGGATCACCCGGATGATGTTTTCGGTCAGCCCGCCGCCGGTGATGTGCGCCATCGCGTGGATGCTGTCGCCCTGCGACTTGAGCAGCGCCAGGATCGGCTTGACGTACAGCGCGGTCGGCGCCATCAGCGCATCGATCAGCTTGACGCCGTCGTCCAGCACCAGCTCGGCGGGTGCGCCGGCACGTTCGTAGATCTTGCGGATCAGCGAGTAGCCATTGGAATGCGGGCCGGACGAGGCGATGCCGATCAGCACGTCGCCCGCGCGCACCTGCGCGCCGTCCAGCAGCTGCGATTTTTCCACCGCGCCGACGGTGAAGCCGGCCAGGTCGTACTCGCCCGGCGGATACATGTCGGGCATCTCGGCGGTTTCGCCGCCGATCAGGGCGCAGCCGGACAGCTCGCAGCCGCGCGCGATGCCGCCGACCACCGCCGCGGCGGTGTCCACGTCCAGCTTGCCGGTGGCGAAATAGTCCAGGAAGAACAGCGGCTCGGCGCCCTGCACGAGCACGTCGTTGACGCACATGCCGACCAGGTCGATGCCGATGGTGTCGTGCCGGCCGAGCTGCTGCGCCAGCTTGAGCTTGGTGCCGACGCCGTCGGTGCCGGACACCAGCACCGGCTCCCGGTACTTGCCGGACAGGTCGAACAAGGCGCCAAAACCGCCCAGGCCACCCATCACCTCCGGCCGGAAGCTGCGCTTGACCAGCGGCTTGATGCGTTCGACCAACGCATTGCCGGCATCGATGTCGACACCCGCGTCACGGTAGGTCATGGGCGAGGAGCTGGAAGGCGTTTGGCTGGTCACGGGCAGGGAGGGCTCGGCTGTAAAGGCGGCGATTTTAGCAGCCACGTTGGCGCTGGCGTTCCATTCGGGCAACAATTCACCCGGATACGCTTACGTCATGGAACCGTCGATGCGCCGCAGTCTCGCTTTCTTTCTCGCCCTCGTGGTCGCCATGCCCCTCGCGCCAGCCTTTGCGCAGGCCGATCTGCGCACCGAAGGCGACGTCGCCAAGGCGCAAAGTGCCTACGAGGCCGAAGTGCCGGTCAACAGCCAGAGCGAGTCCGATCGCCCCGGTGCGCTGGCGCGCGCGTTGGGCGCGGTGCTGGGCAAGGTCTCCGGCGACCGCGGCGTGATGAGCCGCCCCGGCGTCCCGCAGGCATTGCGCGGCGCGCCGGGCTATGTCGAAAACTACGATTACCGTCAGGACCAGGGCACCTCGCGCACCGGCGCGCCGACCTTCCGCACCGTGCTGGTGGCGCGCTTCCGGCAAGCGGACGTGGATGGCCTGATCGCCGCGCTGGGCCTGCCGGTGTGGCCGCTGCCGCGGCCCAAGCCGGTGCTGTGGCTGGCCATCGACGACGGCAGCGGCCCGCGCCTGGTCGGCGTGGCGCAGGCCAATGCCGCGCGCAGCGTGCTGGACCGGGCGATCGAGCGCGGCTACCGGCTCGGCCTGCCCGGCGGTGCCGCCGCCGAGCAGGTGCTGGCTGGCGCGATCTGGCGCAAGGACACCGCCATGGTGGCGCGCGCATCGGCCAAGTACAGCCCGCCGATGCAGTTGATCGGCAAGCTCTACCGCCATGACGCCGGCTGGACCGCCGACTGGGTCTTTGTCGACAACGGCAACGTGCTGTCCAGCTGGACCAGCAGCGACGCCGACGCGCGTCGTGCGATGGCTGCAGGCGCCGACGGCGCCGCCGACGCTCTGGTCAAGCGCTACGCCAAGCGGGTGGAGTCGGGTGTGCCCGGGGTCTACCGCGCGGTGATCACCGGCATCGGCAGCGCCGACGACTACCTGCGCGTCTCTGCCGCGCTGCAGGGCGTCTCGGTGGTGCGCAGCATCCGCCCGGTCAGCGCCAATGGCGACCGCATGGAAGTGGATCTGGAATTGCTCACGGGCATTTCCGGCCTCAACCGTATGCTCGGCGACAACAGCCCGTTGGTGCCCGTGTCGGTACCGACCGAGGGCCCGATCATTCTCGAAAACGAGCACGCCGAGTACCGCCTGAAATGACTTTGACTCCCGAAGCCGAAATCGCCCTGTTTCTGCGTCGCCTGAAATGGGTGGCGGTGACCGTCGGCGTGTTGTGGGTGGTATCGCTGCTGTCGCCGATCCTGACGCCGTTCGTGCTGGCGCTGCTGCTGGCCTGGCTGGGCGACCCGCTGGTGGACCGCATCGAGCGCGCCGGCCGCTCGCGCAACATCGCGGTGGTGCTGGTGTTCGTGCTGGCAACGCTGCTGTTCGTGCTGGCGCTGATGATCCTGGTGCCGATGATCGAGCGCCAGATCATGACCCTGATCGATGCGCTGCCGCAGATGCGCAACTGGGCAATCGGCACCGCCATTCCCTGGCTGGAAGCCAAGACCGGCGTGGAGCTGATGGCCTGGCTGGACCCGGAACGCCTGATCGACTGGATCCGCAGCCACTGGGAGCAGGCTGGCGGCGCCGCCAAGACCTTCTTCGGCTATGTGCAGCGGTCGGGCTTTGCGATGGTGACCTGGGTGATCAACCTGGCGTTGCTGCCGATCCTGGCGTTTTATTTCCTGCGCGACTGGGACCGCCTGGTCGAGCGTGTGGCCGCGGTCATTCCGCGCGCCTACATCGGCACCGTGAGCCGGCTGGCGCAGGAATCCAACGATGTGCTGGGTGGCTTCATCCGCGGCCAGTTCCTGGTGATGCTGGCGCTGGGGGCGATCTATGCCGCCGGCCTGTCCATCATCGGGCTCAATCTGGGCCTGTTGATCGGCATCATCGCCGGCCTGATCAGCTTCATTCCGTATCTGGGCGCCACCACCGGCATCGTGCTCGCCCTGCTGGCGGCGGTGGTGCAGGCACAGGGCTTCGACCTCAAACTGCTGATCGGCGTCGGGGTGGTGTTCACCGTCGGCCAGCTGCTGGAGAGCTATGTGCTGACGCCGCGCATCGTCGGCGACAAGATCGGCCTGCATCCGGTGGCGGTGATCTTCGCGGTGATGGCGGGCGGCCAGTTGTTCGGCTTCCTCGGCATGCTGCTGGCGCTGCCGGTGGCGGCGGTGGCGAATGTGCTGCTGCGCTATGCGCATGAGCAGTACACGCGCAGCGATCTGTATGCGGGTGAACGTGCCGGCATCGTGCTGCAGTCCACCAACGAGCGCAGCGTGATCATCGACCCGAGCAAGGACACGGATCGGCTGTGAGCGTCCCGCAGTTGCCACTGGCGCTACGCGCGCCGCCCGATCAGCGATTCGATAGTTACATCGCCGCGCCTGACGGCCTGCTATCGCAACTGCAGGCGTTGGCGGTCGGGCAGGTGAGCGACTGGCTGTATCTGGCCGGCCCCGCCGGCACCGGCAAGACGCATCTGGCGTTGTCGGTGTGCGCCGCCGCCGAGCAGGCCGGGCGCGCCCCGGCGTACCTGCCTCTGCACGCCGCCACTGGCCGGTTGCGCGATGCGCTGGAAGCGCTGGAAGGGCGCAGCCTGGTCGCGCTGGATGGCGTGGAAAGCATTGCCGGGCAGCGCGACGACGAAGTGGCGCTGTTCGATTTCCATAACCGCGCGCGCGCTGCCGGCACCACCTTGCTGTATACCGCGCGGCACATGCCCGACGGCCTGGCCCTGGTGTTGCCAGATCTGCGCTCGCGGCTGTCGCAGTGCATCCGCATCAGCCTGCCGGTGCTCGACGACGCAGGGCGCGCGGCGGTGTTGCGCGATCGTGCGCAACGGCGCGGACTGGCACTGGACGAGGCGGCAATCGACTGGCTGCTGATCCATAGCGAACGCGAACTGGCCGGACTGGTGGCATTGCTGGACCGGCTGGATCGCGAATCGCTGGCTGCCAAGCGCCGCATCACCGTGCCGTTCCTGCGGCGGGTGCTGGAGGATCGCGGCTCTTCGAGCAGCTGACGGGATTACTGTGTTCAGCGCTAGATCGCGGGTTGCTTAGCGCTTCCCATCTGCACATCTATCGCAGTGTCCGGGCATTCGAGGCACATCGCCTGAAGCTTGTAGAGCAGCTGATCTGCGGGTTGGCTGCATGGCCCTTGCCCGCCTACCGTCGCGGGGACACGCCGCAAGTACGTCCATGTAGGCTCTTACGCGGCATCCATGCCGCGTAAGGTCCCGCGACGGTAGGCGGGCAAGGACCTGTCAAGATGGTCGGTGCGCATGGACAAGAGCAGGAGCGGCGCCGGCGGTTTGGCTGCAAGTCCGTCGAGATGGTCGGTGTTCGTGGTTCGAGCAATGCGCGACGCGCGGCCCGGCACTTGCAGCGGCGTGGTTGCGATCAGCCGCCGTCGCGCAGCAATCGGGCATCCAGCTCCGCCAATCGCTGCGGCGTGCCGACATCGGTCCAGCGCCCGGCATGGTGGATGCCATCGATCAGGCCTGCCGCCATTTGCGCGCGCAGGATCGGCGCCAGCGCGAAGCGCGGCGCCGTGCCGGCGGGCTCCGGGAGCTGGCCGATGACCGATTGCCAATCGCGCAGCAACGCCGGTCGATACATGCCGATGCCGGCGTAGGTCAGCGTGGCGGGTAGATCTGCGCGCACCTTGCCATCGGCATCCAGCGCAAAGTCTGCGCGCGCCGCATAGGCGGGTTGATCGACCAGCATCAGCTGGGCCAGGCCCGCCGGCGCGGCTGACAGCCGCGCGAAATCGAAATCGGTCCAGATATCGCCGTTGACCAGCAGGAACGGCGCATCGCCCAGCAACGGCAACGCGTGCAGCATGCCGCCACCGGTCTCCAGCGGGGTATCGCCCTCAAAGGAGTACGTCAGCCGCAGCCCGAACGCGCTGCCATCGCCCAGTTCCTGCGGAAACTGCTCGGCCAGCCACGAGGTATTGATCACTACCTCGTCCACTCCCAGTGCGGCCAGCTTGCGCAGATGCCAGACGATCAGCGGCGTGCCGCCGACCGACAGCAGTGGCTTGGGCGTGCGCTCGGTCAACGGACGCATGCGCTCGCCGAAACCGGCGGCGAAGACCAGTGCCTTCATGCGCCGGCCTGCGCGGAGCGTGCCGCCAGGGCGGGTTTGACCAGGTCTTCCAGCAGGCCGATCAGTGGCGCAAGTTCCGGATGACGCGGCAACACCTCGTCCAGATAGACAATGAAACGCGGCACGTTATCCAGATACCAGTGCTTGCCGTCGCGATGGCTCAGGCGCGAGAAGATGCCGAGATTCTTCAGGTGCCGCTGCACGCCCATCCAGTCCGCATCGCGCAGGAATTGCGTCAGCGGCGGCACCGGCAATCCAGCCGCTGCGGCACGTGCGTGGTAGCGCGCCAGCCAGCCATCCACGCGCGCCAGCGGCCAACTCACCGAGGTGTCCTTGAACAGGCTGATCGGGTCGTAGGCGATCGGCCCGATCACGCAATCCTGGAAGTCCAGCACCGCCAGCCCGTCGCCGACCGGCATCAGATTGCGCGGCATGAAATCGCGATGGGTAAACACGCGCGGCTGTGCCAGTGCGTTGTCCATCAAGCGGCGCTGCACCAACTGCAGCTGCTCGGCCTGGCCGCAGTCCAGCTGCAGGCCCAGGTGGCAGCCAAGAAACCATTCTTCGAACAGGCCGGCATCGCGTTGCAGCAGCGCCTCGCCGAACACGCCGCTGTCGGCGGGCGGCGCAATGCGCTGCAGCAGCAACAACTGGCGGATCGCCGCATCCAGCAACGCGTCGGCGTTGGCGTCGGTCAGCACCTGCGCCAGGGTCGGCACGCCCAGGTCTTCCAGCAGCAGGAAGCCTGTTGCAAGATCCTGCGCAAGCATCCGCGGCACGCGCACGCCGTGCGCGCCGAGCAGGGCGTGCATGCGCAACCAGGGCGCCACGTTTTCCAGTGCAGGTGGCGCATCCATCAGGATGCGATCCACGCCGCGTCCTTGGGTGCGCCAGTAACTGCGGAATCCCGCATCGACCGAGGCACGTTGCAGCGTGACCTCAGGATCGTCCAACGCCTGCCGCGCCCATTGCAGACGGAGCGCAGCGCGCGCGGTATCGGGAGTCAACGATGAGGTCATGGGTGAATGCTGTGTCGTGAAGTGAGGCGCAACCAGGGCGAAAACGACGCCCGGTCGCTCAACGCTTGCTGCCGCTGAACAGGCGCAGCAGCGCCAGGATCGCGATCGCACCCAGCAACGCGCCGAGGAAACCGGCCGGTTCGCCGGCGTGGTACCAGCCCATGTAGCGGCCGAACCAGCTGGCCACCGCTGCACCGGCGATGCCCAGCACGATGGTCAGCAGGCAACCCAGTCGCTGCGTGCCGGGCGTGATGAAACGCGCCAGCAGCCCGACCACGAAGCCGACCAGAATGATGTAGAGCCAGCTGTCGCTACCGAAGAGAGTGTTCATCGCAGGCACCGAGGGGGAAACGGGATCGGCAGACTAGCATCCGCCGCTGTGGCAACCACATGGGCAGCGCCGACTGCGACGGGGGCGTTGGGTTACGTCCATGCGCGTGCCGCAGCGCATGGCAATGCCCCTGGACCGCCCCGGCATGCGCGGGGCGGTCCAGGGGTCAATCAGCAGCAGCCATGCCCACCATGACGGGTGCCGCTGTCGGCCGCCACCGGCGAGCCGCTGGTCTCGCCGCGCAGGCAGGCGGCGTGGTGCTCGGCGATCACCTTGGACACGCAGGCCGTGACCCGCTTGCCCATCGGGATATGCAGGAACTCGTTGGGGCCATGCGCATTGGAATGCGGGCCGAGCACGCCGGTGATCATGAACTGCGCACCGGGGAACTTCTCGCCCAGCATGCCCATGAACGGGATCGAGCCGCCTTCGCCCATGTACATCGCCGGCTTGTCGAAGAACGCCAGGCTGGCGTCGTCGATGGCTTTTGCCAGCCATGGCGCCATCTCGGGCGCATTCCAGCCCGATGAGGCCTTCTCCAGTTCCAGGGTTACCTGTGCGCCGTTCGGTGGGTCGCGCAGCAAGGCCTCTTTCAGCAGTTCGCCACAGGCCTTGCCGTCGGCGGTCGGCGGCAGGCGCAGCGACAGCTTCACCGCGGTCTGCGGACGCAGCACGTTGCCGGCCGATGCCAGCGGCGGCATGCCATCCACGCCGGTGATCGACAGCGCCGGGCGCCAGGTGCGGTTCAACACCAGCTCGGTGAGGTCGTCGTGCATCGGCACCAGGCCCTCGACCATCGGGAACTTGTCGAAGATGGCGGTATCCAGCGTCGCCGCCGCGGCCTTGGCCTGTGCCAGCCGTTCGGCCGGTACCTGCACATGCAGGCCGTCCAGCAGGATGCGGCCGCTGGCTTCATCCTCGATCCGCGACAGCAACTGGCGCAGCAGGCGGAAGCTGGACGGCACCACGCCGGAGGCATCGCCCGAGTGCACGCCTTCCTCCAGCACCTTGACGGTCAGGTTGCCGCCGGTCAGCCCGCGCAGCGAGGTCGTGCACCACAGCTGCTCGTAGTTGCCGCAGCCCGAGTCCAGGCACACCACCAGCGACGGTTTGCCGATGCGCTCGGCCAAGTGATCCACATAGGCCGGCAGGTCGTAGCTGCCGGATTCCTCG
The DNA here is from genome assembly GCF_002940205.1 of Xanthomonas arboricola pv. guizotiae. GTDB lineage: Bacteria > Pseudomonadota > Gammaproteobacteria > Xanthomonadales > Xanthomonadaceae > Xanthomonas > Xanthomonas arboricola_C. Next base: position 160,891 of record NZ_MDSK01000002.1, read on the forward strand.
CAGGCCTCGATCAGCACCACGCAGCGCGCATGCGGCAGACCCTGGGTGCGCAGCGCCAGTACCGCCGCCAGCGAACCGAAGATGGCGTAGCCATCGTCGGCGCCGCCGCGGCCGTACAGCTTGTCGTCGCGCAGCACCGGCTCCCATGGGCCCAGGTCCGCATCCCAGCCGGTCATTTCCGGCTGCTTGTCCAGGTGGCCGTACAGCAACACGGTGTCGTCGCCGGATTCGGCGCCGGTTGCCGGAATCTCGATGAAGATCAACGGCGTGCGGCCTTGCAGGCGCACCACCTCGACCTGCATGCCGTCGATGGCCTGCGCGCGCGCCCAGGTTTCCATCAGGGTGACCGCCTGCTCCATGTAGCCGTGCGCAACCCAGTCGGCGTCGAACATCGGCGATTTATTGGGAATGCGGATGTAATCGACCAATTGCGGGACGATCTCGCGGTCCCAGGTGTCGCTGATGAATTGGTCGATTTTGGCGCTGTCCATGGAGACTCCGAATACGTGACTTAGCGACACATTCTACGCCCGTGCCTGGGGGTAGGTATTTCCCTACAAGGCGGCGCGCAGTTCACCGGCTGTGTGAAAAGTTCGTTGGCGATAGGATTGCTGCATGTGGCGCGGGACACTGGCTCCGCCGGCAGGAATGCTGGCTAGGACCATCACCCAAGCCACAAGGAGCGTTGCAATGAAGTCATTTACCGTAGCCCTGAAGTCCCTGCTACTGGCGTTGCTGTTGTCCTCGAATGCGTATGCACTCGACAAGGTCGATATCAACACCGCGTCTGCTGAGGAATTGGACAAGGTGCTGACGAACGTCGGGCGATCAAAAGCCGAGGCAATCGTCGAGCACCGTCAGGCAAACGGTCCCTTCAAGAGTGCCGAGGAACTGGCACTGGTCAAGGGCATCGGACTCAAGACGGTCGAACGGAATCGAGACCTGATCGAAGTGGGAGCCACGATGGCTCCCGCCAAGAAGGCTGCCAAGGGGGCGGCGGTGAAACCGGTGGGACGGCGTTAAGGGGAAGGGATCCGAGATACGGTTCGACGCCAGGATGCGTGGCCGCAACCTAACTGGACAGGATGTCCGGGGGATGGCTGGAGGCCGACAAGGACGTGGAATCGCCCGGTGTTGCACCTGGATGTGCAGCCGGGCGTTTTTCGTTTTGGGCCCGCGTGGGTCGCAAGCGCACGCAAGCGTTTGTAACTGCGGGAAACCAGCGCCCGCCGCATGAAGCGCTACTCACTCCGTGAGGCACCAGCCGCTTCGTAGGTCTCGCCCACCCCCTCAAGTTGAGGCTTGGCCTGAGCCTAAGGCACATCAGCAGCCCGAAGCACCGCATGACGGCTTGGCGCCGGGCTTGCGGCACAATGTGCCCATGCAGCTGACAGACCTGAGCAGCCGGGTGATTCCGGCCACCGAGTACCGCCGCGAGCGGTGGCGCAATCAACTGGGCTGGACGCGCGAGATCCTGCGTCTCGGCGACGCCGACGCGTGGTCGCTGCGCCTGTCGATTGCCGAGATCGGGCAGGATGCGGCGTTTTCCGCGTTCCCGGGCATCGATCGCGAGCTGGTGCTGTTGCATGGCAATGGCATGCGGCTGCAGTTTGGCGATGCTGCCAGCGGTATGGGCAGCGACACCGGCACCAGCACTTGCGCCTACACCAGCACCGGTGCAGGCATTGGCATCGGCACTGCTACTAGCGGCGGCGTCAGCAAAAGCGATAGCGGCAATAGCAATGGCAATGGCAATGGCAATGGCAATGAGGGCAGTGGCGCTGACCAGGGCGACCATGCCGCCAGCGCCGGTGGTGATGTTCCTGGCAGCCGTCATCGCAGCTGCGAGTTGCTGCCGCCGCACCAGCGCGTCCGATTCGCAGGCGAGGAAACGGTACATGCGACGCTGCTCGATGGGCCGACCCAGGATTTCAACCTGATGTGGCGGCGCGATCTGCTGCAGACCGAACTGCTGCACCGGCCGCTGGTCGGCACCATGCTGTTTTTCGCCGACCCGGGCAGCGCCTGGGCGATCCACCTGCTGGCAGGCCAGGCCAGCTTCGGGCGCGAGAGTGGCCTGCTACCGTTGGCTGCCGGCGATACCGCGTGGCTGAGCGCCTCCACGCGCACCCGCTATGTGCTCGATGGCGGCGGCGAATTGCTGGCGATCCGGGTGAGCCCGGTCTAGGGCCTTTCACGTATCTGCGAGCAGGGCGCGCCTCCTGGCACGCGCCCGGATGCGTTCGTGTCAATGCAGACAAGCGACGGCATCGCTGGGCCACCTGGCTAGGGAACAGTGCAGGTGCCGGGAGTGGTTCCGGCAATTCCAGGGGAAAACCAATGCGTACCATCAGTTCGGTCGGAGCCGGCTATGCTGCCTACCCGTCCTAGGCAGGCCGCAGCGCGACCGCCGGCAACGCCGCATCCGCCGCGCAGGCGGAAAAACCAATCCGCTGACACAGTTGTTCAAATCCATCGATAGCGACAGCGATGGCAGCCTGACCGCGTCGGAGCTGGCGACCGCGCTGTCGTCCAATAGCGATGACGACAGCAAGATCGACATCGACGGGTTGCTGAGCATGCTCGATCAGGATGGTGGCGGCACCGTCAGCGAGAGCGAACTGGCGCAGGCCTTGCCGCCTCCGCCGCCGCCGGGCGAGCAAGGACAGGATGTGCAGTCGTTGTTTGCCGGCCTGGACAGCGATGGCGACGACAGTGTCAGCAGCGGTGAATTGAGCACGCTGGTCAATGGCGACAGTGGGTCGAGCACGCAACTGCTGGACCTGCTCGACAGCGACAGGAGCGGGGCGCTGAGTCTGCAGGAACTGCAGGAGGCGATGCAGCCACGCGATCCGCCGCCGCGATCGCCGTCATCGGTCGATGCATCCAGCAGCGACGGCACGCAGCAGGCGTATGCAGCGTTGGTGCGGATGGCGGTGGGGCAGTACCGCAGCGTTGGCGGGAGTGCGGCAATACGCAATCTGGTCGATCTGGCAGCATAACGCGGTGATCGAGAGATAACGGGGACGCCGGAGCGCGGTCCTGGGTCAGCCGGTGCGGTTGGCGCGCAGCCACCGCAAGCAGGGATGTAGCGGATTTCAGCACCAGACGCGCTGCGGGCACCTGCGCAATCGTCTTGTTGATCAGTTTTGGCAGTGCCGCATGCGATGGGTCAGTACACATCGCGGCGATAGCGCCCGTTGTCCAGCAGCTGTTGTCTGACATCGGCTCCGAGGATGCAATCCAGCGTGCGGTCGAGTTCGGGCGCCATGCCGCGCAGGCTGCCGCAGACGTAGATGCAGGCGCCTTGACCGATCCAATGACGCAGGTGATCGGCGGCTGCGGCCAGTGCGTGTTGGACGTAATGCGGTGACTGTTGCTGATCGCGCGAGTAGACAAGCTCCAGGTGTTCGATCCAGCCATCCCGCTGCCATTGCTGCAGCTCATCGGCATACAGCGCGTCGTGCGCGGCATTGCGTTCGCCGAACAGCAGCCAGTTGCGCCGCGCGCCGGCGGCGATGCGTGCACGCAGATGCGCGCGCAGGCCGGCGATGCCGGTGCCGTTGCCGATCAGCAGCATCGGCCGGTCGGGTGCGGGCGGGTGGAAGCCGGGGTTGCTGCGCAGGCGCAGCGCGATGGCCGCGCCGATCGATGCATGGACGCAGAGCCAGCCGCTACCCAGGCCCAGGCTGCCGTCGGCGTGCCGATGTTCGCGCACCAGCAGTTCGGCGTGGCCTTCCTCGGGGATGGAGGCAAGCGAGTAATCGCGATGAGGCAGGGTGACCAAACTGCGCACCAACGCATCTGCGTCCAGTGATGAAGTTGTGCCTGTGGCTGTTCCCGTAGCTGTATCAGTGCCTTTACCTGTGTCCGTAGCTGGGTCGATTCTGACTTCGGCATCCGCATCCGCATCCGCATCCGCATCGGCACCAGCACTATCGCTGAGGCTGGTACCGGCACCCCCATCGATACCGAGAGCGGCATCGACGGGAAGTTGCGCGCCGCCGAGCCAGTCGCGCAGGGGGCGGCCGTCGATGTGCTGCGCGCCGTCGTAGTGGTTGTGCTGCAGCCAGGACTCGACCGCATCCGGTGCGTGATGCGGTGCGATCTCCGCGATATCGCCTGCGCTCCACTGCGGCAATGCGCCATCGCATGGCGTCAGGCGCAGTCGGTAAATCGGCGCACCCGCACTGCCGGGGTTGAGGTGGACACGCTCGCGTAGCTGCCAGGTGGTGTAGGTCGGCAGGCTCCAGTCGGGTTGCGTCGCCAGTGCGGGCGCCAGTTCCGCCAGACGGCGTTGCCAGTGCTGCAGGGCGTTCGGGTCAGCGTTATCGACCTCGATGCGTTCGAACAGGCGAGTGGCGCCGCGCGCCTGCAGGCGATCGTCGAGGCGCCGGCCGAACGCGCAGTAGTGCGCGTAACCACGGTCGCCGAGCGCCAGCACCGCGTACTGCACGGCGGTCAGATCCTGCGCGTGGTCGGCACGCCAGGCGCGCTCGGCGGCCTGCGCATGGTCGGGCGCATCGCCTTCGCCGGTGGTGCTGACGATGCACAGCAGCTGCGGTACGCGCGCGAGTCGATCGCTGTCGATGGCTTCGATCGGCAGCGCATGCGCGCCGACACCGGCCGATTGCAGCGCGGCAACGCTGCGTTGCGCCAGCTCACGCGCAAATCCGGTCTGGCTTGCCCAGACGATCAATACGCCGCTGGCGTCTGCGCGTTGCGCGCCGACGCGCTTGCGTGCACGCAGCAGCACGACCACGCACAGGCCCAGATACAGTGCCAGGACGAGTGTTGCCAATTGCCAGCGATGCGGCGTGGGTGCGCTCCACCACCATGCGCCGTCATGCAGGCCGGCCAGCCAGCCGACGATGACCGCAAGCGTCAGCAGGACCAGCCCGTTGCCCAGCCACACGCGTGAGGTGGCGCTGCTCATGGCGCGGACAGGTGGCGTTCGAATGCCGGGCTCATGGATTCGAGCAGGATGCCGTCCTTGCGTGCCAGGAACCGCACCGCCAGCTCTGCCTTGCGTGCATGGGCAAGACCGGCATCGACGCCGAGCACGGTCATCGCGGTGGCCCAGGCATCGGCCTGCATCGCATCGGGCGCGAGGACGGTGACCGCTGCGGGGGCATGTGGAACGGGCGCGCCGGTGCGTGGGTCGAAGGTGTGCGTGTAGCGGGTGCCGTCGGCATCGAAGCGGTGCCAGCGATCGCCGGAGGTGGCGACCGCCAGGCCGTCCAGCGCCAGCACGCGTGCCGGTAGCGCGCTGCCGGCGTCTTCGTCGGGGGCGGATTCGACCAGCACGCGCCACGCGCTGGCATCGGGCTTGCGTCCGTAGCCGAACAGCTCGCCGCCGACCTCGATCAATGCACTGTCGATACCCGACTGCAGCAATGCGCGATGCACGCGGTCCACACCGAAGCCCTTGGCGATGCCGGACAGATCCAGCGCCGCTGCGCCCGGCTGCAGCACACGCCTGCCATCCAGCTGCAGGCGTTGCCAGCCGCAACGCAGGCTCGCCAATGCGATCGCCTGCGCTGTCGGCACACGCTGACGCGTGCCGGCGGCGCCGAAGCCCCATAGCTCGACCATCGGGCCGACGGTAGGGTCGAAGGCACCCTCGCTGGCCTGTGCGATCTCCAATGCTACGCTCAGCACGGCGTGGAATTCGTCGGGCAGGTGGTGCCAGCTGCCCGACGGTGCGCGGTTGTAACGGCTGATATCCGAATCGGCCTCCCAGGTACTCATCTGCGCGACCACGCGATCCAGCGCGGCCTGGATGCACGCATGCAAGGGGTGCAGATCGCGTCCGCGCGGCGCCACCAGCTTCACGCTCCAGGTGGTGCCCATGCTGCGGCCGCCGAGCGTGGCGATGGCGTGGTCGGCGGAAGACGATGCGGGCATGGACGGGTCTTATGAAGATGGGCGGCAGGATGCACGCTGCGTGCACTCCTGCCGCGTGCCGGCAGGTTACTGCGGCAACACTTCCAGGGTGGCGACATAGCCCAGGCGGCGCTGCTTGGCTTGCGGCAGCCAGGTCTTGGTGTCTTCGGTGGTGGTTTCCAGCCAGTACATGCCCGGCTCCGGCCAGGTCACGCTGAAGCCGCCCTTGGCATCGGTTTTGAGCTTGATCTCGTTCTGCGCATCGCGATAGCGGGTGCCGCCGCGCACGATCTCGATCTCCAGCCCGGCGGCCGGTTTGCCATCCAGCTGCAGCGTGAACTGCGCCGCTTCGCCGGCGACCAGATCGTTGGGATGGGTCACCGGAATCAATTCGATGCCCTTGCCGGCGGGCTTGAAGACCGTGGTGGTCGGCGCACCGCGGGTGACGAAGGTTTCCACCCGGTTGAAGGACTGCGAGACCTGCAGATCCTGCGCGTTCTTCGGCACCTCGGTGGCAAAGCGGGCTTCGTCGCCACGCCAGCGCTTGGGCTTGCCGTCTTCCTTCCAGCTGGCGAACAGGCCGGCGTTGACGATGCTCAGCTTGTAGGTGCCGGGCTGGGTGAGCTGCAGGTCGAACACGCTGCGGTACTTGCCGGTGGCCGGATTTTCCGGCTTGAGCGCGCCGCCGTCGGGCGCGGTGATGCTCAGGTTGTCCAGGCGCAGCGGCACGTGGTTGAAGTAGAACAAGTCGTTGGACACCGCTGCATCCACGGTGATCCACGGCGCCTCACCGGCGATGACGGTCTGCGACGGCAGCAACCAGGCCTTGTGGGCGAGGGCGCTGACCGGCAGTGCGGCGAGCATGGCGATCAGGACGAGCGAACGTTTCATGACAACTCCTTGAAGGACGATGAGGACGGTGGGTCACGTGTCTGATCAGCGCACAGGTGTGGCGCTGCGTGGATGCGTGGAAAGCGGAGTGTGTTTAGCGAAGCGATGCAATGCGCATCTGCGCCGGCGCTTGGCGAGCATGTTGTGTGCGGCCGCCGACAGCTGCGCAGGGCTCAGGGTTTTGCGACCAGAGAGATGGCGCCGAGCTCGCTGCTGCCGCTGGCCTTGGCAGTCTGCGCAGACTTTGCCGGCCAGGTGAAGGGCACCTTGACCAACTCGCGGCCGCCGACCTCGCGCGCAGCTTCCACCACCAGCGTGTACTGGCCGGGCGGCAGCGACTTCAACGCGCCCTTGGTGTCGGAGAACGACAGCGCATGCGCGCCGGCCGGACGGGTGGGGCCGGTGACGCCGTCGACCGGCACCTCGAGGGTACGCCCGCTCTTGCGCCACCACTGGCGCAGGTCCGGCAGCCACTTGGTGCCGTGGCCTTCGGCGGTGTCCTTGGATTGATACCAGACCGCCAGATTGGCGGCGACCTTCTGGTCCGCACCTTCCAGCCAGATCGCCACGTACGGGCGGTGATATTCGGCGACGTTGAGCTTGGGGATCTCGACGTTGATGTCGAGCGTGGCGGCGTATGCCGGCATGGCGAGCAGGCCGCTCAGGGCGATGGTCAGGGTGGCGCGCATGATCGTCTCCGGTAGGAAAAAGTCAGTGGATCAACAGCAGGGCGAGCAGCAACGGAATCAGCAGACCCAGGCCGACCAATGGCCAGGTCATGCGGCGCTGGCGCGCATGCAGATGCAGCAGGAACAGCCCGGTGATGCAGAACACCAGGCAGGCGATGGCGAACACGTCGATGAACCAGCCCCAGGCCGGCCCGGCATTGCGTCCCTTGTGCAGATCGTTGAGATAGGCGATGGCGCCGCGCCCGGTACGCTCGTATTCGATCGCGCCGGTGCTGCGGTCCAGGCTCAGCCAGGCATCGCCGCCAGGACGCGGCAGCGCCAGATACACCTCGTCGGCCGACCATTCGCCGGCACGGTTACCGATGCTGATGTCCAGCTCACGCCCCAGCCACTGCGCCACGCGTGGCGGCAGCGCGGCATCGCCTTCTTCGCGGCTGCCCAGCGACTTGAGCAGGGCCGGCGGCAGCGTGAGCGTGCGGTGTTCGGTCGAAGGGCTGGCTTCGATGCGCGCGGCATGGTTCAAGGTCAGCCCGGTGATGGTGAACAGCAGCATGCCGATCAGGCACAGCGCCGAACTGATCCAGTGCCATTGATGCAGCATGCGCAGCCAGAAACCGCGGCGTTGCTGGGTGGTGGCAAGGGTGTCGTTGGAGGTCGCCATGGTGCTCAGGCCGCACCCGCTGCGAGCGACGTCTGCAGGTGCGATTGCCGCGCGGCCACGTCGCTCAGCAAGGCGCGCAGACGCGGTTGCGTTGCACCCGCCAGCAACGGCGTGAGCTGTTGCAGGAAGCCGGCATGCCCGCCGGCGATCGCACGGCGCATCCATCGCTCGGCCTGGTCGATGTCGCCGGCGTCCGCGAGCAAGGTGGCGTAACCGGCCTGGCCGCGGAAATCGCCTGCTTCGGCAGAGCGGCGGTACCAGTGGCGCGCAGCGACCGGATCGGCAGCGCAGGCCAGGCCCTGTTCGAGATAGCGCGCCACGAAGTTCATCGATTTGGCATGCCCGCAGTCGGCGGCGGTGCGATACAGCGCCAACGCCTGCGCGTGGTCCTGCGCCACGCCACGGCCGGAGCCGTACAGATGGGCGAGGTTGTACATGCCCCAATCCAGCCCATGCTCGGCGGCGCGGCGGTACCACAGCGCCGCCAGCACCGCGTTGCACGCGGTGCCGAAACCCAGTTCGTGGCAGCGCCCCAGCTGGTTCATCGCTTCCGCATGCCCGGCATTGGCGGCGACCTCGTACCACAGCATCGCCATGCCCGGATCGGCGGGGATACCGCGGCCTTCGGCGTAGAGCTGGGCGAGCAGCAGTTGCGCGGCCAGATCCTGGCGCTCGGCGGCCTTGCGCAGCAGCGCGACCGCGCGATCGGGCTGCGTGCGCAGCAGCTCGATCAGCTGTGCCGGGTCCAGTGCGGGCTCAGACATCGGCCCATTGCCGCAACAGGTTGTGATAGACGCCGGTGAGCTGGATCAGTGACGGGTGGCCGGGGGTGTCCTGGGTGAGCCGCCGGATCGACACGTCCAGTTCGAACAGCAGGCGACGCTGCGCATCGTCGCGCAGCATGCTTTGGGTCCAGAAGAAACAGGCGACGCGCGCGCCGCGGGTCACCGGCATCACCCGATGCAGGCTGGTGCCGGGATAGATCACCAGGTGCCCGGCCGGCAGCTTTACCGACTGCGTGCCGTAGGTGTCTTCGATCACCAGCTCGCCGCCGTCGTAGCTGTCCGGGTCGCTGAGAAACAAGGTGGCCGAGACATCGGTGCGCACGGGATCCGCGCCGCCGCGACTGCGGTCGTAGCGGATCGCGTTGTCGACGTGGTAGCCGAACGACTGCCCGCCGCTGTAGCGATTGAACAACGGCGGATAGATGCGCCGCGGCAAGACCGCCGAAAAGAACGTACTGCTGCGCGAGAGCGCGTCCAGCACCAGCGCGCTGGCCTCGCGTGCGACGGCGCTGTCTTCGGGCAGTTGTGCGTTGTCCTTGGCCTGCGCCGACTGATGGCCGGCGGTGATGCGGCCGTCCGCCCAGTCGGCCGCGTCCAGCCGCGCACGCAGCTCGGCGAGCTGGGCGGTGCTGAGAACATCGGGAATGGGCAGCAACATGCGGTGGTCTCCACGCCGCCCGGGTTGTGCGGACGGCGTGCCAGTGGGTCAGAAACTGAAGGTGGCGCTCAACACCGCCGAGCGGCCTTCGCCCGGAAGCGCCCAGCCATTGCCGGCGGTGACGGTGCCGGCCGCATTGACGGTGAGGTTGTTGCGCACGCTGGTGTAGTACTCCTCGTCGAACAGGTTGTTGACGTTCAACTGCAGGCTGAGCCAGTCGTTGACGCGCAGGCCGACCATCGCGCGGTGCACCCAGTAGTCGTCGGTCTTGCGATAGGCCGCGGCCGAAGCGTTGTTGGGATAGAAACCGCCCTGGTAGGTGACGCCGTAGCCGAAGGTCCACTGATTGAGCGTGTAGGTGGTCCAGATGTTGCCGGCATTGCGCGGGGTCTGCACCAGGTCGCGTCCGGCCACCGGGTCGCCGGTGAGGCTCTCGGTGCGGTTGGACACGCTCTGTAGCACTTCGCTGTCCAGGAAGGTGTAGTTGGCGAAGATCGACCAGCGCTCGGTCAGGTAACCGGTGGCGCCGAGCGCGATGCCGTCCACGCGTGCCTTGCCGTCCAGCACCTGCTCGGGGATCAGCGGATCGCCGCTGTTGACCTTGTAGTTTTCGCGCTCGTTGCGGAACAGCGCAGCGGTCAGTGCCAGGCGCTGGTCCAGCACGTCCCACTTGCCGCCCAGTTCGATGTTGACCGCTGTTTCCGGCTCGACATTGCAGTTGGCGCCGGCGGTGGCCGTGGCGATCGGCGTGCACGAGCCGTTGACCGAGGCCTTGGACGGCGTCTTGCTGTTGGCGTAGGACAGATACAGGCTGGCGTTCTCGGCCGGCTTGAACACCAGGCCGGCGCGATACGAGAACAGGTCCTCTTCGCTGCCGGCCGGGAAGCCCGCGCTCACACCAGTGACGTTGCCGGCGGCGTTGACGGTGTAGGTGGTGCTGTCGCCTTCGTTGTGCTCGTAGCGGCCGCCCAGGTTGAGCATCCACTGTTCGTTGAACTGCAACGTGTCGAACAGGTACACCGCCTGATTGGTCAGGCTGCCCTTGCTGCGCCCGGTGCGGAAATAATTCTGCGGGCCGGTCCAGATGTTGTACGGATTGTCGAAGGACTGCACCGGGTAGGTGATGCCGGTGGTGGAGCCATCGGCATTGCGGAAGGTGGTGCCGCTATCGAGTTCGAAGTCTTCCTTGCTGAAGGCCACGCCTGCGACCACGCGGTGCTCGATGGCGCCGGTGTGCAGGGTGGCGGTCAGGTCGGTCTGGCTGTGCGCGATGAAGTTTTCCGTCTCGCGGACCAGGCCACGCGGGCCGCTGTTGGGGTTCCAGCTGGCGGCCGGCTGGCCGACGCAGGCGCGGCCGGTGTACGGGTCGGTGCCGTTGGGCAGGCACCAGGTGCCCTGCGGTGCGGTGGCATTGGTGGTCTGGTCGACCCGCTGCACGCGCGCCAGGCTGCGCAGTTTGACGTTGTCGTCGAAATCCATTTCCAGCACGCCGGTCAGCATGTCCACGTCGATTTCCTGACGCGAGGTATTGCGGTAACCGAAGAAGGTTTCCGGGTCCACGCCCGGCAGCGGGCCGTCGTTGAACGGGCTGAGTGCGAACGGCACGCCGTACTGCGGCAGGTTGTTGTCGTGCTGGTGCAGGTAGCTCAGGGTGAAGCGGGTATCCGAGCCCAGGCCGAACGCCACCGACGGCGCAAAGCCCCAGCGATGACGAAACTCCTCGTCGCGCCCCGGCACGTCCTGGGTGTGGCCCATCGCGTTCAGGCGCACGGCGGTGCCGTTTTCGAAGTCGTAATTGCTGTCGGCGGTCAGCCGGCCATAGCGGTCGCTGCCGCCACCGACCACGACGTTGGTGAAGTCGCCCTGGCCGGCGGTCTTGGTGACCAGATTGATGTTGCCGCCGACCGAGCCGGCGCCGGACATCGCCGAGTTGGCGCCGTTGATCAGCTCCACCGCTTCCAGGTTGAAGGTGTCGCTGCGGCTGTACTGCGCACTGTCGCGCACGCCATCGGTGGTGATGTCGCTGCTGGCGGTGAAGCCGCGCAGGTTGATGCTGTCGCCATAGCCACCGCCGCCTTCGCCTGCGCCGAAGGTGATGCCGGGCAGGGTGCTCAGCACGTCGCGCAGCGACAGCAGATTCTGCTGGTCCATGGTCTGCTTGGTGACCACGGTGATCGTCTGCGGCGTGTCGCGCAGCACCTCGGTGTACTTGGGCGAGGACGGCTTCTGCGCGCGTTCCTGCTGCACCCGGATGGCGTCCAGATCGACCGCGCCCGGAGGCGCCGGCGCATCGCCAGGCTGGGCGAGGGCAGGAGCGGACAGCGTCAGCAACACGGCCGAGGTGAGTGGGGAAATCCTGGGAGTCATGAGGCGTCTCGAAGAGGAAAGCGAGGCTCCGGCCTGGCGGTGGCTCGGCGGATGCGGGAAGGGAAGCGGATCGGGGAATGCGCGCCCGCTAGCCCGAGGCGGCCAGTCGGCCGGACCAGTCTCCGGACACGCACAGGCGCTGCGCAGCAAGGCGCATGCGGGGCAGGATCGGGAAAAAGGTGTCGAGCAGAGCTGGGCGCATGGGGATCGCAGGGCAGGCCAGTTGTTAAGAAGGCCTGAAGGGTTGCGATATTAAATGCAAATCATTCTTCTTTGCAATCTTTGTCGGACGGTGTCACGCACGAGGCAGTTGCGCTGCTTGAGGCGTCAGCCGCTGCGGTGGCCAATGCCGGGTTGTACAGGGAACTGCACGTGTTTGCGCTTGCTGGCAGAGCGGGGTGCCGCTAGCAAGGCTGGTCGAGCTCGCTGGCGTGGCAGCGCGTCTTTTTCCTGCGCGGCGCGGATCTGCGCACGCCAGGGGCACGCACCGGACGGGACGGGACTGCGGATCAGCGTCCTGAGCGGTCTGCGCTCATGGCGACCGTGTCACGCACGGGGCCGGCTGGTGTCAGCGGTCGTCGCGGGTCCAGATGCCGCCGTGTTCGCGCTTGACCGGGAACTTGGGCACCGCGGTGTAGGCCGGTGCGCACAGCGGGCGGCCGTCGCGGATGTCGAAGCGGGCGCTGTGCAGCAGGCACTCGATGCTGCCTTCTGCCGGGTCGAACGTACCCGGCGACAATTCGTAGTCTTCGTGGCTGCAGCGGTCTTCCAGCGCGTACAGCTCGCCGTGGAGGTTGAAGATGACGATCGGGGTGTCGGTCACCTCGTCCCAGACGGTCTGCAACTCGCCGGGCAGCAGCGCCTCGCTGGCGCAGACAAAGGTCCAGGTGTCGCTCACGGTGCTGCGCCGCCGAGCGGTTTTTCCAGCACCTCGAAGCGCAGATCCTGACGCAGCGGCACGCCGAAACGCGCGTCGCCATACGGGAACGGTTTGAGGATGCCGGTGCGGCGGTAACCGCGTCGCTCGTAGAACGCGATCAGCTCGTCGCGGATGTCGATCACCGTCATCTGCATCACCGGCAGCTGCCACTCGGTGTAGGCAATACGCTCGGCCTCGGCCAGCAGCGTCTTGCCCAGCCCGCTGCCCTGCAGCGACGGTTCCACCGCAAACATGCCGAAGTAGCCGGCACCGTGGTCGTCGGCGATATGCGCGCAGGCCAGCAGGCGCCCGTCCTGTTCGACCAGTAGCACCAGGCTGCGGTCGCGCAACAGGTCCTCGCGCAGCACTGCAGGATCGATCCGCGCGCCGTCGAGAAAGTCGGCCTCGCTGGTCCAGCCAACGCGGCTGACATCGCCGCGATAGGCCGAGGTCACCAGCGACACAAGGGCGTCGATGTCGTCGACGGTGGCCGTACGAAAGGTGGTAGTCAGCATGGGAGCAGTTTAGCGGGAATCGGGAATCGGGAATCGGGAATCGGGAATCGGGAATCGGGAATCGGGAATCGGGAATCGGGAATCGGGAATCGGGAATCGGGAATCGGGAAAAGCGTTGCGCCGCTCGATGAGCTACTTCCAACATGTCGAACTGCACCAGTATGCGGGAGAGCCGCTTTTCCGATTCTCCATTCCCGATTCCCGATTCCAATCAACCCAGCAACCGACGCACCTTCACCAACGCAGCAACGAAGCGCTCGATCTCGTCATGCGTGTTGTAGAACGCCAGCGAGGCGCGGCAGGTGGCGGCGACGCCGTAGTACTGCAGCAGCGGGTGCGCGCAGTGCTGGCCCGAGCGGACCGCGACGCCTTCCAGGTCGAGCAGGGTGGCCAGGTCGTGGGCATGCGCGCCTTCGATCAGGAACGACACCACCGCGGCCTTGTCCGGCGTGGTGCCGAAGATGCGCAGGCCGTCGATGCGCTGCAGTTCTTCGGTGAAATGCGCCAGCAGCTCGGCTTCGCGCGCTTCCACGTGCGCCAGCCCGACCGACTCCAGGTAATCGACTGCCGCGCCCAGGCCGATGAACCCGGCGATGTTGGGCGTGCCGGCTTCGAACTTGTGCGGGGCATCGTTGAACACCGTGCCCTCGAAACTGACTTCCTTGATCATTTCGCCGCCGCCCAGGAACGGCGGCATTGCCTGCAGGTGTTCGCGCCGTGCCCACAGCGCGCCGGTGCCGGTGGGCCCGCACATCTTGTGGCCGGTGATGGCGTAGAAATCGCAGCCGATGCCGGCCACGTCGATACGCCGATGCGGCGCCGCCTGCGAGCCGTCCACCACGCTGACGATGCCGCGCTTGCGCGCCTCGCGGCAGATCTCGCGCACCGGATTGACCGTGCCCAGCACATTGGACACATGCGTGATCGCCAGCAGCTTGACCTCCGGCGTCATCGCCTTGCGCAAGGCGTCCAGATCCAGTGCGCCGTCCGGGGTGATCTCGGCCACGCGGATGGTCGCGCCGGTGCGTTGCGCCACCAGTTGCCACGGCACGATGTTGGCGTGGTGCTCCATGCGCGAAATCAGGATCACATCGCCGGCGCCCAGGCGCGGCAGCGCCCAGGAATAGGCCACCAGATTGATCGCAAAGGTCGTGCCGCTGCACAGCACCAGTTCGTCGGCGCGCACGTTGAGAAAGCGAGCCAGCTTGCTGCGCGCGCCTTCGAAGGCGTCGGTGGCCTCGGTGCCCAGCGCATGCACTGCGCGGCTCACATTGGCGTTCTGACGGCGATAGAACTCGTCGGTCGCGGCGATGACCTGCAGCGGCTTCTGGCCGGTGTTGGCGTTGTCGAAATAGATCAGCGGCTTGCCATGCACCTGCCGCATCAGCAGCGGAAAATCCAGGCGCACGCGGTCCCAGTCGGGTACCGCGCTGTGCGGAATTGCCGACATGTTCATGCCACGCCTGCCGAATTCAATGCACGGTCCAGTTGCAGCGCCAGCACGGCGCTCAAGGCGGGTGGCAGTACGCGCAAGGGTTCGTGGCAGAACGCGGCGCTGAGCAGGCGTTGCGCCTCGGCCTGCGGCAGACCGCGCGAGCGCAGATAGAACAAGGCATTGTCGTCGAGCTGGCCGACGGTGGCGCCATGCGCGGCCTGCACTTCCTCGGCATCGATCACCAGCACCGGCTGGGTGTCGATCTCGGCGTTGGCCGACAGCAGCAGATTCTTGTTCGACAGCCGCGCGTCGGTGCCATCGGCGCCCGGACGGATGTTGATGCCGCCGTGGAAGGCCACCCGGCTGCGATCGGCGCCCACGCCGCGCCAGACCAGCTCGCAGGTGGTGTCGCGTGCGATATGCGCGATGCCCAGACGTGTATCGACATGGCGGCGGCCGTTGCCGAGCAGCACGCCATTGGCGGTGAGCTGGGCATTGTTGCCCTCCAGGCGCACGTTGAGCTCGTGGCGCGACAGGTTGGCACCCAGTTCCAGATCCACGCGCTGGTAGCGCGCATTGCGCGCCAGCACCGCATCGGTGCGCAGCAGCGACGTTGCGTGCGCACTGTCGGCCTGCACGCGCGCATGCGACAACACCGCATCCTGGGCCAGATGCACATGCATCAGGCTGTTGTGCAGATGCGCGGCATCGCCGACATGCAGGTGGTGCTCGACCACGTTCAGTGCCGCGCCGGCGCGCAGTTCGATCAGGTGGCGGTGGTGCCAGGACAGGTCGTGCTCGCCGGCCACGCCGATGAAGACCAGATGCAGCGGCGCCTCGATCTGCGCGCCGTCCTGCACGCGCACCAGCACGCCTTCGTCTGCAAGTGCGGCGTTGAGGCGCGCAAAGATTTCATCGCTGCCGTCGAAACGGCGGCCGAGCAATTGCTGCGCCTCGTCGCCGGCGGCCAGCGACGCAGACAAGGTGTCCAGCCGCACGCCGTCCGGCAGTGTCGACAGGTCGCTCAATGCGTCGGACGGGCGGCCATTGACGAACACCAGCCGCGGCGACGGGATCTCGTCCAGCAGCGCGGCATCGATCAGCGTCGGCACCAGCGGCGCGGGCTGGAAGCTGCGCCGCTCCAGCTGCCGCAGCGAGGTGTATTTCCAGGCTTCGGCGCGCGGGCCGGGCAGGCCGGCCTGCAGCGCGGCATCGAGTTCGACCCGGCGCGCATCGTTCCCGCTGAAGCCGCGGGCGAGGGATTCCAGCAGGGCGCTCATCAGGCAGCCGCCTCGGGCACCACGCGGTCCTTCAGGAAGTGGTAGCCGTGCTTTTCCAGCTCCAGCGCCAGTTCCGGGCCGCCGCTCTGCACGATGCGGCCTTCGGCCAGCACATGCACCACGTCCGGAGTGATGTAGTCGAGCAGGCGCTGATAGTGGGTGATCACCAGGAACGAGCGCTCCGGCGAGCGCAGCGCGTTGACGCCGTCGGCCACGCTCTTGAGCGCATCGATGTCCAGGCCCGAATCGGTCTCGTCCAGGATGGCGAGCTTGGGCTCGAGCACGGCCAGCTGGAAGATCTCGTTGCGCTTCTTTTCGCCGCCGGAGAAGCCTTCGTTGACGCCGCGATGCAGCAGCTCGTCCTTCAGGTGCAGCACGGCCAGCTTCTGCCGCACCAGCTTGAGGAACTGCATCGAATCCAGCTCGTCCTCGCCACGCGCCTTGCGCTGCGCATTGAGTGCGGCGCGCAGGAAGTAGGTGTTGTTGACGCCGGGGATTTCCACCGGGTACTGGAAGGCCAGGAACAGACCGGCGGCGGCGCGTTCTTCCGGCGGCAGCTCGAGCAGGTCCTTGCCTTCGAACTGCACGGTGCCGGCGCTGACTTCATAGCCGTCGCGGCCGGCCAGCACATTGCCCAGCGTTGATTTGCCGGCGCCGTTGGGCCCCATGATGGCGTGCACCTGGCCCGGCTGGATGTCCAGCGACAGGCCCTTGAGGATGTCTTTGCCGGCAATGCTGGCGTGGAGGTTGTTGATCGTAAGCATGGGAATAGAGAATCGAGAATAGGGAATGGGTAATGCGAGACGTTGGCGCGGCAAGGAGCAGGAAAGAGAACCGATACCGATTCTCCATTCCCCACTCCCGATTCCGTTGGCGTCAGCCGACGCTGCCTTCCAGCGAGACTTCCAGCAGCTTCTTGGCTTCCACCGCGAACTCCATCGGCAGCTCGCGGAACACCTGCTTGCAGAAGCCGTCGACGATCAACGACACCGCGTCTTCCTGGCTGATGCCGCGTGCGCGGCAATAGAACAGCTGGTCGTCGCTGATCTTGGAGGTGGTGGCCTCGTGCTCGACGGTGGCGCCGGGATTCTTCACCTCGATATAGGGGAAGGTATGCGCGCCGCACTGCTTGCCGATCAACAATGAATCGCACTGGGTGTAGTTGCGCGCGCCGTCGGCATTGCGGTCCACCTTGACCAGGCCGCGATAGGTGTTCTGCCCGCGGCCGGCACTGATGCCCTTGCTGACGATCTTGCTCTTGGTGCGCTTGCCGATATGGATCATCTTGGTGCCGGTGTCGGCCTGCTGACGGTGATGGGTCAGCGCCACCGAGTGGAACTCGCCGACCGAATCGTCGCCGAGCAGCACGCAGGACGGATACTTCCAGGTGATCGCCGAGCCGGTTTCGACCTGGGTCCAGGTGACCTTGCTGCGCGCACCGCGGCATTCGGCACGCTTGGTGACGAAGTTGTAGATGCCGCCACGGCCTTCCTCGTCGCCCGGGTACCAGTTCTGCACGGTCGAATACTTGATCTCGGCATCTTCCAGCGCCACCAGCTCGACCACCGCCGCGTGCAGCTGGTTTTCATCGCGCATCGGTGCGGTGCAGCCCTCCAGATACGACACGTAGGCCTTGTCCTCGCACACGATCAGGGTGCGCTCGAACTGCCCGGTGTGGCCGGCGTTGATGCGGAAATAGGTGCTCAGTTCCATCGGGCAACGCACGCCCGCAGGAATGAACACGAAGCTGCCGTCGGAGAACACCGCCGAGTTGAGCGCGGCGAAGTAGTTGTCGCCGACCGGCACCACGCTGCCCAGATACTGTTTGACGATTTCCGGATGTTCCCTGATCGCCTCGGACATCGAGCAGAAGATCACGCCCTTTTCGGCCAGTTCCTTGCGGAAGGTGGTACCGACCGACACCGAGTCGAACACCGCATCCACCGCCACGCCGGCCAGCCGGGCGCGCTCGTGCAACGGCACGCCGAGCTTGTCGTAGGTGTCGAGCAGTTCCTTGGGCACGTCGTCCAGCGAGGCGTACTTCGGGCCCTTGGGCGCGGAGTAATAACTCAGCGCCTGGAAATCGATCGGCGAAACCTTCAGCTTCGCCCATTCCGGCATCGGCATCTTCAGCCAGTGGCGATACGCCTCAAGACGCCAGTCGGTCATCCATTGCGGCTCGTCCTTCTTGGCCGACAAGGCACGGATGACGTTCTCGTCCAGGCCAGGCGGGAGCGAGTCCGATTCGATCTCGGTGATGAAGCCGGCGTCATAGCGTCGGCCCAGCCGTTCGATAATTTCGGCATTCTGCGGGGGTGCAAGTTCGGTGGCCATCGGGCTGCCTACAGGGTCAGGTGGTCGCGACGCGTGCGGCAATGGAACGCCGACGGCTGTCGCCAGGGAGAGAGAGGGGCTGCAACATCTGTGCGAGCGTGACGCGACGCAATGCATCGCCGACCACGTCGTTGATCAGGCGCCAGTTGGAACGCACCCCGCATGTCTGCGCGATGCCGCACTGGCTGTGGTCCTGGCTGCATTCGGTGATCGCCAGCGGGCCTTCCATCGCCTCGACGATTTCCACCAGCGTGATCTCGCTGGCCGCGCGTGCCAGCCGGTAGCCGCCGTGCACACCGCGCAGCCCTTCGACCAAACCCGCCTGCGACAGCGGCTTGAGGATCTTGCTGACAGTCGGCGCTTCCAGGCCGGCCTGCTCGGCAAGTTCGCTGGCGCTGAGCACCTGGCCGCAGCGCGCTGCCAGGACGGTCAACACGACGGTGGCGTAATCGGTGAGTTTGGTGACGCGCAGCATGGGAAGGCGATCAATCCGAAAGCGGACCGAAATTGTACGCTTTTAGCCGGGGCGGGGCCAGCTGCCTGGTTCAGCCGCCGGCAAGCAGCAGCCGTTGCAGCCAATGCTGCGCTTGTGCTTGGCGCATCGTCGCACTGCAGTCACAATGAGCGGCCCCATCACTGGACCCCTTCATGTCGCGCAAAGTTGCCGCCCGCAAGTCACGTATCCACGGCAATGGCATGTTCGCCCTCGCCGCGCTCCGCAAGGGCGAGCGCATCATCCAGTACAAGGGGCGCCTGCGCACGCACGCGGAAGTGGATGCCGATGACACCGGCGATGTGGAGAGCGGCCACACCTTCCTGTTCACGCTCAGCGACGACTACGTGCTGGATGCCAATTACGAAGGCAATGTCGCGCGCTGGATCAACCACAGCTGCAATCCCAATTGCGAAGCGGTGATCGAAGAAGCCGACGGCGACGACCGCAGCAAGGACAAGATCTTCATCGAGGCCAAGCGCGCGATCAAGGCCGGCGAAGAACTCACCTACAACTACGGCATCACCCTGGCCGAGCGGCATACGCCGCGTCTGAAGAAGATCTGGGCATGCCGCTGCGGATCGAAGAACTGCACCGGCACGATGCTGCAGCCCAAGCGCTGAGTACCGGTGCCTTGGCGCCGCACTGACGCGGCGCACACATCGATTCACTCATGCGCAACAGGCGCACGCCTAGCGTGCGGACTTCTTTTCAACAAGGAGTCCCCGCATGTCGTATTCGCTCTCCGGCAAGACCATCGCCGTGCTGGCCACCGATGGCTTCGAACAATCCGAACTCATTGAGCCCAAGCGCCTGCTGGAATCCTGGGGCGCCAAGGTCGATGTGATTGCGCCCGGCGACGCTGCGCAGATTCGCGCCTGGAACAAGACCGACTGGGGCGATTCGGTGCCGGTGGACCAGCGGCTGGATCAGGCCAAGATCGACAGCTACGACGCGCTGGTGCTGCCCGGCGGGGTGCTCAACCCCGACACCTTGCGCGGCGACGCCAAGGCGATCGCATTCATCCAGGCCTTTGCCAGTGCCGACAAGCCGGTCGCCGCGATCTGCCACGGCCCGTGGCTGCTGGTGGAAAGCGATCTGGTTCGCGACCGTAACGTCACCTCGTGGTCGTCGGTCAAGACCGACCTGCGCAATGCCGGCGCACGCTGGCAGGATGCGGAGGTGGTTGTCGACGGGTCGCTGATCACCAGCCGCAAGCCCGACGATATCCCGGCTTTCACCGCTGCGGTGGCCAAGGCCCTGGTGGCCTGATCACCTGTTGCAATGTTGCAAGAATGAAAACAGAGGCCCGGCGTGGTGACGCCGGGCCTCTGTCTTGCTCCGATGGCCGTTTGCGCAGATCGGCGCGACGGCATGACGGCGTATTTCAAGTCCTGTGTTGCAACTGGCGCGTCAGCCTATTTCCCGGACAGTGCAGCGGCCGGCACCAGCTGTTCGATGTTCTGGTTGAAATTCACCGCGACGCGGCCGTTCTGGATGCCGACCGACTCCACCTGCACATTGCCCATCACCGCCGCGATGGCCGGGTCGATGCGATAGATCGGCTCCTTGCGCGCGTAATCGGCCAGCCAGGCATTGAGCAGCTGGCGGGTGCTGTGGTCGAGTTTCGCGCCGGCGTTGGCCGGGCGGAAATCATCGATGCTGGGTTGATCGAGATAAAAGCCCTGCTTGGCGGTGTCGTAGCGCAGTGCGCTGGTCAGGGTCACGTTGCCCACCGCTGCGGGCGTGCCGCCGGCAGTGGCGAGCGCCAGGTCGAAGGCCATCTTGAGCCGGTCGCCCGGCGGCAGCGACAGTGCCGGATTGCTGACCGTCATCTCGACCAGGCCGCCCAGCGCATCGTGCGTCTGCGGGAAGCGACCCCCCAGGAATTGCTGCAGGTCGCTGCCCTGTACGCTGATCTGGTGTCCCTGGATCTGCGGGGTCGCCCACGCACTGGACGTGGGTAGCGCCAGAGCGAGGGCAAGCATGGATCCGGCAAGCGAACGCAGTTTCATCGGGTGACTCCGGCAACAGGTGCGATCACCTTAGTCGGTGCCGGTGAACCGTGGGTTAGCGCAATACCGGGTGCAGGGTGGCCGAGTAGATCTCCCAGTCGTCGCTGCCGCTGCGCGGCTGCAGCCGGTAGGCGCCGACCAGGCGTTGGGTGCCGGTGTCGGTGCGCACGATCAGTTGCACCGGCACTTCGATCCGGCGCGGGGGCTGTTCCTGATCCAGTGCGATGGGCGCGTCGTTATTGATACGCATCGACTGGATATTGCCGATGCCGCGCAGCGCCGCATCGTCCGGCACCGGCGCAGGGCGACCGCCGCTCCACAGTGCATCGGCATCGCCACGTGCCGCACCTGGCAACGCGCCCAGGTAGCGCTGCACGGTTGCGCTTGCTTTGGCGAAGTTGGCGCGCGCGACTGCATCCTCAGGGGTGGCATCGCTTGCGGATCGTGCGGGTGTGTTGTCTGTGGTGGCGGCACCCGGCGTTTGCGTCGCCGCTATGACTTGCGAGGGCGCTGCCGCGTCGCCTGTTTCTTCGTCTGCGCTGCGATGACAACTGCAACCGGCGATTGCCGCTGCAAGCATGACGATCCCCAACCCACGCATGGCGCATCTCCCGTTCCCGATGCGCACAGTGTAGCGGTCGCCGCGACGCCGGTCTCAGCTGCCGGCGGCCGGCTGCACGCGTTGCAGGCGCTCCAGCAGCAACTGCAGTCTTGGCCGCAAGGCTTCCAGTGCATCGCTTGGCTGCGCGCGCGGGCGGGCGGCCAGGTCTTCCAGCAGCTGCGAGCCGACCGTCAGCGCCGCGCATTCGTCGCTGCTCAGATCGCGTCGCAGATGCAGCTCCTCGAGCAGCCGCATCCAGTCGGCCCGCGAGCGCTGTTCGAATTCGATGGTGCAGCGATCGCTGCAGGGGCGGCCATCGCTCTCGATGGGCGTGACCGTAATGCGATAGCGTTTTCGGGACATGGAGGGGGCGTCGTTCCTTGGGCTGACTCCACCATAGGCGTAGCCAGCAACGGCCTCGATAGCTCAGGCCATGACGCAGTGTTCCAGCATGCTCACTGTGCCGGCGGTGGCACGGGTTTGCGCAGCAGCGGCAGTGGATCGTACGCACCGTTGCGCCCATAGACACCATAGTGCAGATGCGGCGGCGTGCCGCGTGCGTTGCCGGTGGTGCCGACCATGCCGAGCGGTGTGCCGGGCTCGACGACATCGCCAACAGCCAGGCCGGCAGCCCAATCGTCCAGGTGCGCGTAGTAATGGCGTTCCATCGCCGGCCCGAGTACCCAGACCTGCTTGCCGCCCAGGCCTTGATCGCGGATGGCGCTGACCACGCCGCGTGTCGCGGACAGCACCGGCGTGCCGCGCGGCGCGAAGATGTCCACGCCGGCATGGTGTCGGTCGCGACCGCGCGGTGCGCCGAAGGTGTCGGCGATACGGCGCGCCTGCATGCCTTCGACCGGAACCGACAATTGCACGGGTGGCGGCATGCGCGACAGCTCCCAACTGGCGCGCAGTTGTCCGGCAACCGGCAACTGCCACGCCCACCGCGCGGCCACACCCAGGGCGCACAGCAATGCGATCGATACCAGCAGCCGGCGCAGGTGGCGTGCAGGGCTGCGGCTTGCCGATGACGGCGGTGTGGATGGGCGGGGAGACGGCGGATCGGTCACATGCACCTGCTGCGTTGCGAATCACCATGCAGGGTAGGCAAGCGGCTATGAGCGGCATGTGGGGGCGTGCGCGGGCGCTCACGCGCGCGCAAAAAAAAGACGGCCCGCAGGCCGCCTTGGTGACAACGGAGGCGTGCTCGCTTAGAGCGCGGCGTCCTTCAACTTCTTCAGCAGGCGAGCCTTGACCTTGAAGCTGGCCGGCTTTGCTGCAAAGGTCTGCTCTTCCTTGGTGAACGGGTTGATGCCCTTGCGCTTCGGCTTGGCCGGCACATGGACGCTGGTCAGCTTCAGCATGCCCGGCAGGGTGAACGAGCCGGCGCCCTTCTTGCTCAGCGACGAATGAGCGGCCGATTCCAGCGTAGCCAGAACAGCGCGGACGTCCTTCGGAGCCAGTTGGGTGGTTTCGGCAATGTGCGCGACCAGGCCGGTCTTGCTCAGCGCTTCCTTGATCGGCTTCGGCGCAGCGGACTTGGCAGCAGCGGCCTTGGCCGGCTTTGCGGTCTTGGTCGCGGCGACCTTTTTCACTGCCTTCTTGGGGGCAGCCTTCTTAGCGGCGGTTTTTGCCATGAGTTATGTGTTCCGTGATCGTTGGTGGTGTTGGGTCTGCCGACCCAGTCGGCAACGCGAAATGTAGGGCAACTGCTGCGCGCCGCCAATAGGGAAACGATGAAACAACCGAAAAAAAGCGTCTTTTGACCGGGATTCGTTCACTGGCGGCAGAAAACCTCCGCGAAAGCGCTGTCGACACGGCTGCGATGCGCAGGGCGATACGGTGTCTGACGCAGAGCAGCAGATCGTTTGCGCGAAGCCCGGTGTGCGTTTTGCAGCATGCTCGGCGCTGCGCATTGGCCACGGCGTGCAGCTGGCGGTGGCGTTCGCTGCCGCGATCAAGTGTCGCTGCATGGCTGCGCCTTGCAGGAGATGTCTGGTGTCGCCAGCTGTTGGTGCGCGTTTCGAAGGCCTTGTTCGATGCGTCGATCCACTGCGTTTGCGTCGCTGCTGCCGTGGGCGACGGCAGCGTGCGCCGGATCTTCTGCACCTGGCAGGTGCCAACGCGCTGCGTGTCGTTACGGTTCCATCGTGCAATTGCCGTGGTACTCCCGCGCGCGGCACGGCCGGCCGTTGCGGAACATGTCGACTTCTGGAGGAGGTCCGGCGGTAGGCTGGCTAATCATTGGCCGCCGACAGGCTGCGGCCGCGCTCGGTCGCTGCGGCAATCGCCTTGGCGGTGAGCGCTTCGAACTGGCCGGCCTGAAGGGTCTCGATTGCCGCCTGTGTGGTGCCGTTGGGCGAGGTCACCCGGCGGCGGAGCAACTCGGGCGCTTCGCCCGATTCGGTCAACATGCGCGAGGCGCCGAGCAGGGTCTGCAGCACCAGCGTGCGTGCGGTGTCGGCGGGCAGTCCTTGCGCACGCGCGGCGGCTTCCATCGCTTCGGCCAGCAGAAACACATAGGCCGGCCCGCTGCCGGAGACCGCGGTCACCGCATCCATCTGCGCCTCGTCGTCGATCCAGACGGTAACGCCGGCGCTCTCCAGCAGGCCGGTCGCCTGCGCGCGTTGCGCGTCGGAGACGCGTGGATTGGCATACAGCCCGGTGACGCCGGCACCGAGCAGCGCGGGCGTATTGGGCATTGCGCGCACCACCGCAAGCTCGCCGCCGGACCAGCGCTCCAGCTGCGGAGCGGTGATGCCGGCGGCGATGGACAGCAGCAGCGGCTGCTGCGCCTGCGCAAGATCGGCCAGCTGCGCGCATACCGCTGGCAGCACCTGCGGCTTGACCGCCAACACCCAGATGGCTGCGCCTTCCACGGCGCTGCGCGCCTGCTCCACGACCTGCACGCCGAAGTCGCGCGACAGTGCATCGCGCAGTTCGGCCACCGGCTCGGCGACGCGGATGCCGCCCGCGGGTACGCCTTGCCGGATCAGCCCGGCAATCAGGCTGCGCGCCATGTTGCCACCGCCCACGAATGCGATGAGCGGAGCTGCAGAAGGCGCGGGCGAGGAGGGCAGAGTCATTGCGACACCTTAAGTAAGAGAAAACGGCGATGTGCTACGCGAGGCCGATCGGAACGGACGGTCAGGACGTTGCGGTAGCCGACGAGCCGCGTTCGCCGAACAACGCAGTCCCGACCCGCACCATGGTCGCGCCGGCCGCGATCGCTTCGGCAAAATCCGAGCTCATGCCCATCGACAAGGTATCCACCTGCGGGTAGCGGCGCTTGAGCTCTTCGAACAGTGCCTGCATGCGGGTAAACGCCGCCATGCGGCGCGCCTGCTCGGGAAACGGCGCGGGAATCGCCATCAGGCCGCGCAAGTGCAGCCGCGGCTGCAGCGCGATGGCCGCGGCCAGGCCGTCGACCGCCTCCGGCGCACAACCATGCTTGCTGTCCTCGTCGTCGATGTTGACCTGGATCAGTACATTCAACGGGGCGCGATCGGCCGGCCGGTGATTGGCCAGCGGTGCGATCAGCTTGGCGCGGTCCACGGTCTGCACCCAGTCGAACCACTGGCTGGCCAGTTCGGCCTTGTTGGATTGCAGGTGGCCGATCAGGTGCCACTCCAATCCCAGCGTCTGCAGTTGGGCAATCTTGGTGTGCGCTTCCTGCACGTAGTTTTCGCCGAATGCGCGCTGGCCCTGCGCCGCCAGCGCGGCAACCGCGTCCGCCGGCCGGGTCTTGGACACTGCCAGCAGGCGCACATCGGCGCGCGCGTGCCGATGTGCGGCTTCGTGGATGGCATCGAGAATCTGCTGCAGCGACGAAGCCGGCACGTGGCAATCCAGGCGGGAAAGGAACGCTATAGTGCCGCCCCGGGCTGCGTCCTTCCAGCCGGCGCGCCGAATCGGGCCGGCCAACACCTCCGCCGCCATGGCGCCCGCCCGCGCCGCCCGCACCGGGCCTGCGCTCAGGCGAGGCGATCGGTGCAGCGCTGGCCCAGGCAAGGACCGTGCCCGCACCACGGCTCCAAACCAACCCCTTCAGGCGCGCCCGACGGTGCCGGCCTGAACCGGCCGCGTGCCGCTTCCCGCCGGCAGCCAGAACGCTATACTGCCGTTCGGGGAGTACCTTCCAATCGCAGCCTAGGGGAAAAGCAGCGCATGGATATCGCTGAACTATTGGCGTTTTCCGTCAAGAACAAGGCATCGGACCTGCATCTGTCGGCCGGCTTGCCGCCGATGATCCGTGTCGATGGCGATGTCCGTCGCATCAATATTCCGGCCCTGGACCACAAGCAGGTGCACGCGCTGGTCTACGACATCATGTCGGACAAGCAGCGGCGCGATTACGAGGAATTCCTCGAGGTCGACTTCTCGTTCGAGATTCCGTCGCTGGCGCGCTTCCGCGTCAACGCGTTCAACCAGAACCGCGGCGCCGGTGCGGTGTTCCGTACCATTCCTTCCGAAGTGCTGACGCTGGAAGACCTGGGCTGCCCGCCGATCTTTCGCCAGTTGATCGACCAGCCGCAGGGTTTGATCCTGGTGACCGGCCCGACCGGTTCGGGCAAGTCGACCACGCTCGCCGGCATGATCGACTACATCAACAAGAACGAATACGGCCACATCCTCACGGTCGAGGATCCGATCGAATTCGTGCACACCTCGCAGAAGTGCCTGATCAATCAGCGCGAAGTGCACCGCGACACGCATGGCTTCAACGAAGCGCTGCGCTCGGCGTTGCGCGAAGACCCGGACATCATCCTGGTCGGCGAATTGCGCGATCTGGAAACCATTCGCCTGGCGTTGACCGCCGCCGAAACCGGCCACCTGGTGTTCGGCACCCTGCACACCAGCTCGGCGGCCAAGACCATCGACCGCATCATCGACGTGTTCCCGGCCGGCGAAAAGCCGATGGTGCGCTCGATGCTGTCCGAATCGCTGCGCGCGGTGATTTCGCAGGCGCTGCTGAAGAAGGTCGGCGGCGGACGCACCGCCGCCTGGGAAATCATGGTCGGCACCCCGGCCATCCGCAACCTGATCCGCGAGGACAAGGTGGCGCAGATGTATTCCTCGATCCAGACCGGCCAGCAATACGGCATGCAGACGCTCGATCAGCACCTGCAGGACCTGGTCAAACGCAGCCTGATCACGCGCAACCAGGCGCGCGAGTACGCCAAGGACAAGCGGATATTCGAGTGATTCGGGAATAGGGAATCGGGAAAGGGGAATCGCGAAAGCACGCACCCCTGACCGGTCCCGGCTCCCGGCTTTTTCCAATTCCCGATTCTCGATTCCCCATTTCCGGCTCCGAAGGAGCACGCCATGAGCACCATCGACTTCACCTCCTTCCTCAAGCTGATGGCGCACCAGAAGGCGTCGGATCTGTTCATCACCTCGGGGATGCCGCCGGCGATCAAGGTGCACGGCAAGATCAGTCCGATCACCCAGACCCCGCTGACCGCGCAACAGAGCCGCGATCTGGTGTTGAATGTGATGACGCCGTCGCAGCGCGAAGAATTCGAAAAGACCCACGAGTGCAATTTCGCCATCGGCGTGTCCGGGGTCGGGCGCTTTCGCGTGAGCTGCTTCTATCAGCGCAACCAGGTCGGCATGGTGCTGCGCCGGATCGAAACGCGTATTCCCACGGTGGAAGAGTTGAGCCTGCCGCCGGTGATCAAGACGCTGGCGATGACCAAGCGCGGCATCATCATCTTCGTCGGCGCCACCGGCACCGGCAAGTCCACCTCGCTGGCGGCGATGATCGGTTACCGCAACCAGAATTCCACCGGGCACATCATCACCATCGAAGACCCGATCGAATTCGTGCACAAGCACGAGGGCTGCATCATCACCCAGCGCGAAGTCGGCATCGATACCGACAGCTGGGAGAACGCGCTGAAAAACACCCTGCGCCAGGCGCCGGACGTGATCATGATCGGCGAGGTGCGCACCCGCGAAGGCATGGATCATGCGGTGGCCTTCGCCGAAACCGGCCATCTGGTGCTGTGCACCCTGCACGCCAACAACGCCAACCAGGCGATGGACCGCATCATCAACTTCTTCCCGGAAGACCGGCGCAACCAGCTGTTGATGGATCTGTCGCTCAATCTCAAGGGCGTGGTTGCGCAGCAATTGATTCCGACCCCGGATGGCCGCGGCCGGCGCGTGGCGATGGAGATCATGCTGGGCACACCGCTGGTGCAGGACTACATCCGCGACGGCGAGATCCACAAGCTCAAGGAGATCATGAAGGAGTCCACCAACCTGGGCATGCGCACCTTCGACCAGAGCCTGTTCGAGCTGTACCAGGCCGGCGAGATCAGCTACGAGGACGCGCTGCGCTACGCCGACTCGCAGAACGAGGTGCGCCTGCGCATCAAGCTGTCGCAGGGCGGCGACGCCAAGACCCTGGCGCAGGGCCTGGATGGCGTGGAGATCGCCGAGGTTCGCTGAGCGCCTGCATGAGCGCTGCACGCCGGGGCGGATGGCCGGGCGTGCATGGAAGGAAGCGGGATGGTCTGCGCTGGATCCGATCCAGCGTGCTGCTTGCAGCTGTTTCGCGCGCGATGCCGGCGGCGGGCGCCGCCATGGCCGATGAACGTGCAGCGGCGCAACGCACGCGTGGGGTGATGTTTCAGATGTAACCAGGCGGGCCGATAGTGTCTAATATCCGCACCCCACCGCAGTGCCCAGCCCGTGAGCCTTCCCGATTCCGATCTCCGTCCGGAGCAACAGCCGTTGCCCGACGACGGCACAGTGATGACTTCCGGTCCGTTGACGCCCCCACCGGATTCGGCCGGCACCCCGGCCGACGATCACGCGTTTCACCACTCGGTGGCCGAGGACGTGCAGGGCATGGTGCTGGCGACGCTGGTGGCCTCGCTGGGCCTGGCGATCTTCGCCAAGGGCGGCCTGATGATCGGCGGCATGGCCGGCGTGGCCTTCCTGCTGCATTACGCGCTGCACTGGAACTTCGGCCTGGTGTTCGTGCTGGTCAACCTGCCGTTCTATTGGCTGAGCGTGCGCCGCATGGGCTGGGAATTCACCCTGAAGACCTTTGCCGCGGTAGGCGCCTGCGGTGCGCTCACCGACCTGCTGCCGCGCTGGGCCGATTACGCGCACATCAGCACGTTGTTTTCGGCGATCGTCGGCGGCGCGCTGGCGGGCCTGGGCATCCTGTTCTTCATCCGCCATCGCGGCAGCCTGGGCGGCATCGGCATCCTGGCGGTGTACCTGCAGCGCGAGCGCGGCTGGAGTGCCGGCAAGGTGCAGATGAGTTTCGATGCGATGCTGATGCTGGTCGCCTTCAGCGTCCTCACCCCGGACAAGGTGCTGTACTCGGCGCTGGGTGCGTTGATGCTGAGCCTGGTGCTGATGTTCAATCACCGCCCGCATCGTTATATGGGCGTTTGATCCAGCGCGTTATGGAAGCCCTTGGTGCCGCTGCGACCGGCAGCTGCACCATCAGGTCGAAGCGGAATGCGCGCATTGCCACTGCAGCTGTACGCAGTGCAGCCCCGCCAGCGTTTGCTCGCTGACGTAGCCGCTAGGCCTTGCCGTGCTGCAGCCACGGCGGCGACAGTGCCTGGATGCGTTTAAACACCGGGCAATCGGCATGGTGCGCGCCGGGCAGGTAGCCCAGGCTCATCAGGAACTCGCCGGTGATCTCGCCGCCGGTGAAGCGGAAGGTCTGCTTGAACAGCTTGATCCAGGCGGTTTTGTCGAGCGGATGCTGTGCATCCAGCCATTGCGCGAAACTGCCGTGCGAGGCGCGTAACTGCTGGATGACCTGCGCATTGTGGATGGCCGCCAGCACCTTCAACCGGTTGCGGATGATGCCGGCATCGCCGAGCAGGCGCGCAATGTCGCTCTCGCCATAGGCGGCCACCGTGTCCACGTCGAAGCCGTCGTAGGCGCGCTGGAAGTTGCTGCGCTTGCGCAGGATGGTTTCCCAGCTCAGCCCGGCCTGATTGATCTCCAGCACCAGGCGCTCGAACAGCTCGCGCTCCTCGCGCTGCGGAAAGCCGTATTCGTGATCATGGTAGTGCCCGTGGACCGGATGGCCCGGGGCGATGCTGCAGTAGCCGCTCATGAGATGCCTGTTGATAGGTGGAGCAGGTGTAGGTGGACCAGCGGCCGGCGCAACGGCCGGGAGTCCGGCCCGTCACGATGGCGACCGAACGGCGACGCGTGGGTGCAAACATGACTGCGGTGCCGTAGCAGATCGATCGCAGCGCGGCGCAGCTCGAGGTCCGCGCCGCGCCGCCACCCGCGATCTGAACGGGCCGGCCTTGCCTGCCGGGTGCCACCGGCTGCGTCTGCGGGGCCGCTGTCCATCGGCAGCATCGGCAGTCCGGTGCCGCCGGCATGCAGCAAGTATGGCAGCGGCTCTGCGCGCGGCGAAGCGAACGGCTAGAATGCGGCCATGTCTGTTTTGCCCACGCCTCTGGCCAACCAACTGCTGATCGCGCTTCCGGCGCTGTCCGACCCCACCTTTTCGCGCAGCGTCGCGCTGATCTGCCAGCACGACGAGAACGGCGCCATGGGCGTGCTGGTCAACCGGCCCTCCGAATACACGCTGGGCGAGGTCCTGTCGCAAATGGGCATCGACACCGTTGACGAGCACCTGCGCGAGCAGGTCGTGCTCAGCGGCGGGCCGGTGCACCCGGAGCGCGGTTTCGTCATCCACGACGATGCGCGCGACTGGGATTCCAGCCTGGAAGTGGGGCAGGGTGTCTACCTGACCACCTCGCGCGACATTCTCGAAGCGATGGCGGCCGGCGAAGGCCCGCGCAATGCGCTGGTGGCGCTGGGCTGCGCCGGCTGGGGCGCGGGGCAACTGGAATTCGAACTGGGCGAAAACAGCTGGCTGACCGCGCCGTCGGATGCCAATGTGCTGTTCGCCACCGCGCTGGAAGATCGCTGGCAGACCGCTGCCGGGCGCATCGGCGTGGATCTGTTCCGGCTGACGGATTATTCCGGGCATGCCTGAGGCGGGCGCGATCCGCCCGGATGGCACGGTGCTGGGCTTCGACGTGGGATCGCGCCGCATCGGCGTGGCCATCGGCACTGCGCTCGGCGCCGGTGCGCGTGCAGTTGCCGTCATCAATGTGCATGCCAATGGCCCGGACTGGGTCGCGCTGGATCGCGTGCACAAGCAATGGCGCCCCGACGGCCTGGTGGTCGGCGACCCGCTGACCCTGGACGACAAGGACCAACCCGCACGCAAGCGCGCGCATGCCTTCGCCCGCCAACTGCGCGAGCGCTATGCGCTGCCGGTGGTGCTGATCGACGAGCGCTCCAGTTCGGTCGAAGCCGCGCAGCGTTTCGCGCGCGAGCGCGCCGACGGGCGCAAGCGCCGCCGTGATGCCGAGGCGCTGGACGCGATGGCGGCCGCGGTGATCGTCGAACGCTGGTTGGCCGCGCCCGACCAAGCCACTCTTCTTCCCTGACACTCCCGACCTGCGATGACCACCATGCAACTCGATTCGGACGGACGCCTGCGCCACCTGCTCACCCTGGAAGGACTGCCGCGCACCACGCTGCTGCAGCTGCTCGATCGTGCCGGCCAGATCCGCGATGCGGCGGTGGGGCGCGTGGGCAAGCGCAGCGTGCTCGCTGGCACCGCGGTGTGCACGCTGTTCTTTGAACCGTCCACGCGCACGCGCAGCTCGTTTCATCTGGCTGCGCAGCGACTCGGCGCGGACGTGCTCAACTTCGATGCCTCCACCTCATCCACCCGCAAGGGCGAGACCGCGCGCGACACGCTGAAGAACCTCGAGGCGATGGGCGTACGCGGCTTCGTGGTGCGCCATCCCGACGACGGTGCGGTGGAAGCGCTGGCCGCGGCCGCAGGCGAGGGCACCGCCTTGATCAACGCTGGTGACGGCCGCAGTTCGCATCCCACCCAGGGCCTGCTCGACATGCTCACCCTGCGCCAGGCCAAGGGCACCGATTTTTCCAAGCTCAAGGTGGTGATTGTCGGTGACGTGAAGCATTCGCGCGTTGCGCGCTCGGACCTGCATGCACTGCGCACGCTGGGCGCCGGCGAGATCCGCGTCTGCGGTCCGGCCAGCCTGCTGCCCGACGACGACATGCTGGATGGTTGCGTGGTCGGGCAGGACTTCGACGCCATGCTGGAAGGTGCTGACGCCTTGATGATGCTGCGCCTGCAGCGCGAGCGCATGGAAGAAGGCCTGGTGCCGTCGCTGGAGCAGTACCACGCCGTCTATGGGCTGACCCGCGAGCGCCTGGCACGCGCCGGCCGCGACGCTGCCGTGCTGCATCCGGGCCCGATCAACCGCGGCGTGGAAATCACCGACGAAGTCGCCGACGGCGCGCAATCGTGCGTGCTGCGCCAGGTCGCCAACGGCGTGGCGGTGCGCATGGCCGTACTGGAAACCCTGCTGGGCTAAGAGCAACCAACAAACGGCTGCGCAGGCGCCAGGCGGGCGCGGCCGGTGCTCGGAATCGGCATGTAGCACTCGTACACTGCGATCCTGCGCGCCGTCCGCACCTGACGACTGCTCGCGAGGTCTGGTTAGCCGCTCTAAAACGGCTGCGCAGTTGTGTTATTCGCCGTTCCAAGAGCGGCAACGCGGCCGCAACCAACACGCAGTCGCCTTCGATCTATGAATCACTGATTGCGAAGAGGCAGCGGCTGGTTGCCCGACGCACCGTGATCGGTTGCGTGGTCGCGCCCTATGCGCGACTCCGCGAGCGCAAACAGCCGCCGCTTGCTACCGGACGCGCCCGCGATCTGCTCTTGCGAATCCCGAATCCCGAATCCCAGCACCACGAGCTAACATCGACTCGCCTATCGTGGCCGCTCCTTTCATCGCAGGAGATCGCAATGGGTATTTCGCGTCACGCCACCGCTCACTGGGAAGGCGACCTCAAGACCGGCAAGGGCCAGCTCAGCACGCCGCAAAGCGGACTGATGGACAAGACCCGCTACGCCTTCAGCAGCCGCTTCGGCGACGAGAAGGGCACCAACCCGGAAGAGCTGATCGCTGCCGCGCACGCCGGCTGCTTCACCATGGCGCTGTCGGCACAGCTGAGCGAAGCGGGTTTTCCGCCGACCTCGCTGGAGACGCGCGCAGACGTGGATCTGTCGATGGAAGGCGGCCCGCAGCTGTCGCAGATCCGCCTCAAGCTCAAGGCCGTGGTGTCGGGGATCGACGAAGCCAAGTTCCGCGAACTGGCCGACACCGCGAAGAAGAACTGCCCGGTGTCCAAGGCGCTGAGCGCCGTGCCGATCAGCCTGGAAAGCGAGTTTTCCAACCAGGCGTGATCCCCCTGCGTGCGCCGGCGATGGTTGCCGCCGCACGCAGCTGGCGGCGACCTGAATAGGGCTTTGCAGGGGCGGTCCGGTTCAGGGCGGTTTCACTGGCGCAGGCCGAGCATCGGCAGCGTGTCCTCCCTGTGAAGCTGCTGCGATGAAAACTCTTGTGCTTGGTGCTCTGGTGATGGGTCTGGCAGTTGCAGGCGATGCAACGGCGCAGCGCTATGACAGCGGCTACGACGGACGTGGTAGCGTTGAGGATGGTCGTTACGAATATGCGCGGGTGGTGCGCGTGGACCCGATCATCGTGACCGATTCGTATAACGAGCGCAGCAGCGAGCGCTGCTATAACCGCCCCGCCGATCACTATTACACCCGCAACGACGGCTACTACCGCGATGGCGGCAGCTATGGCCAGGCCGGTGTGTCCAACCGT
Organism: Xanthomonas arboricola pv. guizotiae; assembly: GCF_002940205.1. Taxonomy (GTDB): domain Bacteria; phylum Pseudomonadota; class Gammaproteobacteria; order Xanthomonadales; family Xanthomonadaceae; genus Xanthomonas; species Xanthomonas arboricola_C. The sequence continues at coordinate 194,146 of NZ_MDSK01000002.1, forward strand.
GGCGTGGCCAGCGTGATCGGCGGTATTGCCGGTGCGGTGCTTGGTAGCCAGGTCGGTGGCGGCAATGGCCGCCTGGTCGGCACCGCGGTCGGTACCATGGCCGGCGTCGCGGCGGGCCGCTCGATCTACGAAGCCAATAATCGCAACTACCAGGGCAACGTCAGCGTCTGCGAGCCGGTGTCCTACCATCGCGAACGCGATCGTGTCGATGGCTACGACGTGACCTACGAATACGCGGGCCGCACCTACCACACGCGTAGCGACTACAACCCGGGCGACCGCATCCGCGTACGCGTGGACGTGCGCCCGGACTGACCGCCGCGGTGCCGCACGCTGCGGTCAGGCGATCGAGATCGGCCGGTGGAATGACGAAAACGCTGCGGGCCACCGCAGCGTTTCTTGTTTCGACGCAAGCACTCTTCAGCCCGCGGGATCTGGCGCGCTCACCCAATCCAGCGTGCCGCGGATCACCGTCTGCACCTGGCCGCCAGACCACACATCGCCATTGGCGTCGATGCGCAATTCCAGCAAGGCGTCAAAGCCGATCTCGCGGCCCTGGCTGACCACGTAGCGACGTTCCTCGCCCGGCAATGCCTGGCGGCTGTCCAGCCAGGCGGCGAGCACTGCATTGGCCGCGCCGGAGGCGGCATCTTCGAAGCGCCGGCCATTGCCGACGAAGGCGCGCACCGCCAGATCGTAGGCACCGGGCGCTGCGGCGCGGGCATAGGCGAACACGCCCATGCTGCCGGTGGATTCGGCCAGCGCGGCGATCGCGTCCCAATCCGGCTGCAGGCCGCGCAGCGCCGCTTCGCTGGCCAGCTCCACCACCCACCAGGTGCGGCCGCCATCCATCAAGGCGGGCGGCAGGCTGCCGAGGGACCAGCCGCGCACCGCATCGCGCAGGCGCGGGTCGTCGGCCTCCACCTGCTCGGCCACGCGCGCACGCGGGGTGCGGATGGCGATGCTGCGGTGGCCCGCGATCTGCTCCACGCGCAGCGGCAGCTGGCCGGCGATGCCATCCTGGATCAGCACGCCGTCGTCGGGCGCGGCCAGGCCGGCCTCCAGCACCGCGTGCGCGGTGCCGACGCTGGGGTGGCCGGCAAACGGCACTTCCTTTTGCGGGGAAAACATCCGCAGCCGATAGCTGCTGTGCGCGTCCGGCGCCGCAAACACGAAGGTGGTTTCCGGCAACTTGGTCCAGCGTGCGATGGCCTGCATCGCGGCATCGTCCAGGCCTTGCGCATCCAGCACCACCGCCAGTGGATTGCCGCTGCCGGGGCGGGCGGAGAACACATCCAGTTGCAGGAAACGGCGGGTGGTCATGGTGGCGGCTCGGCGAACAGGGCGCGGCAGCTTACCAATCGATGCGGCCTTCGATCACTTGCCTGGTCGTTCCGCCGATCCAGACTTCGCCTGCGTGATCCACCTCCACGTGTACACGCCCGTCGCGGCCGACTTCGCGCCCCTGGCTGGCGACATAGCGCGACGCCTCGCCCGGCACGCGGCCTTCGCCGTGCAGGCGCGCGGCAATGCAGGCGTTGGCGCTGCCGGTGACCGGATCTTCCGGGATGCCGTCGCCGGGGCAGAAGGCGCGCACCACCAGGTCCGCATCGCCCCCGGCCTGCGGGGCGTAGATGGCCAGGCCGGTGGCTGCGCTGGCCTGGGTCAGGCGGCTGATCGCCGCAAGATCGGGCAGCGCCTAGCGTACCGCCTGCGCGTCGGCCAGTTCCAGCAGCCACCAGCCGGGGCCGTTGGTCCACAATGTGGCCGGGCGTTCGGCCATGCGCAGGCCGGCGCAGGCTTCGTGCAACGCCGCAGCATGCGCATCGCCGGTTTCGACTGCTTGCGCACGCGGTGCCCGCAGCCGCACCAGCAGGGCGCCGTGCCGGTCGATCACCTCTACGGGCAGCACGCCCGCCGCGCATTGCTGGCGCATCCGGCCGTCCGGCTTGAACGCCACCAGCCCGTGCGTTGCCGCCGCCCACGCCGCGCCGACGCTGGGATGGCCGGCGAACGGCAGCTCTGCGCGTGGCGTGAAGATACGGATGTGGTAGTCCGCATCGGGTGCGCTGACCGGCAGGAAAAAGATCGTCTCCGACAGGTTCAGCCAGGCGGCAATCTGCTGCATCTGCTCCGACGACAAGGTCTGCGCGTTGAGGACCACGCCCAACGGATTGCCGTGGCCGGCCTGGCCGGCGAACACATCCAGTTGCAGATAGCGGTGCTTGCTCATGGGGCATGGATCTCGGTCGATGGAAGGCGCGTCGATGGTTGCAGCGCAAACCGTTGCGGTGATGGCCGTGGCCGCCGGCAGGCTGTGACCGTACACGGGGTCATGCGGGCGACATTGGCAGTAGAATCGGAGGTTCCGCCCGGCGTACCGGGCGTCTTCCCCCTCATCCTAAACGCCTATCTCCATGTCAGCTCCCCACTCTACCGATCGTTGGATCGTCCTCAAGTTCGGCGGCACCTCGGTGTCGCGTCGTCATCGCTGGGACACGATTGGAAAACTGGCGAGCAAACGGGCCAACGAGACCGGCGGCCGCGTGCTGGTGGTGGTGTCCGCACTGTCGGGCGTGACCAACGAACTCACCGCGATTGCCGATGGCGCCGCCGATAGCGCGCAGCGCGTGGCCGCGCTGGAACAACGCCATCGCGAGTTCCTGGCCGAGCTGGAACTGGATGCCGATGCAGTGCTGGGCGAGCGCCTTGCCGCGCTGCATGCATTGATCGGCGATGCGCGCGCGGCAACCCGCACGCTGGACTGGCAGGCCGAGGTGCTGGGGCAGGGCGAGTTGCTGTCGTCCACCATCGGTGCAGCGTATCTGTATGCCAGCGGCCTGGACATGGGCTGGCTGGATGCGCGCCAGTGGCTGTCGGCGCTGCCGCCGCAGCCCAATCAAAGCGAATGGTCCAAGCGCCTGTCGGTGTCCTGCCAGTGGCAGTCCGACGCCGACTGGCGCGCGCGTTTCGCTGCGCAGCCCACCCGCCTGCTGATCACCCAGGGCTTCATTTCGCGGCACGCCGATGGCGGCACCGCGATCCTGGGGCGTGGCGGTTCGGATACCTCGGCGGCGTATTTCGGTGCGCTGCTCGGCGCCAGCCGGGTGGAAATCTGGACCGATGTGCCCGGCATGTTCAGCGCCAACCCGAAGGACGTGCCGGACGCGCGGCTGCTGACCCGCCTGGACTATTACGAGGCGCAGGAAATCGCCACTACCGGTGCCAAGGTGCTGCATCCGCGGTCGATCAAGCCATGCCGCGATTCCGGCGTGCCGATGGCGATCCTGGATACCGAGCGCCCCGATCTGCCCGGCACCAGCATCGACGGCAATGCCGAGCCGGTGCCGGGCGTCAAGGCGATCAGCCGGCGCAACGGCATCGTGCTGGTGTCGATGGAAGGCATCGGCATGTGGCAGCAGGTGGGCTTCCTGGCCGATGTGTTTACCCTGTTCAAGAAACATGGCCTGTCGGTGGACCTGATCGGTTCGGCCGAGACCAATGTCACCGTGTCGCTGGACCCGTCCGAGAACCTGGTCAATACCGATGTGCTGGCGGCGTTGTCGGCCGATCTGTCGCAGATCTGCAAGGTCAAGATCATCGTGCCGTGTGCGGCGATCACCCTGGTCGGGCGCGGCATGCGCTCGCTGCTGCACAAGCTCTCCGACGTGTGGGCCACGTTCGGGCAGGAGCGCGTGCACATGATCTCGCAGTCGTCCAACGACTTGAACCTTACTTTCGTCATCGATGAAGCCGATGCCGATGGCCTGCTGCCGATCCTGCATGCGGAACTGATCGACAGTGGCGCGATGCCGGTGAGCGAAGGCGAGGTGTTCGGGCCGCGCTGGCGCGAGATCATCGGCTCGGTGCGCCCGCGGCCCACGCCGTGGTGGCATGCCGAGCGCGCGCATCTGCTGACATTGTCCAAGGCCGGCACGCCGCGTTACGTCTATCACCTGCCCACGGTGCGTGCGCGGGCGCAGGCGCTGGCGCAGATCGCGGCGGTGGATCAGCGTTATTACGCGATCAAGGCCAATGCGCATCCGGCGATCCTGATGGCGCTGGAACAGGCCGGGTTCGGGCTGGAATGCGTCTCTCATGGCGAATTGCGCCGCGTATTCCAGGTGCTGCCCGAGCTGTCGCCGCGGCGCGTGCTGTTCACTCCGAGTTTCGCGCCCAAGGCCGAATACGAAGCGGGATTTGCGCTGGGCGTGACCGTCACCGTCGACAACGTCGAAGCATTGCGGCGCTGGCCGGAGGTGTTCCGTGGCCGCAACGTGTGGCTGCGCATCGACCTGGGGCATGGCGACGGCCATCACGAGAAGGTCAAGACCGGCGGCAAGGCGTCCAAGTTCGGCTTGTCGTCCACGCGCGTGGATGAGTTCGTGGAGGTGGCGCGCACGCTGGAGGTCACCATCACCGGTGTGCATGCGCACCTGGGCAGTGGCGTGGAGACCGGCGAACACTGGCGGATGATGTACGACGAACTGGCCGGCTTCGCGCGCCGCATCGGCACGGTGGAGACCATCGATATCGGTGGCGGCCTGCCGATTCCGTACAGCGCCGAGGACGAACCGTTCGATCTGGAGCTGTGGGCCAGGGGCCTGGCCGAGGTCAAGGCGGTGCATCCGGGCTATCGGCTGGCGATCGAGCCGGGCCGCTATCTGGTGGCCGAAGCCGGCGTCTTGCTCGCCAGCGTCACGCAAGTGATCGAGAAGGACGGCGTGCAGCGCGTGGGCCTGGATGCAGGCATGAACACGCTGATCCGTCCCGCGCTGTACGACGCCTGGCACGACATCGAAAACCTCAGCCAGCTCGATGCGCCGGCCGATGGCAGCTTCGATATCGTCGGGCCGATCTGCGAATCCTCCGATGTGTTCGGCAGGCGCCGTCGTCTGCCTGCCGCCACCGCGCCGGGCGATGTGATGCTGCTGGCCGATGCCGGTGCCTACGGTTACTCGATGGCCAGCACTTACAACCAGCGCGAATTGCCGCGCGAAGAGGTGATCGATGCGCCCGCAGGCTGAGTTCATTGCACTCAGTACGCTGGCCGGTGGCGCTGCGATCGTGTTCGCCACCGCGCTGCAGCAACTGAGCCTGGGCATGCCGTGGAGCGACACCTTCAAATGGGCGCTGCCCGCGCTGGTTGCCGCCGGTATCGGCGCATGGTTGGCCGGGCGTTGGCAACGTCGGCGCGACGCGCGGGTTCCCACGCGTCGCAGTGGCGGGATGGCAGTGCGTACGGTGCTGTTGAGCGCGCTGAGTTATGTGCCGGTGGTGGCGCTGTATCTCGCCGTCGCCTTCGCGGTGTCCGGAGATCCCGCAACCGCACGTCCGGATGTGCTGTTGCTGGCGGTGTTGTTCGGTTGCCTGCCGCTGCTGTGGGCTGCGGTGCCGTTTTCCATGATTGAATATGTCCTGTGCCGGCGTTATCTGCGTCGCGTACGTGTTCCTGCAGGTAGTCCATGAGCGCTTTCGACAAACACCAGATCTCCACCTTCCGTTTCGTGCGTTGCGCACTCGACGCGCAGACCGGCGTGGCGACGCTGGTGTATGCCTTCGATCAAGGGCCGGAGCTGGTCGAGACCGTCGCGGTGCCGGGCGCACCGTTCGTGCTGGACGGCGCGAAGGGCGCTGCCGTGCAACAGGCATTGCAGCTGCTGCATCTCATCGCTGGCGTGAGTTACTACAAGGCTGCAGTGCCGCCGACCATTGCCATCGACAGCTACGGCATTGATGCCGAAACCGCTGCGCTGGTGGAAAGCGTCTATCTGCACGGCCTGGGCGAGTTCGCCTATCGCAATGGCTTGAACCTGCACGGCAAGATCCACTTCCCGGTGGCTGCACTGGCTGCCGGCGATGCGCCGGCGCTGGGCCTGCGCGAGCATGCGCTGGTGGCGATCGGTGGCGGCAAGGATTCGCTGGTCAGTATCGAAGCGCTGCGGCATGCCGGCATCGAGCAGACCGTCAGCTGGATCGGCGGCTCGCAGCTGATCCGGGCCTGCGCCGAGCGCACCGGTTTGCCGGTGCTCAATATCGGCCGCGTGCTGGCACCGGAATTGTTCGAGCTCAATCGCCAGGGCGCCTGGAACGGGCATATCCCGGTCACCGCGGTGAATTCGGCCATCCTGGTGTTGTCGGCCTTGCTCAACGGCGTGGACCAGGTGGTGTTTTCCAACGAGCGTTCGGCCAGTTACGGCAGCCAGATTCCCGGCACCGGCGAGGTCAATCACCAGTGGTCCAAGGGTTGGGCGTTCGAGCAAGCGTTCGGCGATTACGTGCAGCGGCACGTGGCAGCCGACCTGCGCTATTACTCGCTGCTGCGGCCGTTGTCGGAGCTGGCGGTGGCGCGCCAGTTCGCCAGGACCGATCACTACGACGCGCATTTTTCCAGCTGCAACCGCAACTTCCACATCATGGGCGAGCGCCCGGTACATCGCTGGTGCGGGGTTTGCCCGAAGTGCCATTTCGTGTTCCTGGCATTGGCGCCGTTCATGCCCAAGACGCGGCTGGTCAAGATCTTCGGGCGCAATCTGCTCGACGATGCAACCCAGGCCGGCGGCTACGATGCGCTGCTGGAATTCCAGGACCACAAGCCGTTCGAATGCGTCGGCGAAGGCCGCGAATCGCGCGCGGCGATGGCGGTGCTGGCCAGCCGCGCCGAATGGAAGGAAGACGCGCTGGTGCTGCGTTTCATTCGCGAGATCCAGCCGCAGCTGGACCAGCAGGCGCTGCAGCTGGAGCCGTTGCTGGCCATCGACGGCGAACACCGGATTCCGTCGGCGCTGTGGGAGCGCGTGCGTGCGAATTTCGCAGCTTGAGGGCAAGGCGGTTGCGTTATGGGGCTGGGGGCGCGAAGGACGCGCCGCGTATCGCGCACTGCGCGCCGCGTTGCCCACGCAAACGCTGACGGTGTTCTGCAACGCCGAAGAAGCGCGCGAACTGGATACGTTGGCAGATGCGGCCTTGCAGGTGGAAACCGATGCCAGCGCGCAGGCGCTGGGCCGGTTCGAGGTGGTGGTGAAATCGCCCGGCATCAGCCCGTATCGCCCCGAGGCGCACACCGCCGCAACCGAGCACGGCACGCAATTCATCGGCGGCACCGCGTTGTGGTTTGCCGAGCACGCGCAGCCGGATGGCAGCGTGCCTGGCGCCATCTGCGTCACCGGCACCAAGGGCAAGAGCACCACTACCGCGCTGCTGGCGCATCTGCTGCGTGCGGCCGGCCATCGCACCGCCCTGGTCGGCAATATCGGCCAACCCCTGCTGGAAGTGCTGGCGCCGCAACCACCCCCGACGTATTGGGCGATCGAGTTGTCCAGCTACCAGACCGGCGAGGTCGGGCGCAGTGGCGCGCGTCCCGAGCTGGCACTGGTGTTGAACCTGTTTCCCGAACATCTGGACTGGCACGGCGATGAGGCGCGCTATGTGCGCGACAAGCTGTCGCTGGTGACCGAAGGTCGGCCGCGGATCGCCTTGCTCAATGCCGCCGATCCGCTGCTTGCCGGCTTGCAGTTGCCCGACAGCGAGGTGCGTTGGTTCAACCATGCCGATGGCTGGCACCTGCGCGGCGATGTGGTGTATCGCGGCGACCAAGCCATCTTCGATACTGCCGACGTGCCGCTGCCCGGCGAGCACAATCGCCGCAACCTGTGCGCGGTGCTGGCAGCGCTGGAAGCGCTGGGCCTGGACGCTGCGGCACTGGCGCCGGCGGCACTGAGTTTTCGTCCGTTGCCGAACCGCCTGCAGTTATTGGGCAGCGTGGACGGCATCAGCTACGTCAACGATTCGATCAGCACCACGCCGCATGCGTCGCTGGCCGCATTGGCCTGCTTTGCCCAGCGTCGCGTCGCGTTGCTGGTGGGCGGGCATGACCGCGGCCTGGACTGGCACGATTTCGCCCGGCAGATGGCGCAGCAGGCGCCGCTGGAGATCGTCACCATGGGCGCCAATGGCCCGCGTATCCATGCGTTGCTGGCGCCGCTGGCCGACGCCGGGCGCTTCGGCTTGCATGCCGCAAACGATCTGCAACACGCCATGCAGCTGGCGCGCGATGCGCTGGGCGAGCAGGGCGGTGTAATGCTGCTCTCGCCGGGTGCGCCGAGCTTCGGTGCCTACAGCGACTATGTTGCACGCGGCCGGCACTTCGCGCAGCTGGCCGGATTCGACCCGGCGGCGATCAGCGCAATCCCTGGGTTGGGCGTGCATTAACAGGAGCCGATACACCGGCTGCGCGCATCAGCAGGTGGGCGGAGGCGGTGCTCGGGATCAGTTTGTACCAGACGCTGCAGGTCATCGCGCTGTCCACGCTGACTGACGACTGCTCGCGACGTTGTGTTGTCTGCTTTAACTCCGGCGCCGCTGCGTTGATGCGGTTACCTTGCACGCCGGCACGCGCAGCGGATGCCGAGGTGCTGAACGCGCTTCGACCAGCCAACTGCCGGTGCAGTTGCCGACAGCGCCGATGACGACCCCTCCTGCACGGCGGCAGCGCCTACACTCGCCGCACCATCCTGGGAGCAAGCACATGCACAAGCAATGGACATGGCGTGGCGTTGGGTTGATCGGTGTCCTGGCCTCGCTGGCCTTCCCCGCAGCGGCGGCAATGCAGGCAAAACCGCTGGAATGGAAGATCGGCAGGGACACCTATAGCGGTGTGCTGGTCTACGACGATGCCGGCGATGCCAAGCGCCCGGGCCTGGTGATGGTGCCCAACTGGCGCGGCGTCAACGACTCGGCGGTGACCAAGGCCAAGCAGCTGGCCGGCGACGATTACGTGGTGCTGGTGGCCGATGTGTACGGCAAGGGCAAGCGCCCCGCCAACGACAGCGAGGCCGGGCAGTTCGCCGGCGCGCTGAAGAAGGATCCCCCGGAGCTGCGCGCACGTGCGCTGAAAGCAGTGGCGGTGCTCAAGGCGCAGGCCGGCACCGCGCCCCTGGATGCAGCGCGCATCGGTGCGGTGGGCTTCTGCTTCGGTGGTACCACGGTGCTGGAACTGGTGCGCGCAGGCGCGCAGCTGGCCGGTGTGGTCAGCCTGCACGGCGGCATTGCCACTCCCAGTCCGGCAGCCGCCGGCTCGGCCAAGACGCCGTTGCTGGTGCTCAACGGTGCCGACGACAAGAGCGTGAGCAAGGCGGATATTGCTGCGTTCGAAACCGAGATGAATGCAGCGGGTGCGGACTGGCAGTTCGTCAACTTCAGCGGCGCGGTGCATTGCTTTGCCGAGGCCGATGCCAACAGCCCACCGGGCTGCCTGTACAACCCGCGTGCGGCCAAGCGTGCGTATCGCATGCTGGGCGATTTCTTCGACGAGCGGTTTGGTGAGTAGCCGGGATTGGGGATTGGGGATTCGGGATTCGCAAAAGCGTGGGTCCCGTGCTTCAACGCATCTCCCGCCGGAGCTTGTGCTCCGGGGGGCGCTGACCAATCATTCGGCTAACGGATGCGGGGATTCGTCAATGCGCGAACTAGGTCCTGTTAACGCTAGTGGCTGGGGAGATTAAACTATTGGACATGGAGATCACGCCAGCACAATTTGCCCTCATCGAACATTGCTTACCTGTGCAGCGCGGCAATGTCAGCATGACCAACCT